>NZ_JBIAXT010000037.1:0-56635 GCF_042896945.1 Streptomyces sp. NPDC001222
AGCAACAACACCTGGCTCCACACCCGAACCGCCGCCCTCAACCTTCGCCGACTGATCAACCTCGGACTCACCTACGCCAGTGGCACCTGGCACCTCGCGCCGGCCGGCACATGACCGTAGGGGCCATCCGGCCGCACGACCAGACAACCCCTCACCAAGATCTTCATCGACCTTCTAGGTCGTGTTTCGAAGTCCCGTCTGGCTCGCGACGCCTGGCACGGCACCTCGCCGCGTTGTCGGGGTACCGCTGGGAGGTGCCCCCTGCACCGGACGCCGCGGGTCCCGCCCTTCGGGCGGACGACGCTGCTTTCGAACAGGCCCTAGCCTTCCTGTCGTGACCCCTGATGACCTCATCGCGCACTACGGCCTGGAACCGATCCCGCGTGAGGGCGGGCGGTACCGGCGGACCTGGACGGGGCCCGAGCGGCCCGACGGGCGCCCGGAGGGCACCGCGATCGTCGCGCTGCTGACCGCCGCACCGGAGGACTACTCGGCGCTGCACCGCCTCCCGGCCGACGAGGTCTGGCACTTCTACCTGGGCGACCCGCTTCGGCTGCTGTTCCTCGCCCCGGACGGCGGTGTCCGCACCGCCGTCCTCGGGCCGGACGTCCTGCGCGGCCAGCACATCCAGCTCACCGTGCCCGCCGGCACTTGGATGGGCGGACGGGTCGCCGAGGGCGGGGCGTGGACGCTCTTCGGCTGCACGATGGCGCCGGGCTTCACGGACGAGAGCTACGAGCACGGCGACGCGGCCGTGCTGAGCGCCCGCTACCCGGGCGCGGCGGACCGGATCGCGGAGCTGTGCCGGCCGTGAGCGGACTGCTGGCGGGGCAGACGGCCCTGGTGACCGGGGCGGGCGGCGGCATCGGACGCGGGATCGCGCTGCGGTTCGCCGAGGAGGGCGCGGCGGTCGCGGTGCACTGCCGCACCTCGGTGACGGCGGCTCGGGAGGTGGCCGCGCGGATCCGTGACACCGGAGGCCGGGCGGTCGTCCTGCGGGCCGATCTGACCGACGAGGACGCCTGCCGAAGCCTGGTGCGCGAGGCGGCCGAGTTCGGCGCGGGCCGGCTCACCGCGCTGGTCAACAACGCGGGTGTGCAGCCGACGCGGGAACTGGCCGGGATGACGGCCGCCGAGTGGCGGGCCGTGGTCGACACCGACCTCTCCAGCGTGTTCGCGTGCACCCAGGCGGCGGTGGAGGTCATGCGGGAGACGGGCGGCGGCACGGTCACCCACATCGCCTCGATCGAGGCCACATACCCGGCGCCTCTGCACGCCCACTACTGCGCCGCCAAGGCGGCCGTCGTCATGCACGCCCGGTCGGCGGCCCTGGAGTACGGCCCGCTCGGTATCCGCGTCAACGCCGTCTCGCCCGGCCTGATCGACCGCGAGAACCTGGCGGAGGCCTGGCCGGAGGGCGTGGCGCGGTGGCAACGGGCCGCGCCCACCGGCCGGTTGGGACGCCCGGAGGACATCGGTGACGCCTGTGTGTTCCTGGCCTCCCCGCTCGCGTCCTGGATCACCGGGCACGACCTGGTGGTGGACGGCGGGGTGTCGGCCCGCCCCACGTGGTGACACGGCCGCCGGTCATGATGACGTAACCCTCGTACGGAGGTGCGGCATCGCCCCGGGCTTGAGCACAGGGGACACCGCGTCCGTACGTAACAGGACCCGGGAACGGCGGATACGGGAGACATGACGTGGGCGCAGCACGCGTGCGGGGGAGGAGCCCGGGGGCGGGCGGGCGGCACAGGGGGCTTCGGCGCCTGGCCCTTGTGCTGGTCGTCGTTCCCCTGGTCCTGCTCGCGGGAGGCGGTTCCGCGTCCGCGCACGCCGCGCTGAAGGGCACCGATCCGGCGGACGGCACCGTGCTGAAGACGGCACCGAAGGCGGTGACCCTCACCTTCTCCGAGTCGGTCGGCCTGCTGGACAACTCCATCCGCGTCCTGGACCCGGGCAACCGCCGGGTGCACACGGGCAGTCCGGAGCACGCGGACGGCCGCTCGGACACCGCGCGGGTCACGCTCCCGCACCTGCCCGACGGCACCTACATCGTGGCGTGGCGGGTGGTGTCGGCCGACAGCCACCCGGTGAACGGCGCCCTCACGTTCTCCGTGGGCAAGCCCTCCGTGACGACCGCCGTCGTCACGGGCGACGAGGCCCAGGACGCCGCCTCCGCCGCGCTCTACGACATCGCCCGGTACGTCGCCTACGGGGGACTGGCCCTGGTGCTCGGCATCACCGTGTTCGCGATGGCGACCGGGATGAACGGGGCCCGCGGCCTGCTCGTGGGCGGCTGGTGGACGCTGCTGGGCGCCACCTGCGCGCTGCTGCTGCTCCGCGGCCCGTACGAGCGGGGCAGCGGCCCGGCGGCGGTCTTCGACCCCTCGGTCCTGCGGGAGACGGGGACGAGCCGCCCGGGCCTCGCGCTGCTCGCGCGGCTGGTGGTGCTGGGGCTGGCGGCGGTGGTCGTCGGCCGGTCGGGGGCGGCGCCGCGCGGCCGACTGCGGTTCGCGATCGTGAGCGTGCTGTCGATCGCGCTGACCCTCACCTGGGCGGTGTCCGAGCACGCCTCCGCCGGGATCCAGGTGCCGGTGGCGATGACCTCGGCGGTGCTGCACCTGCTGGCGATGGCGGTGTGGCTGGGCGGTCTCGCGGCCCTGCTCACGATGCTGTACCGGGCGCCGGAGGAACTCCCGGCGCACGCGGTCGCCCGGTTCTCCCGGCTGGCCTTCGCCGCGGTCGCCGTCCTGGTCGCCACCGGTGTCTACCAGTCCTGGCGCGGCCTCGGCTCTCTCGACGCGCTCACCTCCACGGTCTACGGCAGGTTGCTGACGGCCAAGCTGGTCGCGGTGGTGCTCCTGCTGACGGCGGCGGCGTACTCGCGCCGCTGGACGGCACGGCTCGCGATACCCGCGGCCAGGGTGCCGGTGCCGGAGCGGGCACGGGAACCGGTGGCGGCCGGGGGCGGGCCGGGCCGGCCGGAGGCGCCGCACGAGGACGGTCACGGGACGCCGAGCACGGGCCGGGACGGGACGCCGGGCGCCGTGCCCGCGGGCGGCGGAACCGAGGCCGTAGCCGCGGATCGGGACGCGGACGGGGGCGGCGTGGAGACGGACCTGGGTGCGGACGGCGAGCATCCGGACCCGGGCCCGGACCCGGACCCGGAGCCCGTGCGCAGCGGTGCCGGGCACGGGCAGGACGGCCCGCCCGATCCGGGACCCCAGCGGCGCGCGCTGCGCCGCTCGGTGCTGGCGGAGGTCACCATCGGGATCGTGGTGCTGGTGCTCTCGACGCTGCTCAGCGGCACCCAGCCGGGCCGGGCGGCGACGGAGGCGGCGACCTCGACGGCCGCGGCGGAGGAGTCCCTCGGCTCCACCGTGGAGCTCCCCTTCGACGTGGGAGCGGCGGGCGGGCACGGCAAGGTGCAGATCGAGCTGACGCCTGCCCGGGCGGGCGAGAACGCCGTCCAGGCGGTCGTCTACGGCCCGGACGGCGGTATCGCCACCGTTCCGGAACTGCGGCTGACCTTCACGTTCAAGGCGCGCAACCTCGGCCCTCTGGACGCCGGGCTCACCGACCGGGGCGGCTACTGGGCCGCGGACGTGCTGAACCTGCCGCTGCGGGGCGCCTGGACCATGAAGGCGACCATCCGCACCAGCGACATCGACCAGGTGACCGTGTCGAGGACGGTGACGATCGGTTAGCGGGAGCAGCGGGCGGAACATGATGTTCCGTCACCCTCCTGCGGTGGGCGGACCTGTTTGGTTCCCGGGCTCCGACCCCGCGTCTGACCATGGGTGACGACCCGTCGAACACCCGACAGCGGGCACCCCGATACCGGTTCTCCGCTGCCTGGTTGTTAGCAGGAGTGATCAAGGTCGTGTCGATTACGTTTCCAAAACGGCCGTGGGGGCCTCTTGACGCATACCCGGACATGCGAGTGGGATGACGCCCACGATGTTCGGTCAAGTTGGTTTCTGATTGATTCTGACCCGCTCACAGGGGCCAGCCGTGACCGACCCTGCCCCCAGGAGCCGTCATGCAGCACACTCCGTCCGGTCCCTCCCTCCCGAGCCCGAGCCGCCGCTCCCTGCTGCGCGGCATCGGTGGTGCCGCCGTCCTCGCCGGAGCCGGTATACCCCTGCTCAGCGCCTGCGGCGGCAGCGGTACGTCCTCCGACCCGAAGACCGTCACCCTCGGCTCCAACGCGTCCGACGCCGTGCCGAAGAAGGCTTTCACGGAGGTCTACGCGGCCTTCAAGAAGCAGTCGGGCCTCACGGTCGACGTGAACACGAAGGACCACAACACCTTCCAGGAGCAGATCAACTCGTATCTGCAGGGCACGCCTGACGACGTGTTCAACTGGTTCGCCGGGTACCGCATGCAGTTCTTCGCGGCCAAGAAGCTCGCCACGCCGATCGACGACGTGTGGCAGAAGATCGGGGGCAACTTCCCCGACGCGATGAAGAAGCTCAGCAAGGGCGAGGACGGCAAGTACTACTTCGTGCCGCTGACCACGTACCCGTGGGCGATCTTCTACCGCAAGAGCGTCTTCCAGCAGCACGGCTACCAGGTCCCCACCACCTGGGACCAGTTCGTGGCCCTGTGCAAGCAGATGAAGAAGGACGGACTGGTCCCGATCGCCTTCGGCGACAAGGACGCCTGGCCGGCGATGGGCACCTTCGACCAGATCAACTTCCGCCTGAACGGCTACGACTTCCACGTCCAGCTGATGGCGGGCAAGGCGTCCTGGACCGACGCCAAGGTCAAGGCCGTCTTCGACCACTGGACCGAGATCCTGCCCTACCACCAGGACGGCGCCATGGGCCGCACCTGGCAGGACGCCGCGCAGACGCTGGTGTCGAAGAAGGCCGGCATGTACCTCCTGGGCAGCTTCGTGGCCCAGCAGTTCACCAACAAGGCGGACCTGGACGACCTCGACTTCTTCGCCTTCCCGGAGATCAACCCTGCCTACGGTCAGGACACCGTCGAGGCGCCCACCGACGGCTTCATGGTCAGCAAGGCCCCGAAGAACCACGCGGGCGTCGTGAAGCTGCTGGAGTACCTGGGCTCCCCGGACGCCGAGGAGACCTACCTCAAGACCGACCCCAGCGTGGTGGCCGCCTCCTCCAAGGCCGACACCTCCTCGTACAGCGTGCTGCAGAAGAAGGCGTTCGAGATGATCAGCAGCGCCAAGAGCCTCACCCAGTTCATGGACCGCGACAGCCGCCCGGACTTCACCTCCACGGTGATGCAGCCCGCGCTGCAGAAGTTCATCCAGGACCCCAAGGGCGTCGACAGCCAGCTGTCCTCGATCGAGCGCCAGAAGAAGACGATCTTCGCGTCCGCATGAGCACCGACACGACCACGAAGTCCCCGGAGGCGGCCCCCGAGCCGCCTCCGGGCGCCGCATCCAAGAAGAAGGCGGTCACGCGGGGGCACCGTCGCCTGCTGACCCGCCGAGACCGGATCACGCTCGCCCTGATGGCGGGCGTGCCCACGGTCCTGCACGTGGCCCTCGTCTGGGTCACCGCCCTCGCCTCCATCGCGCTCGCCTTCACCACCTGGGACGGCATCGGGTTCGACTCGATCCAGTGGGTGGGCCTGGACAACTTCAAGCAGCTCTTCACCGACAACCCGCAGTTCTGGCCGGCCGTCCAGCACAACGTCGTCTGGTTCGTGGTGCTGATCCTGATCCCGACGCCGTTCGGCCTGTTCCTGGCCGTGCAACTGGACAAGAAGATCCGGTTCAGCAGGGTCTACCAGACCGCGTACTTCCTGCCGGTCGTCATCTCGATGGCGTGCATCGGCTTCGTCTGGCAGCTCGTCTACAACCCGGACACCGGCCTGATCAACAGCATCATCGGCGCCAACAAGCCGGGCCACTACATCGACTGGATCGGCAACCCCAGCCTCAATCTGTGGGCCGTCCTCATCGCCGCGTCCTGGCGGCACACCGGCTACATGATGATCCTGTATCTGGCCGGCCTGAAGAGCGTGGACCCCTCGCTGCGCGAGGCCGCGGCCCTGGACGGCGCCGACGAGTGGCAGACGTTCAAGAGCGTCATCTTCCCCACGCTGCGCCCGACCAACACCGTCGTGCTGGTCGTCACCATCATCGAGTCCCTGCGCGCCTTCGACCTGGTCTTCGTCTTCAACAAGGGTGCCCAGGGCACCGAGCTGCTGTCGATCCTCGTGACCAACAACATCATCGGTGAGTCCAGCCGTATCGGTTACGGGTCGGCGATCGCCGTCGTCCTGCTGGTGATCTCGCTCGCCGTGATCATCCCGTATCTGGTGGCCACCTTCCGGAAGGAGCGGCGAGCGTGAGCGCCTCCACCCTCGCGACCGGGGCGCCGACGAATCGCGCGCCCGTCCGCCCCGCCCGCATCCTGCTGCATGTCTTCCTCGCCGGCACGGCCCTGGCCTGGCTCGCCCCGCTGCTGTGGGCGGTCTTCTCGGCCCTGCGCCCGTACAGCGAGACCAGCGCCAAGGGCTATGTGTCCTGGCCGGACAAGCTGAGCCTGGACAACTTCATCAACGCCTACCAGCAGTCGGGCATGCTGCACTACTTCGGCAACACACTGCTGATCGCGGTGCCGGCCGTGCTGCTGACGCTGTTCCTGTCGTCGATGGTCGCCTTCTACGTCGCCCGCTTCGACTTCCGGCTCAACCTCGCGCTGCTGCTGGTGTTCACGGCGGGCAACCTGCTACCGCAGCAGGTCATCATCACCCCGCTGTACCGGATGTACCTGCTCACCGACCTGCCGGGCATCACGGCGAGCGGCAAGCTGTACGACTCCGCGCTCGGCCTGGTCCTCATCCATGTGGCGTTCCAGTCCGGCTTCTGCGCCTTCGTGCTGAGCAACTACATGCGCTCGCTGCCGCACGAGCTGACCGAGGCCGCGCTCGTCGACGGCGCCTCGGTGTGGCGGCTGTACTGGCAGATCACGCTGCCGCTGTGCAAACCGGCGATGGCTGCCCTGGCGACCCTGCTGTCCATCTGGATCTACAACGACTTCTTCTGGGCCCTGGTCCTGATCTCGACCGGCGAGAAGATGCCGATCACCTCGGCCCTGAACAACCTGACCGGCCAGTACTTCACGGACCCCAACCTGGTCGCCGCGGGCGCCCTGCTCACCGCGATCCCGACGCTGATCGTGTACTTCGCGCTGCAGCGCCAGTTCGTGAGCGGTCTGACCCTGGGCTCCAACAAGGGCTGACCCGGCCGGAGGGAGAGACGGTGGTGGTGCGGGGGCCCGGCCGGGTCCCGGCACCCCGTGCCGTCCTGACGTCACAGGGTGACGTCGTCGAACTGTTCCAGGAGCACGTCGACCGGTCGCTGGCCGACGCCGTAGGCCGCGCTGCCGTGCAGGCTCTGTTCCGCCCAGATGACCTTGCCGCAGGTGGTGTACCGCGTCCCCCACCGCTGGGCGAACTGCGCCACGAGGAACAGCCCGCGCCCGCCCTCGTCCGTGGTCGCCGCCCGCCGCAGACGCGGCGAGGTGCTGGTGCAGTCCGCGACCTCGCAGATCAGCGAGCGCCCGTACAGCAGCCGCGCCTGGATCGGTGGGGCGCCGTACCGGATGGCGTTGGTGACCAGCTCGCTGAGGATGAGCTCGGTGGTGTACGCGGTCTCCTCCAGCCCCCAGTCCCGCAGCCTGTCCCGGCACTGCGCCCGCACCGAGGGCACCACCGCCGGGTCCGAGGGCACGTCCCACTCGGCCACGCGCGAGGGCGGGAACAGCCGGGTGCGCGCCACCAGCAGGGCGATGTCGTCGGAGGGGTGGTCCGGCTTCAGCCTGTTGATCAGCACCTGGCAGGCCTCCTCCGGATTGGGCCCCACGGCCCCCTCCAGGGCCCGGCGCAGCTCGGCCAGCCCGGTGTCGATGTCACGGTCGCGGTTCTCCACCAGACCGTCGGTGTAGAGCACCAGCTGCGAGCCCTCGGCCAGCTTCAGCTGCACGGTCTCGAAGGGGTAGCCGCCCAGTCCCAGTGGGGCCGAGGCCGGCACCTCGAGAGTGCTGACGACCCCCTCCGGGGAGACCAGCAGCGGGCCGGGATGCCCGGCACGGGCCATCGTGCACGCCCCCGTCACCGGGTCGTAGATCGCGTAGAGGCAGGTCGCCCCGGTCACCCCCTCCCCCTCGTGACCGTCGGCGGCGCCGTCGGGCCGCTCCTCGCTGTCCATGCGCACGACCAGGTCGTCCAGGTTCCCGAGCACCTCGTCCACGGGGAGGTCCAGCGTGGAGAAGTTGTGCACCGCGGTGCGCAGCCGCCCCATCGTCGCGGCCGCGTGCAGCCCGTGGCCGACGACGTCCCCGATCACCAGCGCCACCCGCGCGCACGACAGCGGGATGACGTCGAACCAGTCCCCGCCCACGCCCCGCCCTTCCGCCGGCAGATACCGCCAGGCCACATCGAGCGCTTCCTGCTCCGGCTGGCCACGCGGCAGCAGGCTGCGCTGCAGCGTCACCGCCATCTTGTGCTCGCGGGTGTACCTGCGGGCGTTGTCGATGGCGACCGCCGCCCGCGCGGCCAGCTCCTCCGCGAAGGACAGGTCCTCCGGCTCGTACGCCGGGGATCCCGCCATCCGGTAGAAGTTCGCCACGCCCAGCGGCACCCCCCGGGCCTGGAGCGGCACGGTGAGCAGCGAACGCAGGCCGCACTCCAGAGCCTTCCGGGCCCGCTCCGGATCCTGCGCCTGCCAGCCGGGCGCCTGCCGCAGGTCCGGCTCCAGCACCCCGCGCCCCTGCTGCAGCGTCTTCATCTGCGGGCCCCCGGGAGCGAGGGTGATCAGCTCGCCGACCGGATACACCGGGATCATCCGGACGTCGCCGGCGATCGCCGCGCGCCGCAGATGCCGCCATCCCTCGGCCGTCGGCTCCCATCCGCGCAGCACCGAGTCCAGCAGGTCAACCGTGGCCGCCTCGGCGAACTGGGGCACCGCCACCTCGGCCAGCTCCTCGGCGGTACGCCGCACATCCAGGGTCGTCCCGACCCGCACACCGGCCTCGTAGAGCAGGGTCAGCCGCTCCCGCGCCACCTCGGCCCGGCCCGTCACCGCCGCCAGCTCGGTGGTGTCTCGCAAGGTCACCACGCTGCCGTCGGGTCCCGTGTTCGGGACGGTGGGCCGCTTGTTCACCGCCAGCAGCCGGTCCCCCACCTGGTACACCTGGTCGGTGATCGGCCCCGGTGAGCTGAGCAGCCCGGCGAGCGGCTCCGGCAGGTCCAGTTCCTGCACGGTGCGCCCCTTCGCGCTCGGCGGCAGGCCCAGCAGCCGCAGTGCCTCGTCGTTGGCGAGCATCAGCCGCCCGTCGGCATCGGTGATCAGCACCCCCTCTCGCACGGAGTGCAGGACCGCGTCATGGTGCTCGTACAACCGGGCGAGCTCCTCCGGGCCCAGGCCGCGGGTCTGCCGCCGCAGCCGCCGGGCCACCAGCATGGCCCCGGCCGTGGCCACCACGAACGCGCCCGCGCCCGCGCCCGCGATGAGCGGCAGCTGCGGCATCCACAGCATGGACACGTTCTTGACCGTGATCCCGGCCGAGACGAGGCCCACGACCGTCCCGTGCGGGTCGGTGACCGGGACCACCGCCTGTACTGCGGTCCCCTTTCCCGCGGGCAGCGGCGGCCCGCCGACCTGTTCGACGACGATGTGGCCGTGCAGTGCGGGCTCGATGGTGCCGACGAACTTCTTCCCGATCTCCTGCGGGTACGGGTAGGTGTACCGGATCCCCGTGGTGCTCAGGGCCACCAAGAAGTCCACGCCGGACTTCTTCCGTACGTCCTCGGCCTTCGGCTGCAACTCCTTGGACGGGTCAGGGCTGCGGAACGCCTTGACCACACCGGGAGAGTTCGCGAACGTCTGCGCCGCCACGACCGACTCCCGCTTGCCCTCGTCCAGGGCGTCCCGGGCCGACTGCAGTACCACGGCCGCCACCGCGGCCGCGACCAGCAGGACCACGATCACGAGCTGGACGAGGAAGACCTGCCCGGCCACGCTGCGCAGGCTGAGCAGGCAGCGGCGACCGGTGCGCGGCCGGCGTTCAGCAGACACGACGGGCTCCGACACCGCCGGAAAACTCCATGTTCCCTTCATAACACCGCAGGGCGAACAAGGACCCACTATGTCGAAACGTCCCATCAACCAGCGTTCCCGGCGCTTCGGGCATCCGGGCCGGCGGACCGGTCCGGGGCGCGGCCGCCGCTGTCGGTCCGGGCGTGAAGTCGCCCTGTCCCGGCGCGGGTTGGGCCGCGCCGAAACGCCACGGAGACGGCCCGTGCCCGCGCGCCGCCTCCGCGGGCGGCCGGCGCCCGGCACTCCCCCGAGCTCTTCGAGCAGGGGGCACTCCCGGAGCACGCGCCTGACGCCGCAGGGCGCCCTCCGGGCGACGGCGCGAGCTTGACGACACGCCCTAGTCCAGCAGCTTGTCCAGGGTGATCGGCAGGTCCCGGACGCGGATGCCGGTCGCTTGGTGCACGGCGTTGGCGATGGTCGCGGCGGTGCCGACGAGGCCGACCTCGCCGACGCGGCGGCACCATGTCCCCGATCCGCAGCTCCACGTTGTCGACGGCGACGTGGAGGGCGGGTCCCCGATCCGCAGTTCCACGTCGTCGACGGCGACGACGAGGGTGTCCGCGGCGATCTGGGTGAGCGCCGTTCAGAATGCCGGTGCCGATGTCGGCGGCGGCGATCAGCGCCGTGTAGCGCCCGTCGGGAGCGGCCCGGATCGTCGTGGCGCTTCCCGGGAAGCGCCACGAGGGGTAGGACGAGGCGGCCACCCCGGCCCCGATCAGCCGGCTTCCGTCGCGCCGGGCCCCGGGGACGGGGTTGCGCCGCTCCCACCCGAACCGGCGGGCGCCGTCGCGCGGACAGTCCACCAGATGGCGGCTGGAGTACGGCAGGCCCGTCTCGGGGTGGACGCCGGGCTCGTTGCAAAGGGACTCCGACATCCTCCAGCACACTCGGGCCCGGAGAAATACTGCTATTTGTCCGTTCATGACCCGTGTCGGTCGCCGCTATGTCCGGCAGCCGGCTCTGCGGTGGGCTCCGGCAGCCGGGCTCTGCGGCGGGCTCCGGCTGTCGTGGAAATCGAACACATGATTGAATCTGTGCATGCGACGGTTTCCCGAGGACCTCGTCCAGGCCCAGCAGGAGTGGAGCACCACCTACCGCCGGCTCGCCGAACGGCCCGGCCGGACCGAGCTGCGCCGGCGCCTGTACCGGCTGTCGACCGCGGTGCTCTTCCATCCGTACTGGCAGGAGCGCGGACGGACGCCGGCCGCCTGGGCGGAGTTGCGCACCCTGGGGCGGGAAGGAGCAGGCCGGCGGCCGTTGTCGTAGGCGGGTGGCAGGATCACCGCCATGTCTCTGCCTGAACCCGATGATCTGACCTCGCTGGTTCTGCGCACCGATTTCGGTGACGACGGATCCTGGGACGCGGTTCGAGCCGCCCTCGACGTCGCGGACGACCATTCCCTTGCCACATACGTCGACGACCCTCGTTTCGCCGAGGTGAGCGTCCAGGCGCTGCTGGACGAGGAGGCCGCGACAGCGGAGGACGAGCGGATCTTCTACGTCTTCCTGGCGGACGCGGCCACCATGGCGGATCCGTCGTGTCCGCTGCTGGCCGTGGACCTGGCGGACGAACCCGGACGGACGTTCAGGGTCCCCGCCCAGTGGTTCTTCGACGTGTCGGCGAACCTCAGCCTCGCCAACATGGACTTCGCCGAATTCGCCGACGCGGCTGACGGATCGGGGACCTTCCGCGGCTTCGACGAGGACTGACGGCTCGCCGGGGAGTGGCGGCGAAAGTCGGTCCGTGTGCCGCGCCGGCGGGGCGCGTCCTTCCCCGGCACGGCCCGTCCGACCTGCGGGTGCGCCGCCATCTCCACTGACGCGGACCCTTGTCGGCCGCGAGGCCGGAGCCCTCGGCCGGTGCGTATATTGATCCGAATCGGCTAGATGCGGTCGTGTCGGGTCGGGGAACAACTGCAGACGGTGGCGCAGGCCCTCACTATGCCAGTGATCATGCAGCGAGACGCTGCTTGCGTCTCCCACCCCGAGAGGAAAAAGAGAATGCGTCGTGGCATTCCCTTGTCGGTGATGCTGTCCTCCCTCGCAGTTCTGGTCTGCCCCACATCGGCCTCCGCCGCAGACACCCCCGTGACGCTGGAAGTGACCGGCGGCGGCCTCGGCATCACGGTGCCGGCGGGACCGGTCGACCTCGGTTCCACCATCGTCAGCTCCACCCCGCAGACGGTCAGCAACCAACTGGGCAACGTCTCCGTGACGGACCAGCGCGGTGGCACCGCCGGCTGGACCGTCACGGCCCAGGCCGTGGACTTCACGGGTCCCAACAACACCACCATCTCGGTCTCCGCGCCGAACTCCAGTACCTACCACGCTCCTCAGGCGAGCGTGATCGGCACCGCCACGGTGACCCCGTCGGACCTCAGCCCCATGTATCCGCCGGGCCCCGTGCAGACCGCCACCGCGGTCACCGGCACCAACTCGGCCACCTGGAACCCGACGATCTCGATCACGGTTCCCGCGAACTCGCTCGCGGGCACGTACACCTCGACCATCACGCATTCCGTGGCGTGACGTAACGCAATCCGAGGTCTCTTCTGTGCACAAGTACATTCCGGCCGGAGCGCTGTGCCTGATGGCGCTCGCCGGGACCCTCGGTGGCCCTCCGTCCGCGATCGCGTCACCCCGTGTCGCGGCGGCGGGGGGTCCCGGCGGTCAAGGCAGCTTCTCCGTACGGCTCGTCGACGTTCCCGCTTCCCTGGTCAACGACACACGCGCACGTCAGTACATCATCGACAACCTGCGCCCGGGCACCACCATCCGCCGGCGAGTGGAGGTGGCGAACACCTCCGACAGACCGGCGGGCGTGATGATGTATCCCAGCTCCGCGACGATCAAGCACGGTTCGTTCATCGGCACGTTCGGAAGACGAGGAAACGAACTGACCTCCTGGATGTCACTGGGCAAGAAGTGGCTCCGGGTGCCGGCCCACTCAACGGCCCGTACGTCCGTGACGATCCACGTGCCCAGGGACGCGGCCCCCGGCGAGCGATACGGCGTCGTCTGGGCCCAGGTGTCCGGAGGGCACGGCCCCGGTGTCACCCTGGTCAACCGCGCCGGCATCCGGGTGTATCTCTGCGTGGGCGGTCACAATCCACCGGCGACCAGATTCCGGGTCGACACGATGACCGGCGAACGCGACCGGGCCGGCCGGGCGATCGTCAGGGCTCAGGTCCACAACACCGGCGGCCGCGCTCTGGACCTGAGTGGATTCCTGAACCTGACCGCGGTGAGAGGCAGCATCAACGCCGGCCCCTACCCGGTCGAACTCGGCACCACCCTCGCGCCCGGCCAGTCCGAGCCGGTGACGGTGGTGGTGACCGACCAGGTGGCGAACGGCCCCTGGAAGGCCACCCTCCACCTCAAGAGCGGCCTGTACGAGGAGACCTACCGCGCCCGCATCACGTTCCCGCGCCACACCGGCCACGGACGGCCGGGCCGGGCGCACGCCGTCGTCGCCGGCCGATCCATGGCCTTCTACGGAGGGGCGACCGGACTGGTCCTGGGCGGCGCGCTCCTGCCGGTCACCGTGATCCTGCGGCGCCGGAAGGCGGCAGCGCAGAGCACCTGAGGAAGCCCGGCGGCGGGCGGAGCCGTCCTGGCCCCGCCCGATGGACCGCCGGTGGGACGGAGCACGTTCAAGGGCCCGGCCGGGCGAACCGCAAGCACCGGCTCGACGGTGAGACCCCGGTCGGCATGAACCACTTCGGCTTCCCCATCGAGGACAGGGCCGCCACCTCCGAGACCCTGAGGGCGGCCGGCACCCCGAGACCGGCCGAGCGCCTCACCGATCGCCCCTTCGCCGAGTACCGGGCCATGGACCCGGAGGGCAATTGGTTCGACCTCTCGGAACCCGGCTTCGGCGCCCCCGCCCGCCCTCGTCGGACTCCACGAGATCCTGAACCCCGACAACACCTAAGGCCCCGACCGCTCGCCGGTCGGAGCCTTCGGTGTTGTCCGAACGTCCGCGAACGGCGGTGAACGAGAGGGAGACCGACGCGGTGGCGACCGGCTGGGTGCTTGATCCTGTCCAGGTGCGCGCGCGGGCCCCGGTCGGCTGCGTACGCAACTCTGATCAAGGATTTACCTGTTCCGCGTTGTTCGTGGCCGGCGGTGTGGCTAGCGTTCCTCCGCCCCCATCTGCGGATCTCGCATCGACATCGATCAGCGGCATCCGACTGTCATGGGCAGACCATCCGGTCCCCCAGCGCGACCACCACAAGAAGGGCATTTCCTTGCTCTCGAGGAGACGTCGGGCGGCATCCACCGCCGCCCTGCTGTCCACCACGGCACTCATATCGACCGGATGGCTCACGGCCACCGCGTCCGCCGCACCGTCGGCCACCGGGGCGCCCCATGTCAAACACCTGTGCGCCCACGCCACCGCGCCGGGCCACGTGGCGTGCCTCGCCGAGGCCCGTACCGACGTCGTCCAGCATCTGACCGTCAGCCCGCACACCACCCCGTCCGGTTACGGCCCCTCGGACCTGCAGAGCGCCTACAACCTGCCGTCCGCCACCGCCGGTTCGGGCCGCACCGTCGCGATCGTCGACGCCATGGACGACCCCAACGCCGAGTCCGACCTCGCCGCCTACCGGTCCCAGTACAACCTTCCCGCCTGCACCACGGCCAACGGCTGCTTCAAGAAGGTGAACCAGACCGGCGGCACCACCTACCCGAGCGCGGACTCCGGCTGGGCCGGCGAGATCTCTCTCGACCTCGACATGGTCAGCGCCGTCTGCCCGCAGTGCCACATCACGCTCGTCGAGGCCTCCTCCACGAGCATGACCGACATCGGCACGGCCGAGAACAAGGCAGTCGCCCTCGGCGCGAAGTACGTCTCCAACTCTTTCGGCGGCACCGAGGACCCGACCGAGACCACCGCCGACGTCCAGTACTTCAACCACCCCGGCGTCGCCATCACGGTCAGCGCGGGAGACAGCGGCTACGGCGTCGAGTACCCGGCCTCCTCCCCCTACGTCACCGCGGTCGGCGGCACCTCCCTCAGCCGCGCGAGCAACACCCGCGGCTGGAGCGAGTCGGTGTGGTCCACCAACTCGACCGAGGGCACCGGATCCGGATGCTCCGCCGACGAGGCGAAGCCCACCTGGCAGTCCGACACCGGCTGCGGCAAGCGCACCGTCGCCGACGTCTCCGCGGTCGCCGACCCGGCCACCGGCGTCGCCGTCTACGACACCTACGGCGCCTCCGGCTGGGACGTCTACGGCGGCACCAGCGCCTCCTCGCCGCTCATCGCGGCCACCTACGCGCTCGCGGGCACCCCGACCGCGAACAGCTACCCGTCCTCCTACCCGTACGGGCACGGGTCGGCGCTGAACGACGTCACCACGGGCAACGACGGCACCTGCTCGACGAGCTACCTGTGCACCGCCGGCAAGGGCTACGACGGCCCCACCGGCCTCGGCACGCCCAACGGCACCACCGCCTTCACCGGCGGCGCCAGCACGGTCAACTTGCTGCAGCCCGGCCGGAAGCTCACCTCCGGCCACCGCCTGAGCAGCGCGAACATCACGCTCACGATGGGCAGCGACGGCAACCTGGTCGCCTACCTCAAGACGAACGGTACGAGCGGCAGCGGCCCGGCGATCTGGTCCAGCCACACCTCCGGCCACTCCGGTGCCTACGCCTATATGCAGACCGACGGCAACCTCGTCGTCTACTCGAGCACCGGCAGTGCGCTCTGGTCCACCCACACCAACGGCCACACCGGCGCCTACTTCCTGGTGCAGGACGACGGCAACATGGTGGTCTACGGCGCCGGCGGCGGGCCCAGCGCCGGCGGCTCGCTGTGGTCGGACGGCACCTACGCGCGGTCGACGAAGATCGGCTCGGGCCAGAAGCTCCACGGCGGCTGGTGGGCCCAGACCCAGTACACCCGCCTGGTGATGCAGCCGGACGGCAACTTCGTGATCTACCGCAAGCACGACGGCAAGGCGATCTGGTCCAGTCACAGCTCCGGCCACTCCGGTGCCTACGCCTATATGCAGACCGACGGCAACCTCGTCGTCTACCCGAGCACCGGCAGTGCGCTCTGGTCCACCCACACCAACGGCCACACCGGCGCGTACGCCCTGCTGCAGAGCGACGGCAACTTCGTCGTCTACTCGAGCACCGGCGGACCCGGTAAGGGCGGCGCACTGTGGGCCGGCAACACGCGGTCGTACGTGCCCTGAGCCGTACGTTCTCTTGAAAAAAGACGGTGACCTGGGGGAAACTCCAGGTCATCGGCGTATGTGGAGTGCCTGCCGAATTCGGACTCCCGCGAGCGCACTTGTCTGACGGATATCAGCGGGCTGTTCAGGCAAGTTGGGCACGTGCGTGACGTGGCGGGCCTTCCGGACTTCTTACGGAGCCGAAAAGTCCGGCGACCTCGTTTCGGTCGTAACGAGGTCGCACATCAGGGCAGATTGCACCTGCGGACGGGCGCACAGCGGCACCGCCCACTCGGCGCCCCTGTTGCTGCTGCTTGCCTGGAAGCCGTGTCATAGCTTGACCTGCGCCGAAGTGCGGGTGGGCAAGGAGCCGGGAGGCGCGGATGAGCGGGAACTACGGGCTGTGGATCTCGGTGGCGACAGGCGCCTGCGTCTGGGTCTCGGCTCTCCGCAGCACCGTCCAGCAGATCCGGGCCCAGCGCGGGACGCGCGTCACGGGGGCGCTGCTCATGAGTCACAGAGAGCGTTCGCCGGCCGGCGACGGCACGTCGTCGACCATATGGATGGGGCTCGTGCGCTTCCGGGAGCCGGGCACCGGCGTGCCGCACGAGAAGCGGGTACGCCTGTCCGGCCCGGGCACCCCGGGCTCGAAGGTGGAACTCTGCTATCCCTCGGGACGTCCCGAGAAGGTTCGGCTCTTTGGGGGATGGACCGGCTGGCAGTTCCCCGTGGTCGGCCTGGTGGTGGGAGCCGGTTTCGCGTTGCTGCCCTTCTTCGCCGGATAGGCGAGCCGCCTTGCTCCGGTTGAAGCCGACGGTACGGCGGCCGGGCGAGCAATCATCGCTTCAGGGGCGAGGTTGGGTCGCGTCTGGTGTGACCTGCGGGTTTTCTGCCTCGGTACAACCATCTGGTGAGCTCTTGAAACGACGAAGCAGCTGACCCAGGAGCACGCGCACACAGCTGCTTCGATCGTCAGCCTCGCGGTTGCGCCCCTCGCTTACTGGGTTGGGCTGCGCGCGATGCGGAAGCTCCCCTGACGGCTCCCCATCCGTTGCTAGCTGGTGCTGTCCTCGAGCACGTGATCCCCGCTGTGCCGGAGGCGGCGAAGAGCAACGCCAGCAGAACAGCCGGTATGGCGACGTAGAACCTCATGCTCCCTCCCCGCACGGCGGACCCGCGCCCGACGGCACCGGGATCATGCCACCCGCCGTATGCCGCGTCCACGCGCTCCCGTAGCCCACGACCCTCCTGATCAACCGGAAGTCCTGGCCACGCCAAGGGCGGCCCCCACGCCTCGCCTTCGACCTCCTGCTCCGACTGTGCAACTTGCCGGGCGCCGAGACGGAATGCCTGGCCATCGCCTGGCTCGTCGGCTGCCTCGGACCCTCCGTGCCCGTCCCCGCACCGTTCCTCACCGGGCCGCAGGGGCGGGCAAGTCCACCGGGTGGGCGGATGTTCGTGCGGATCATCGAGGGCATGAGCGGTGACCTGCGCAGGGCGCCGAAGGACGATCTGTGCGCGCAGCTCGACGCGGCCTGCTCCGTGCACACGCCGAGACCCAGGAGCGCGAGCACAAGGCGGCCGGCGATCCGTGGGTCGAGTCGGACTACGTCGTCACCAAGCCCCTGGGTGGCCCGCAGAGCCCGAACACGGACTGTCACGAGTGGAAGCAGTTGCTGGAAGAAGCGGGGGTCGGAACACCCGGCTGCACGACGCCCGCCATACGGCCCACCGTGCTCATGCTGCCCGGTGTCCCGGACCGGGGCATCGATCAGGTCATGGGGTGGGAAACGGGCCGGGCACCTCCGCGGGCATGCGGGCGCGGTACCCGCAGGTGCCGGACGCCATGCTCAAGGACGTCGCCCGGGAGGTCGCCGAAGCCATCTGGGGACCCCCGGAACCCGCTGTGGACAAAAACCAGGACGACGAGGTCTGAGGACAACGTCGAAGGGCCCCACCGCAAGCGGTGGGGCCCTTCGACATCGTGCCCGGTGAGGCACTGGCGGAGGATACGAGATTCGAACTCGTGAGGGGTTGCCCCCAACACGCTTTCCAAGCGTGCGCCCTAGGCCTCTAGGCGAATCCTCCGCCGGAAACATTACATGACGCGAGGGAGTGCTAGCGAACTCGTTCGGGGCCCCGGCGATCGGGTAGGCTGGGGCTCAGCCCCTCACGCGGCGCTATCTGACTGAACTCCCCCAGGGCCGGAAGGCAGCAAGGGTAGGTCGGCTCTGGCGGGTGCGTGAGGGGTCTTCTCTGTTTCCGGGTAGCGAGGTCGCATTCACCGGCAGCGGGGGCCGGGTCTTCCTCGGGGGCCGGACGGTCCTCGCGGGGGGAGCGGCTCGGGGCGGGGCGGGTTGTCGGTGGGCGCCTATAACCTCGTAAGCGTGTCGTCTCTCGCGCTGTACCGCCGCTATCGCCCGGAGTCCTTCGCCGAGGTCATCGGGCAGGAGCATGTCACTGACCCGCTGCAGCAGGCGCTGCGGAACAACCGGGTCAATCACGCGTACCTGTTCAGCGGGCCCCGCGGCTGCGGCAAGACGACCAGTGCCCGCATCCTGGCGCGCTGCCTGAACTGCGAGAAGGGCCCCACACCGACCCCCTGCGGCGAGTGCCAGTCCTGCCGTGACCTGGCGCGGAACGGACCGGGGTCCATCGACGTCATCGAGATCGACGCCGCGTCGCACGGTGGTGTGGACGACGCCCGTGACCTGCGCGAGAAGGCCTTCTTCGGACCCGCGAGCAGCCGGTACAAGATCTACATCATCGACGAGGCCCACATGGTCACGTCGGCCGGTTTCAACGCGCTGCTGAAGGTCGTCGAGGAGCCGCCCGAGCACCTCAAGTTCATCTTCGCGACCACCGAGCCGGAGAAGGTCATCGGGACCATCCGCTCGCGCACCCACCACTACCCCTTCCGGCTCGTGCCGCCCGCGACCCTGCGGAACTACCTGGGCGAGGTGTGCCAGAAGGAGGCCATCCCCGTCGAGGACGGGGTCCTGCCGCTCGTCGTGCGCGCGGGCGCGGGGTCCGTACGTGACTCCATGTCCGTCATGGACCAGCTGCTGGCGGGCGCGGGTGTCGACGGTGTGACGTACGCCATGGCCACGTCCCTGCTCGGGTACACGGACGGCTCGCTCCTCGACTCCGTCGTCGAGGCCTTCGCCTCCGGGGACGGTGCCGCCGCCTTCGAGGTCGTGGACCGGGTCATCGAAGGGGGCAACGACCCCCGCCGGTTCGTCGCCGACCTGCTGGAGCGGCTGCGCGACCTGGTGATCATCGCCGCCGTGCCAGACGCCGTCGAGAAGGGACTCATCGACGCCCCGACCGACGTACTGGAGCGGATGCAGGCCCAGGCGGGCGTGTTCGGCCCGGCAGAGCTGAGCCGTGCCGCCGACCTCGTCAACGAGGGGCTGACCGAGATGCGGGGCGCGACCTCGCCCCGGCTCCAGCTCGAACTGATCTGCGCGCGCGTGCTGCTGCCCGCCGCGTACGGGGACGAGCGGTCCGTCATGGCACGCCTCGACCGGTTGGAGCGGGGCGTCGACTTCTCCGGCGGGGCCGGCCCCGCCATGGGCTATGTCCCGGGACCCGGGGCGCACGACGTGCCGGCCGGGGGACCGGTGCCGCAGCACGCGGCGCCCGTTCCGCCCGGGGGACCGGTGCCGCAGCACGCGGCGCCCGTTCCGCCCGGCGGCGGTGCCGCGGCGGCTCGGGCCGCGGTGCGCGGCGGGGGCGCCGGGCCCGGCGGTGCGCCGGCGTCCGGCGCGGGCGCGTACGGGGCCGGGGGCCCCGGTGGCCACGACGGCGGGGCGACGCCCGCCGCGGCCTCGCCGCCCGCACCCCAGGAGGCGCCCCCCGCCGCCTCGGCCCAGCCTCCGGCCGCCGCTCAGCCGCAGGCTCCGGTCGCCGCCGCTCCCGGCGCCTGGCCCCCCGCGAGCGCGGCCGGCGGCGGCCGACGGCCCGGCGGATGGCCCACGGCGACGCCCTCGGGCGGGGGCCAGGGCCCGGCCGCGCCCATGCCGTCGGCGGGTCCCGCGTCCGCTGCTCCGGCCGCCGCCCCCGCCCCGGCTCCCGGCGGCCTCGACCCCCGCACGCTGTGGCCCAACATCCTGGAGGCGGTGAAGAACCGCCGCCGCTTCACCTGGATCCTGCTGAGCCAGAACGCGCAGGTGGCGGGCTTCGACGGCACGACGCTGCAACTCGGCTTCGTGAACGCGGGCGCGCGCGACAACTTCCTGAGCAGCGGCAGCGAGGACGTGCTGCGAGGCGCCCTCGCCGAGCAGTTCAACGTGCAGTGGAAGATCGAGGCGATCGTCGACCCGTCGGGCGGCTCGGCCCCGCCGCCCTCCGGGGGCTCCGGCTTCGGCGGCGGCTTCAACTCCGGCGGTGGTGCCGGCTACGGCACCGGGGCACCGGCCGCGCCCCGCCCCGCACCCCAGCAGTCCGCACCGGCAGCGCGTCCGGCCGCGGCGGCGGCCCCTTCCCCGGCACCGGCCGGTCCCGCCTCCGCCCCGGCCCCCGCGGCGCCTCCCGCCCCGGCGAGGCAGCCGGTCGCTCCCGAGGACGACATGCCGGAGGACGACGACCCCGACCTGGACGAGTCGGCCCTCTCGGGCCATGACCTGATCGTCCGGGAGCTGGGCGCCACCGTCGTGGAGGAGTTCTCCAACGAGTGACGGGTGAGTCCGCCGACGGGTGGTGGTTCGGATAAAGCCACAAACCTGCCTCCCGCCTCCCTTCGGCAGCCCCCACAAGGGCATGGCCCCGCGCCCGTTAGGCTGACCCCGTGAAGGTCCTCGTCATCGGCAGCGGTGCCCGCGAACACGCCCTGTGCCGTTCCCTCTCCCTCGACCCCGACGTCACCGCGCTGCACTGCGCCCCAGGCAACGCCGGCATCGCCGAGGTGGCCCAGCTGCACCGGATCGACGCCCTCGACGGTGACGCCGTGGCCGGGCTCGCCACGGAACTCGGCGCCGAGCTCGTCGTCGTGGGCCCGGAGGCCCCACTCGTCGCGGGCGTCGCGGACGCCGTGCGCCGGGCCGGGATCCCCGTCTTCGGCCCCTCCAAGGAGGCCGCGGAGCTGGAGGGCTCCAAGGCGTTCGCCAAGGACGTGATGGCGGAGGCGGGGGTCCCCACCGCGCGTTCGTACGTCTGTACGAGCGCCGACGAGGTCGAGGAGGCGCTCGACGCCTTCGGTGCCCCGTACGTCGTGAAGGACGACGGCCTCGCCGCCGGCAAGGGCGTCGTCGTCACCGCCGATCTCGACGCCGCCCGGGCGCACGCGGCCCGCTGCGAGCGCGTCGTCATCGAGGAGTTCCTGGACGGCCCCGAGGTGTCCCTGTTCGCCGTCACCGACGGCGAGACGGTCGTCCCGCTCCAGCCCGCGCAGGACTTCAAGCGCGCCCTGGACGGCGACGAGGGACCGAACACCGGCGGCATGGGTGCGTACTCGCCGCTTCCGTGGGCCGATCCGAAGCTGGTGGACGACGTTCTGCGGACCGTTCTGCAGCCCACGGTCGACGAGATGCGCCGCCGCGGCACCCCGTTCTCCGGTCTGCTCTACGCGGGTCTGGCGATCACCTCGCGCGGTGTGCGGGTCATCGAGTTCAACGCCCGCTTCGGCGACCCGGAGACCCAGGTCGTCCTCGCCCGGCTGAAGACCCCGCTCGCCAGAGTCCTGCTGGCCGCGGCGAACGGCACCCTCGCCGATGTCGAACCCCTGCGCTGGAGCGACGACGCGGCCGTCACCGTGGTCGTGGCCTCGCACAACTACCCGGACACCCCGCGCACCGGCGACCCGATCACCGGCCTCGACGAGGTGGCGGCCGAGGACGCCCCGCACGCGTACGTCCTGCACGCGGGCACCCGGCGCGAGGGCGACGCGGTGGTGAGCGCGGGCGGCCGTGTGCTGTCCGTCACGGCGACCGGTGCGGACCTCGTCGAGGCGCGCCGGCGGGCGTACGCGGCGGTGGACCGCATCCGCCTCGACGGCTCCCAGCACCGTACGGACATCGCGGCGAAGGCCGCGGAGGCCGACGTCCGGGCCTGAGCCCTGCCGGGCGCCGGCGACCGCGGCAGCCGGGCCACCGCCCCCGAGAGGCGGTGAGCGATGAACCCCCCGGGCCCCGAATCCCTCTCCGGATTCGGGGCCCGGTCCGTGTTCTGCGTCATCCACCTTTCCCCAAAGCCATTCCATCGAGTGAGCGGTGACCCATCCGGCTGACGACGGCCAGGACCCCAACTAGGGTGCGGCGCAAGCCGTTCCGGCACTTGGCCCACCGGCATTGCGATGTCAGTGGCGGGTGCCACAGTGGGGGAGTGAGCAACGCACGGGTGTCCGGCGACGACTTGCGCGCCGGACACGACGGAGACCGTCACGGCGCAGGCCGCGCCGGACGCCGGCGGGCTGTGCAGAGGCGGGACAGAGGGGGTGACGTCCGGTCGTGACCGGTATGGGTGTGGAGGCGGGCGCGCAGGGCGCGCGCTCACGGGCTCTTGCCGTGCTGCGGATCCGCGGCAGAGCGCTGGCCGTCGCCCTGCTGCCCGCCGCCGTCGCCGTCGTGCTCCTGGCCGGTGAGTCCACCGGCCACATCAGCGGCCACGACTGGGTGATCACCCGCTGGGTCGTGACCGCCGTCGCCGCCGTCGTCCTGCTCTCCGCCGCCGGTATCGCCCTCGTCGTCGCCCGCGCCCGCCCGGCCGTCAGCCCGACGGTCCCGCTCTCGGAGGCCGCGGCCCCCGATCTGTACCGGATGGTCCGGGACCTGGCCGACCGCCTGGACGTCCCCGCCCCGTCCGCGATAGCGCTCACGCCCGACTGCGACAGCTGGCTGGAGGATCGCACCCACCGCGCCCACGGCCCGCCGCCCCGCGGCGGACAGGAGCCGGCCGCGCCCGGGGGGATACGCGGCCTGTCGGCCCCCCGGCCCCTCCGGGCCCCGACCGCGCCCGTGCTCGTCATAGGCTCGCCGTTCCTGTGGTGGATGCGGGTGGGTGAACTGCGCGCGGTCCTCGCCCCGGTCGTGGCCGGCACGGGCCCGTCGGCGCACCCCGACATAGCGGCGGCCCGCCGTTTCGTACGAGGACTGGACGCGGCCGTGGCCGTGACGTCCGCGCCCGAGCACAGCCCGCCCATACGCACGCTGCTCGCCGGGGTCGGCTGGGTGGCCCGCCTGCTGCTGCGGAGCTGCCGGGCGCATGCGGCGGAGATGGAGCGGGGGGTGGCGGCGGCCGCGGCCGAGCGCGCACAGGCCGTGGACTACGGTCTGCGGATCGTGGCGCAGGAACAGGTCGGGCTGGCGTACGCGGGCTGGGACCGCCTGCTGACCCGGGTCGCCCTGCCGGCCTGGCGGATGGGCCGCTGGCCCTCACGGCTGGACGCGGGTGTGGTCGCGGCGCTGACGGAACTGTCGCGCCGGGACCGGCTGGCCGAGGGCTTCGCCTCCCGGCTGGGCGAGCGGCCGGCCTGTGATCTGCTCGAGGAGCCCGGGGCCATCGACGAGGCGGCCTCGCTGCTCGCGGCCCGCCTCTTCCACGGGGGTCCGGCCGAGCCCGGCCCGCAGTGGGCGCCGGTGGACTGGCGCGACTACCCGGAGGAGGTCGTCGACCGCAAGTGGCGCACGGACGCGGCCCGCCTTCAGCGCGTCCTGGACGCCCTGGGCGTCCACCAGCCCACACCCAGGACGGTGCCCGGCGCGGACGGCCCGACGCTGGAGCGGGTCCTGGAGTATCTGACGGTCCGGGCGCCCGGTACCGAGGGCGAGGCGCCGGTGCCCACGACTCCCGACGACGACGGGGTGGTCGCCAGCGTGCGCGCCGCCGCCCTGGTCGCCGGGCTCAGCGCCGCCATGGTGCGGGAGGAGGCGGCCGTCGGCCGGACACCGGGCGGCGGTGAGGCGGGACAGGCGCCGGGCCCGGTCCCGGCGCTGTGGGACGAGGGGGTGCTGCCGCTGTTCCCGCTCCAGCCGCCCCGCACCGGCCGGGAACTGCTCGTGGACCATGTCACCGCGATGGTGTGCTGCGCCGCGATGGACACGGCCGGAGCGGTGCCGGGGCTCGACTGGCTGGACGGGCCGTCCCTGCTGGTCAGGGGCGAGCGCACGGCCGATCTGGCGCCTCGGGTGCTCACCCTGGTCGAGGAAGGCGATCCGGCCCCGCTGCGCACCTGGCTGCTGAACCTGGGGGTGCGCGCCGAGAAGCCGGTCCGGTTGGTCTGACATCCGGCCATACGGCGCCCGCGACCCCTCGGCCCGCGCCGACCCGGGGCCCGCTCCCGTCCGCATCCGCCCCACCGGTCGGCACCTCCACCGCCGCCCACCTGCGCGGATGCCGGACCTTCGAGTCCGCGACCCCGACCCCTGGCCGGAGAATCCCATTCCGTTCACGTCAATTCACGACGAACGGTGACGGAGTGCGTGCGTAATGTGATGTGCTGGGACCGATCGCGCACGAGGCACATGCCGGAGCAAGGGCTGAGGACGGCTCACGGGGGACGAGGGAGGGGACATCACATGGGGTCGGAGCACATCCGCCGCTGGGAGTCGGGCGCTCTCGCACATGCCGTGACGGATCCTTTCGGCCAGGGCCCCGTCCCCTGGCTCCGAGGAAGTGAGACGTACTTCGACGACACGGGACACGTGGTCCCCTGGTACGTGGATCCGGCACCGGCCCACATCCCCTCCCAGGGCGCCAAGGGCACCCGTATCCCGGCGCCCCGCACCAGCGGCCCCCGGTCGGCCGACGACGTCCACCGCCAGATCAAGGGCTTCACCTCGACGGGCGCGGTGGCGCCGGGCGACGCCATCGACTTCCACATCACCGTCGACCCGCCCCAGGAGTTCGCCGTCGACGTGTACCGGATCGGGCACTACGGGGGCGACGGAGCCTCCAAGATCACCACCAGCCCCCGCCTCTCCGGCATCGTCCAGCCGCCCCCGCTCACCGCCGACCGCACGGTCTCATGCCACCACTGGTGGCTCTCCTGGCGGCTGCAGGTCCCCTCGTACTGGGGCATCGGCGCGTACGTCGCCGTCCTCACCACCGCCGACGGCTACCGCTCCCACGTGCCCTTCACCGTCCGCGACGGCCGCCCGGCGGACCTGCTCCTGCTGCTGCCCGACATCACCTGGCAGGCGTACAACCTCTATCCGGAGGACGGGCACACCGGCGCCAGCCTCTACCACGCCTGGGACCAGGACGGCCGGCTGCTCGGCGAGGCCGACGCGGCCACCACGGTCTCCTTCGACCGCCCGTACGCGGGCGCGGGACTGCCGCTGCACGTCGGCCACGCCTACGACTTCATCCGCTGGGCCGAGCGCTACGGCTACGACATCGCCTACGCCGACGCCCGCGATCTGCACGCGGGCCGCGTCGATCCCACCCGCTACCGCGGCCTCGTCTTCCCCGGCCATGACGAGTACTGGTCGACGCAGATGCGCCGCACCGTGGAACTCGCCCGCGAACACGGCACCTCGCTGGTGTTCCTGTCCGCCAACACCATGTACTGGCAGGTGGAGCTGAGCCCCTCCCCGTCCGGGGTCCCGGACCGGCTGCTCACCTGCCGCAAGCGCCGCGGCCCGGGGAGGGCCGCGCTGTGGCGGGAGATCGACCGTCCCGAGCAGGAGATGATCGGGATCCAGTACGCGGGACGGGTCCCCGAGCCCCATCCCCTCGTCGTCCGCAACGCCGAGCACTGGCTGTGGGAGTCGACCGGCGCCCACGAGGGCGACGAACTGGACGGGATGGTCGCCGGCGAGGCGGACCGTTACTTCCCGCGGGCCCCACTGCCCGAGCACCAGGGCCGCATCCTGCTCGCGCACTCCCCGTACCGGGACGGTGAGGGCGCCCTGCGCCACCAGGAGACCTCCCTCTACCGGGCCCCGTCCGGAGCCCTGGTCTTCGCCTCCGGGACGTTCGCCTGGTCCCCCGCCCTGGACCGCCCCGGCCACACGGACACCCGGGTCCAGCAGGCCACGGCGAACCTGCTCGACCGCATCTGCAAGCGGGACTGATCCCTCCGCGACCCCACCCCGTACTCGGCTCGTTCCTCGCATACGGGAGAATCGAGCCGATTGGACAGAACCACGGGGAGGAACCGTGTCCGGATTCGTCGTAAAGCCCGAGCCCGTCCAGGTGCCGGGTCTGGTGCATCTGCACACCGGAAAGGTGCGCGAGCTGTACCAGAACGAGGCGGGCGACCTCGTGATGGTCGCCAGTGACCGTACGTCCGCATTCGACTGGGTGCTGCCGACCGAGATCCCGGACAAGGGCCGGATCCTCACCCAGCTGTCGCTCTGGTGGTTCGACCAGCTCCGCGATCTGGTGCCGAGCCATGTCCTGAGCACCGAGCTCCCGCCCGGTGCCCCCGCCGACTGGGCCGGCCGCACCCTGGTCTGCAAGTCGCTGCGGATGATCCCGGTGGAGTGCGTGGCCCGGGGCTATCTGACCGGCTCGGGCCTCGTCGAGTACCGGGAGTCCCGCACGGTCTGCGGCCTCGCCCTGCCCGAGGGACTGGTGGACGGCTCGGAGCTGCCCGCGCCGATCTTCACGCCTGCCACCAAGGCCGCGGTCGGCGAGCACGACGAGAACGTCTCCTACGAGGAGGTCGCCCGCCAGGTCGGCGCCGAGACCGCCGCCCACCTGCGGCAGGCGACCCTCGCGGTGTACGGGCGTGCCCGGGGCATCGCCCGCGAGCGGGGGATCATCCTGGCGGACACCAAGTTCGAGTTCGGGTACGAGGGTGAGACCCTCGTCCTCGCCGACGAGGTGCTCACCCCGGACTCCTCCCGCTTCTGGCCGGCCGACCTGTGGGAGCCGGGCCACTCCCAGCCGTCGTTCGACAAGCAGTTCGTCCGGGACTGGCTGACCTCCCCCGCCGCCGGCTGGGACCGCGCCGGCGAGCAGCCCCCGCCGCCGCTGCCGCAGGAGATCGTGGCGGCGACCCGGGCGAAGTACGTGGAGGCGTACGAGCGTCTGACGGGCGTGAGCTGGGCCTGACGGCCGCCCGTCGCACACACGGGAAAGGCCCCGGTCGACTGACCGGGGCCTTTGCTCCGTGGAGCGGACGACGAGGCTCGAACTCGCGACCTCAACCTTGGCAAGGTTGCGCTCTACCAACTGAGCTACGTCCGCATTGCGCCGTAGCGCGAGAGCAACTATACCCAACCTCGCTCCCGTGCGAGACGCACCGCGGCATGACGGTTCTCCACCCCGAGTTTCGAGACGGCCGACGACAGGTAGTTCCGCACGGTCCCCTGCGACAGCGCGGCCCGCTCCGCGATCTCCGTCACGGGCGCACCGTCGGCGGCCAGCTCGAGCACCTCGGTCTCGCGGGCGGTCAGCGGGGAGTCCCCGGCGGAGATCGCGTCCGCGGCCAAGTCCGGGTCCACATAACGGTGTCCGGCGTGCACGGTGCGAATGATCTCCGCGAGCCGCTGCGCGCTGACGGTCTTGGGGACGAACCCGCGCACACCGGCCTGGAGCGCCCGCTTCAGATGCCCGGGCCGACCGTGACTGGTCACGATCAGCACCCGGCACTCCGGCAGTCCGGCCCGCAGGGATGTGGCGACCTTCACACCGTCGGCCCCCGGCATCTGAAGATCCAGCACCGCCACGTCGGGCCGGTGCGCCCGGGCCATGGCGAGTGCCTCGGGACCGGTCGCCGCCTCCGCGACCACCACGAGGTCGTCCTCCAGGGCCAGCAGCGCGGCGAGCGCGCCCCGGATGAGGTGTTCGTCGTCCGCCAGAAGCAGCCGGATCGGTGGGGAAGACGTCATGGAGTGACCTCGCTCACGGTGCGGGGCGGGACGAAGGACTCGGTGGGGGAGAGCGGCACCTCGGCGGTCAGCCGGAAGGAGCCCCGCCCGTCCGGTCCGGCCCGCAGGGTGCCGTCGACCTTGGACAGTCGCTCCCGCAGTCCCATGAGCCCCGCTCCCAGCTCCGGTCCGGGTCTCGGTGCCCCGTCGTTCTCCACGGACAGCACGGCCCGCCCTTCCTTGATCTCGAGGGTCACCGCACAGCGCCGGGCGTCCCCGTGGCGCAGCACGTTGGTGGCCGCCTCCCGTACCACCCAGCCCAGCGCCGACTGCACCAGTGGCGGCAGTCCGGCGGCCGAGCCGCTCACCGTGCACTCCATCCCGGCGGCCGTCAACACCCCCTGGGCACCGGCCAGTTCCTTGCCGAGATCCGCCTCGCGGTAGCCGCGTACGACCTCCCGCACCTCGCGCTGCGACTCCTGGGCCAACCGCTGCACCTCGATCATCTGCTCCACGGCCTCGGGGCGCCCGCGGCGCGCCAACTGGACGGCGAGTTCGCTCTTGAGGGCGATCACGGCGAGGTTGCGCCCGAGCACATCGTGCAGATCACGTCCGAACCGCAGCCGCTCCTCGGCGACGGCGAGCTGGGCCTCGATCTCCCGGGCGCGATCGGCCTCCCACAGCACGGACAGGGTCCACGCCCCGCACCGGGAGGTGAGCAGGCAGAAGAGGCCGACGAACCCGACCATGACGGCCGACCCCAGGGCTGCCATGGCGTCCAGCCGGGTCAGCCCGAGCACCAGGGCGAGGACGGCGGCGAGGACCGCGGTCTGCCGGAGGAACACCCGGAGCGGCACCAGCAGGCTGTACAGCATCCCGAAGGGCATCAGCGTGGCACCGAGCACGAGCCGGACGGTGATCGAGGGGGTTGCGTCCAGCAGGTCGAGCACCACGAGCAGCGCCAGTCCCAGTACCAGCAGCCCGACCGGTGCCCGCAGGGCGCGCGGCGGCAGCTCGGCGCGGCCCAGATAGTGATCGAGGACGGGCCGGACGCACCGGTTGGCCACCGCGCACTGGAGGGCACCCAGGAGCAGCAGCAGTCCGCCCAGGAGCCGCGGAACCGGCTCGGGGTGGAGTCCGGACAACAGCGGCAGCATGAGCCAGGACAGGGAGAACACCCAGAACGTGCAGTGCGTCACGATGACGCTCTGCAGCTCGACTCGGGCCGCCTTGCTGCGGTCGTGCCAGGTGCGGCGCTGCCAGTCCCTGAGTCGTCCGATCATCCTGTTCCCCCCTTCGAGCCGGGTGGCGGGTGTCTGTCCGCCGGTCTCTCGCTCCCCCGTCGCCGACGCGATCGGGCTCCCGGTCGTCCTCCTGCCCCGGGTCATCGCCACCGCGTCGCCGGTCCCGGGTGCACCGGTTGCCGGTTCCCTCACGTCCTTCGTCCCCCGATCAACCGCGGTCGACGGCCGTACGACCGCCTGCTCCCCATGTCCTGTCCGCGTCCGGTCCCGGCGGGTGTGGGCCGGCCAAGGTCAGCGCCGGGGCTCCCAGCGGAACCACCGTCGTACAGCAAACACCGCGAGCACGGTCCAGGCCACCGCCATCGCCCCGGCGGTGAGGGACGCGTGCGCGGAGAGGCCGCCCGTCCAGCCGCCGCGTATCAGGCGCATCGCCGGTGACAGCGGCAGCAGTTCGCAGAGGGAGGCGACACGGTGGGGGAGGAGGTCCGTCGGGACGGTGATGCCGGAGCCGAACATCGACACGAACAGCAGTGGCAGCGCCGTGACCTGTGCGCTCTCGACGGATCTGCTGAAGGTGGCGGTGAGCGCGGCCAGCGCCGCGCACAGCACCAGCGCCGACGCGAGCCCCAGGAGGGCGAGATGGGGTGCGCGGGGTGCCCCGGCGTCGAGGAAGGCCATGCAGCCGACGGCCAGAAGCACGCACTGCACGACGCCGATGCACACGGCGGGCAGCGCGGATCCGACGAGGATCTCGCGGTCGGTGAGCTCCCCGGTGCGCAGCCGCTTGAGGACCAGCTCCTCCCGGCGTGCCACATAGGTGCTCACCAGTGCCGCGTAGACCGCGAAGAGCAGGGAGAAGCCGATCGCGGCGATGATCACCATCGTGCCGGGTGTGAGCCCGTCGGCCTTGTGGGCCATCCGCTCGACCGCGGGCCGGGTGGCGAGAGGCAGGGTGGACGGCACGAGCACCGCCGTGGTGAGCACGCTCTTGTTGCGTCCGAGGAGACTCAGCTCGGCGCGGGCGAGGGCGCCGAGTCGTGTGAGGGGTGTGGGGCCGCCCGTGGTCGTGACACCGCTCATGCCGCCGCCTCCTTGCCGGCCGCCGTGCTCGCGGCCCTGCCGTCTCGTGGTCCGTCGTGGGGCGTTCGGCCGGTGTCCTCCCTCGCCTCACGGGCGATGTGCAGAAACGCCTCCTCGAGGGAGGCCGGGCGGATGTCGAGCGAGCGCAGCTCGACATGGGTGCGGTCGGCCCAGAGCAGCAGTGCGGTGGCGGTGCGTTGCAGCTCGTGCGTTCGCAGGCGGACCGTGCGACCGGTGGTCTCGTGGCCTGTGACGCCGAGTTCCCGAAGGGGCGGCAGGTCTCCGAGGAAGTACCCCTCGGGAAGTTCGAAGGACATCCGGGACGGCTGGGCGGCGGTCACCTCGGCCGGGGTGCCGCAGACGGCGATGCGTCCCTCGTGCAGGATCGCGAGCCGGTCGGCCAGCTCCTCCGCCTCTTCCAGATAGTGCGTGGTGAGCAGGACCGTGGTGCCCTCGGCGTGCAGCTCCCGGACCAGCTCCCAGGTGCGCAGCCGTCCTTCGGCGTCCAGGCCCGTGGTCGGCTCGTCCAGGAAGAGGATCTCGGGGCGGCCGAGCAGCGCGAGCGCGAGATCCAGGCGTCGCTTCTCGCCCCCGGACAGCTGTTTCACCCGGACGCCTGCCCGGTGGGCGAGGCCGACCAGTTCCAGTGCCTCGCCCGTGGGGCGGGCACCGCTTGTGCAGGCGGCCCACATCCTGACGGTCTCCGTGACCGTCAACTCCGAGGGAAAACCGCCCTCCTGGAGCATCACTCCGATTCGGGGGCGTACGGCCGCCCGCTCCTCGTACGGATCGTGTCCCAGGATCCGCACCCGGCCGCCGGTCGGCGGTGCGAGACCCTCCAGCAGCTCCATCGTCGAGGTCTTGCCCGCCCCGTTGGTGCCGAGGAGCGCGAAGAGCTCGCCGCGGGCCACCGAGAGGGTGATTCCGCGCACGGCTTCGAAGCCGCCCCCGTACACTCGTCGCAGGTCAGTGACCTGGATCACTTCGTCACGCTCGTTCGCGTTCATGCTTCAAGCGTCCCGGCGTGCCGAGACCGGCGGCAGTGCGCGATGTCATCGCTCGGCATGACAAATGTCAGACGCTCGTCCGGCCCTACGTCGGGTCGGGCGCGCCCCGTCCTACGCCGGGTCGGGCGCGCACACGAGAGAGGCCCCGGTCGATTGACCGGGGCCTTTGCTCCGTGGAGCGGACGACGAGGCTCGAACTCGCGACCTCAACCTTGGCAAGGTTGCGCTCTACCAACTGAGCTACGTCCGCACTGCCCCCGACCGGCTCTCACCGATCGGTGCAAGCACCAGCTTACCTGATCCAGAAGACTGGTTGAGCCGGTGCCGTGGAGCGGGTGACAGGGATTGCACACTGCGCCTCCCCCTTGGAAAGGGGGTGTTCTGCTACTGAACTACACCCGCGTGACTCCTCGGGTCTCGGCCTCTCGGCCTCACCCCTCGGCGTGCTCCAGACTTTAGCTGATCACCTGGGGTGCAACGCAAGTCGGTTGCGAGCGGGCCGGGATGGCGGCCGCCGTACGCCGCCACCAGGGCGCGGGTGCAGGGACGTCGGCGCCGGAGTGCCGCCGGGAGGGACCCCCGACCGGCACAGTGGTCTCCGGCGGGGCGGTCACCTCGACGGCCACATCAACCCCGACCGTCACACCAGCCCCGGCAGTTCAGCAGCCGACGGACGCACCGGCGCCCTCGACCGCCCCGCCGTCCCTCACTGCGACTCGGCGAACGCCTCGTAGACCTTCTTCGGGATCCGGCCCCGCGGCGGCACGTCCATCTTGTTGGAACGGGCCCAGGCGCGGACGGCGGCCGGGTCCGGGGTCAGCGCCGTGTGCGTGTACGCCTTCCCGGACTTGGCCTTCTTGCGGCCGGCCTCGACGTAGGGTGCCAGCACCTTACGCAGTTTCTTGGCATTGGCTTGATTGAGGTCGATCTCGTACGACTTGCCGTCCAGTCCGAAGACGATCGTTTCCGCCGCTTCTGAGCCGTCGATGTCGTCAAAGAGAGTGACCACGACACGCTGCGCCACGAATATCGGTCCCTTCGTGCGGCACCTCCGCGCTCATCCGCCATGACGTGCGCGGACGTCCGGGGATGCCGGGGAGATGTCGACTGTCCGGCAGTAATTGGGCAAAGTATCGGCTATTGCCATTTCCTTTGTACAGTGCCCGGCATTGCATTGTGAAGACCAGCTGAATACGTCCGCGTGTCCACCGGGCAATGCTTCGCCGCGCTCTTCTGCGGTTTTTCCGAGGATTTTCCGTGTGGAGCCCGCCCGGCGTTGCGCGATCGTGATGGGGCTCACGTAGGAAGCTACGAATCTACGCGAGTAGAAATTTTGTGCGGGTAGTCTGAAGGAACCTGCTCAGCACCACACACCGGGAGTGCCAGTGGCACGCGTCGTAGTCGACGTCATGCTCAAGCCGGAGATCCTCGACCCCCAGGGCCAGGCGGTCCAGCGCGCCCTGCCGCGGCTCGGTTTCGAAGGCATCTCCGATGTACGTCAGGGAAAGCGATTCGAACTCGAGGTGGACGGTCCGGTCGACGACGCCGCGCTCGCCCGCATCCACGAGCTTGCGGAATCCTTCCTCGCCAACACCGTGATCGAGGACTTCACCGTCAAGGTGGAGGAAGTGGCGGAGGCCGCCAAGTGACCGCTCGTATTGGCGTCGTCACTTTCCCCGGGAGCCTCGACGACCGGGACACACAGCGCGCGATCCGCCTCGCCGGCGCCGAGCCCGTCGCCCTCTGGCACAAGGACAAGGACCTCAAGCAGGTCGACGCCGTGGTGCTGCCCGGCGGTTTCTCCTACGGCGACTATCTGCGCGCCGGTGCCATCTCCCGGTTCTCTCCGGTGATGGAGACCGTCATCGAGCAGGCGAAGGCCGGTCTGCCGGTCCTCGGTATCTGCAACGGCTTCCAGATCCTCACCGAGGCCCACCTCCTCCCGGGCGGGATGCTCGGCAACGACCACCTCCACTTCATCTGCCGCGACCAGAAGCTGCGGGTGGAGAACGCGGAGACGTCCTGGACCAGCGACTACACCGCCGGTCAGGACATCCACATCCCGCTGAAGAACATGGACGGCCGGTACGTCGCCGACGAGTACACGCTCGACAAGCTGGAGGCCGAGGGCCGGGTCGTCTTCCGCTACCTGGACTTCAACCCGAACGGCTCGCTCCGTGACATCGCCGGCATCACCAACGAGGCCGGGAACGTCGTCGGCCTCATGCCGCACCCGGAGCACGCCGTCGAGCCGCTGATCGGTACCGGCCGTACCGACGGGCTCCCGTTCTTCACGTCGATCCTCAAGAAGCTGGTGGGCGCATGAGCCGGACGCCTCTGGACACGGTCGAGCACGCGACCGCGACCCCCGACGTCGAGCTGCCCTGGGCCGAACTCGGCCTGAAGAAGGACGAGTACGAGCGGGTCGTCGAGATCCTGGGCCGCCGCCCCACCGGCGCCGAGCTCGCCATGTACTCGGTCATGTGGTCCGAGCACTGCTCGTACAAGTCCTCCAAGGTCCACCTCCGCCAGTTCGGTGAGAAGGCCCCCCAGTCCGACGCGCTCCTCGTCGGTATCGGCGAGAACGCCGGTGTCGTCGACGTCGGCCAGGGCTACGCGGTGACCTTCAAGGTCGAGTCGCACAACCACCCCTCCTATGTGGAGCCCTACCAGGGCGCCGCGACCGGTGTCGGCGGCATCGTCCGCGACATCATCGCGATGGGCGCGCGGCCGGTGGCCGTCGTCGACCCGCTGCGCTTCGGCGCGGCCGACCACCCGGACACCAAGCGCGTGCTGCCGGGCGTCGTCGCCGGCATCGGCGGCTACGGCAACTGCCTCGGGCTGCCCAACATCGGCGGCGAGGTCGTCTTCGACGCCTGCTACCAGGGCAACCCGCTGGTCAACGCGGGCGCCATCGGTGTGATGCGGCACGAGGACATCCACCTCGCGAAGGCCTCCGGCGCGGGCAACAAGGTCGTTCTGTACGGTGCCCGCACCGGCGGCGACGGCATCGGCGGCGCCTCGATCCTCGCCTCCGAGACCTTCGACGACGCCAAGCCGTCGAAGCGCCCGGCCGTCCAGGTGGGCGACCCCTTCCAGGAGAAGCTGCTCATCGAGTGCACCCTGGAGGCCTTCCGGGAGAAGCTGGTCGTCGGCATCCAGGACCTCGGCGCCGCCGGTCTGTCCTGCGCGACCTCCGAGCTCGCCTCCAACGGCTCCGGCGGTATGCGTGTCACCCTGGACGACGTACCGCTGCGCGACTCCACGCTCTCGCCGGAGGAGATCCTCATGAGCGAGTCGCAGGAACGCATGTGCGCGGTCGTCGAGCCGGAGAAGGTCGACCGGTTCCTGGAGATCTGCGCCAAGTGGGACGTCATCGCCACCGTCATCGGTGAGGTGACGGACGGGGACCGGCTGGAGATCTACTGGCACGGCGAGAAGATCGTCGACGTCGACCCGCGCACGGTCGCGCACGAGGGCCCGGTCTACGAGCGTCCGTACGCCCGCCCCGAGTGGCAGGACGCCCTCCAGGCCGACGACGCGAACAAGCTGCCGCGGCCCAAGACGTCCGAGGAGCTGAAGGACCAGGTCCTGCGGCTGGTGGCGTCCCCCAACCAGGCGTCCAAGAAGTGGATCACCTCCCAGTACGACCACTTCGTCCAGGGCAACACGGTCCTCGCCCAGCCCGAGGACTCCGGGATGATCCGGATCGACGAGACGTCCGGGCTCGGTGTCGCCATCGCGACCGACGGCAACGGGCGGTACGCGAAGCTCGACCCGTACGCGGGCGCGCAGCTCGCGCTCGCCGAGGCGTACCGGAACGTGGCCACCACGGGCGCCAAGCCGCTCGCCGTCTCCGACTGCCTGAACTTCGGCTCACCCGAGGACCCGGCCGTCATGTGGCAGTTCGCGGAGGCCGTCCGCGGACTCGCGGACGCCTGCCTGCAGTTGGGCACGCCGGTGACCGGCGGCAACGTCTCCCTGTACAACCAGACGGGCGAGGTGGCCATCCACCCGACCCCGGTCGTGGCGGTTCTGGGTGTCATCGACGACGTCGCCCGCCGCACCCCGGTCGCCTTCCAGGAGGAGGGCCAGCTCCTCTACCTGCTCGGCGACACCCGTGAGGAGTTCGGCGGTTCGGCCTGGTCACAGGTCGTCCACGACCACCTCGGCGGTCTGCCGCCGCAGGTCGACCTGGAGCGCGAGCGACTCCTGGGCGAGATCCTGATCTCCGCCTCCCGCGACGGCATGATCGACTCCGCACACGACCTGTCCGACGGCGGTCTGATCCAGGCCGTGGTCGAGTCGGCGCTGCTCGGCGGCAAGGGCGCGCGGCTGATCGTGCCGGACGGGCTCGACGCGTTCACCTTCCTCTTCTCCGAGTCGGCGGGCCGCGCGATCGTCGCGGTGCCCCGCTCCGAGGAGATCCGCTTCAACGACATGTGCGGCGCGCGCGGCCTGCTCGTCACCCGCATCGGTGTCGTGGACGGCGACACGGTGGAACTCCAGGGCGAGTTCGAGCTGCCGCTGACGGAACTGCGCGAGGCCCACGAGCGGACCATCCCGGCACTCCTCAAGTAGGCCCCGGCCGTACGACGGTGAGGACCCCGCCCGTTCCGACGGGCGGGGCCCTCGCCATGTATAGGCTCACCCCCATGTCCCCGGCCAAGAAGCGCGCCCGCACTTACGACCCCGCGAGGACCCGCGCCGCGGTCCTCGCCCAGTTCGGGAACGTACGGGAAGCCGTGGGCACCCTCACCCCCGCTCAACTCGCGCTCCCCACCCGGCTCGGGGACCGGACCGTACGGGAACTGGTCGCGCATCTCGGCGCGGCCCTCGGGGCCGTCGGCCGCTTCCTCGACAAGCCGGAGCCGGCCCGGCCGAACGCCACCCTCCTGGACTGGCCGTTCGCCGCCCTCGCCGACATCGCCCGCGCACCGGCCGAGCAGCACCCCGACCCCGGCGCCTTCCTCGCCGACACGGAGCAGCACTTCGCGCAGCGCCTCGCGGAGGCGCCCGCCACCCGGCTGCTCGACACCGATGCGGGCGCCATGCCGCTGGCCGACTACCTCGTCACCCGCACCGTCGAACTCGTCGTCCACACCGACGACCTGAACGACGCCGTCCCGGGTCTCGACATCCCGTACGACCGTCAGGCCCTCGCCGCCTGCACCCGGTTGCTCGCCGACGCGCTCGCGGTCAAGGCGCCCGGTGCCTCGACCGAGGTGCGCGTTCCGCCCTTCGCCGTCGTGCAGTGCGTCGAAGGCCCCCGCCACACCCGCGGCACCCCGCCGAACGTCGTCGAGACCGACCCGCTGACCTGGATCCGGCTGGCGACGGGCCGTACCTCATGGGGCTCGGCCCTCGCCGACGCCAAGGTCAGCGCGAGCGGTGAACGGGCCGACCTCGGTGCCCTGCTGCCGCTGATGACCTGACCGGCCGGGCGCGACCGTGGAACCGTGCCCGAGCGGCACCCGTCCCACCCCCATGGACAAGCACCGACTGGCCCTCACCGTGCTGACCCTGGTCCCCCTCGCCGTGGCCTGCGGCACCGGATCCGCCTCGGACGGCGGCAGCGGATCCGCCTCGGCCGGCGGCGGGTCCGTCGTCCGGCGCACCGACCCGTCGTCCGTCACCGGCGTCCACTGGCGGGTGGAGAGCCTCAGCTCGGGCGGCACCACCCGGAAGGCCCCCGACGGCGCCTACCTCCGGATCGACGACCACGGCCGGGCCCACGGCAACTACGGCTGCAACAGCTTCGGCGCGCCGGCCGCCCTCCGGGCCGGCCGTATCGACTTCGGTCCCGCCGAAGCCACCGACATGGCCTGCGCCAAGGACCCGATGGCCTTCGAGGCGGCTTTCTCCCGGGCCCTCGTGGGCCGTTCGCTCGCCGCCGCCGTCGACCACGGCAGGCTCACCCTCACCACCGAGAACGGTGACCGGGTGCGCCTGACCAGGGAGCGGGACGCGCCCCTGCACGGCACCAGGTGGCGGATCACCGCGCTGGTCGACAAGGACGTCGCCTCCTCGCTGCCGACCGCGGCCGCCGGCAAGGCCTGGTTCACGCTGGACCGGAAGGCGGGCACGGCGTCCGGCAGCCTCGGCTGCAACCGGTTCACCGCGCGCGCGACGGTACGGGACCGTCACCTCACTCTGGGCAGTCCCAGGACCACCCGCAAGATGTGCGACGGCTCACTCATGAGCGTCGAGAGGAATCTGACCGAACGGCTCGCCCGGCCGCTGTCCTATCGGCTCACCCATCGTGCGATCACGCTGACCAGCGAAAACGGCAAGGGTGTCCAGGCGGCCGCGCAGCGCTGAACCCGTCCGGCCGACGTGGCCGGAGTCCGTGTGCGGCAGATGACCGGATTCGGACCAGTGCACGATCTCGCCTACACTCGGAGCCGTGCCACGTGGTGACGGTCGACTCAATCACGATCTGCTTCCCGGCGAGAAGGGCCCCCAGGACGCTTGTGGCGTCTTCGGTGTCTGGGCTCCGGGTGAAGAGGTCGCAAAGCTCACGTACTTCGGGCTCTACGCCCTTCAGCACCGGGGTCAGGAATCCGCGGGAATCGCGGTCAGCAACGGCTCCCAGATCCTCGTCTTCAAGGACATGGGCCTGGTCTCCCAGGTCTTCGACGAGACTTCGCTCGGTTCGCTCCAGGGTCATATCGCGGTAGGACACGCCCGCTACTCGACCACCGGTGCCTCCGTCTGGGAGAACGCCCAGCCGACGTTCAGGGCCACGGCGCACGGATCCATCGCGCTCGGTCACAACGGCAACCTGGTCAACACGGCGCAGCTCGCCGAGATGGTCGCCGCTCTCCCCAAGGAGAACGGCCGCGCCACCCAGGTGGCCGCCACCAACGACACCGACCTCGTCACCGCGCTGCTGGCCGGCCAGGTCGACGACGACGGCAAGCCGCTGACCGTAGAGGAAGCGGCCGCCAAGGTCCTGCCGCAGGTCATGGGCGCCTTCTCGCTCGTCTTCATGAACGAGCAGACCTTGTACGCGGCCCGCGACCCGCAGGGCATCCGCCCGCTGGTCCTCGGCCGCCTGGAGCGCGGCTGGGTCGTCGCCTCGGAGACCGCCGCCCTCGACATCACGGGCGCCAGCTTCGTCCGCGAGATCGAGCCCGGCGAGTTCGTCGCGATCGACGAGAACGGACTGCGCAGCTCCCGATTCGCGGAAGCGAAGCCCCGCGGCTGTGTCTTCGAGTATGTGTACCTGGCCCGCCCGGACACCGACATCGCCGGCCGCAACGTCTACCTCTCGCGCGTCGAGATGGGCCGCCGCCTGGCCAAGGAAGCGCCCGCCGACGCCGATCTGGTCATAGCGACCCCGGAGTCCGGGACCCCCGCGGCGGTCGGTTACGCGGAGGCCTCCGGCATCCCGTTCGGCTCCGGTCTGGTGAAGAACGCGTACGTCGGCCGTACCTTCATCCAGCCCTCGCAGACCATCCGCCAGCTCGGCATCCGCCTGAAGCTGAACCCCTTGAAGGAAGTCATCAAGGGCAAGCGCCTGGTCGTCGTCGACGACTCGATCGTGCGCGGCAACACCCAGCGGGCGCTGGTGCGCATGCTGCGCGAGGCGGGCGCCGCCGAGGTCCACATCCGGATCTCGTCCCCGCCGGTGAAATGGCCCTGCTTCTTCGGCATCGACTTCGCCACCCGCGCCGAGCTGATCGCCAACGGCATGACGATCGAGGAGATCGGCACCTCGCTGGGCGCCGACTCCCTGGCCTACATCTCCCTCGACGGCATGATCGAGGCGACCACCATCGCCAAGCCGAACCTGTGCCGCGCCTGCTTCGACGGGGAGTACCCGATGGAGCTGCCCGACCCGGAGCTGCTGGGCAAGCAGCTGCTGGAGACCGAGCTGGCGGCCGGTCCGGCCGCCACGGCCGCGGCCGATGCGATCCGTCGCCCGTGACATCTGCCGTACGACACGAAAGTTCTCATCGTCATGTCTGAGACCATCAGTGCCGAGGGCGGCGCCAGCTACGCAGCAGCGGGCGTCGACATCGAAGCGGGCGACCGCGCCGTGGAGCTCATGAAGGCGTGGGTGAAGAAGACGCAGCGGCCCGAGGTCCTCGGTGGCCTCGGCGGCTTCGCCGGCCTCTTCGACGCCTCCGCACTCAAGCACTACGAGCGTCCGCTGCTCGCCTCCGCCACGGACGGTGTGGGCACGAAGGTCGACATCGCGCGCCGGATGGGCGTCTACGACACCATCGGCCACGACCTGGTCGCCATGGTCATGGACGACATCGTGGTGTGCGGTGCCGAGCCGCTGTTCATGACCGACTACATCTGCGTCGGCAAGGTCCACCCCGAGCGCGTCGCCGCGATCGTGAAGGGCATCGCCGAGGGCTGTGTGCTGGCCGGATGCGCTCTGGTGGGCGGTGAGACGGCCGAACACCCCGGTCTCCTCGGTGCGGACGACTTCGACGTCGCCGGGGCCGGTACGGGCGTCGTGGAGGCCGACCGGCTGCTCGGTGCGGAGCGCATCCGCGAGGGCGACACGGTGATCGCCATGGCCGCCTCCGGACTTCACTCGAACGGGTACTCGCTCGTCCGGCACGTCCTCCTCGACCGGGCGAAGCTCGGCCTCGACCAGCACGTCGAGGAACTCGGCCGCACCCTGGGCGAGGAGCTGCTGGAGCCGACGAAGATCTACTCGCTGGACTGCCTGGCCCTGACCCGCACCGCCGAGGTGCACGCGTTCAGCCACATCACCGGTGGCGGGCTCGCGGCCAACCTGGCCCGGGTGATCCCGGACGACCTGCACGCGGTCGTCGACCGGTCCACCTGGACCCCCGCGCCGGTGTTCGACCTCGTCGGGAAGACCGGAGACGTCGAGCGCCTGGAGCTGGAGAAGACGCTGAACATGGGCGTCGGCATGATCGCCGTCGTCCCAGAGCAGTCGGCGGACGTCGCGCTCGCGGCCCTGACCGACCGCGGGGTCGAGGCATGGGTCGCCGGCGAGATCACCCGCAGGGGTGAGCACACGACGGGCGCCGAGCTGGTCGGCGACTACGCGAGCTGATCCCCGGGGGACAGCAGAGAACCCGGTCCGTGACCAGGGTCACGGACCGGGTGAAGGTTCAGCGCAGGGTCAAGCGCCGCGGCGACGCTGCTGCGGGGACTGGTCGTCCTCGTCCTCGTCGTCGTCCTCATAGAGGTCGGCGTACCGTGCGTACAGGTCGTCGTCGTGCTCATCGTCCTCGAACCGGTCGCCGTTCGGCGACGGATTCGACGTCGATGCGCCCAGCTCCTCGGCCAGGCGTGAGAGATCCGTCCCACCGCTGTTGTACTTCAGCTGGCGGGCGACCTTCGTCTGCTTGGCCTTGGCCCGGCCGCGCCCCATGGCTCGACCCCCTCAACGACGGGGCTCGACGGCCCCAGAGTCTTGACACGCGTTCATGATCCGGAACGGGCTCTCCGTGGAGAGACCGGTCCGTAGGGCTTCCACGGTACCTGAGCCCACGCCCATACGGTACGTCGCCCGCAAGGCGGGCGTGTGCACAGAACCGGCGAGGCGCCCCGTCCTCGCTGGTCACGGCCGATTTTAACCACTTATTGGCGGACGACCCGCCGATAAGAGTGAGAGTTCTCTCCAACCTCCCGTCGGCGGGTACCGGTCAACGCTGCGTGCCACCCCCGGGCAGGGCTTCCGTGCGGACCTCCGTCCGCGCCTCCGCCATCCGCTGCTCGGCGATCCGGTCGGCCGCGGCGGCCGGCGGAATACCGTCTTCCTTCGCACGTGCGAATATGGCCAGCGTGGTGTCGAAGATCTTCGACGCCTTCGCCTTGCACCGGTCGAAGTCGAAGCCGTGCAACTCGTCGGCCACCTGGATGACACCGCCGGCGTTGACGACGTAGTCGGGGGCGTACAGGATCCCGCGGTCGGCGAGGTCCTTCTCCACACCCGGGTGCGCGAGCTGGTTGTTGGCCGCGCCGCACACCACCTTCGCCGTCAGCACCGGCACGGAGTGGTCGTCGAGCGCGCCGCCGAGCGCGCAGGGCGCGTAGATGTCGAGACCTTCGGTGCGGATGAGGGCCTCGGTGTCGGATGCCACGGCCACCTCGGGGTGCGCCTCGGTGATCCGGCGCACGGCCTCCGGGCGCACATCCGTGATCACGACTCGTGCGCCGTCCTGAAGAAGGTGCTCGACCAGGTAGTGCCCCACCTTGCCGACGCCCGCGACACCGACCGTGCGGCCGCGCAGGGTCGGGTCGCCCCACAGGTGCTGGGCCGAGGCCCGCATGCCCTGGAAGACGCCGTAGGCGGTCAGGACGGAGGAGTCGCCCGCGCCGCCGTTCTCCGGGGAGCGGCCGGTGGTCCAGGGGTTGGCCCGGGCCACGACGTCCATGTCGGCGACATAGGTGCCGACGTCGCAGGCGGTGACGTACCGCCCGCCGAGCGAGGCCACGAAACGGCCGTAGGCGAGCAGCAGGTCCTCCGTCTTGATCCGCTCGGGGTCACCGATGATCACGGCCTTGCCGCCGCCGTGGTCGAGCCCGGCCATGGCGTTCTTGTACGACATCCCCCGCGCGAGGTTCAGCGCGTCGGCGACGGCCTCCTCCTCGGTCGCGTAGGGGTAGAAGCGCGTACCGCCGAGCGCGGGGCCCAGGGCGGTGGAGTGGATCGCGATGACGGCCTTGAGGCCACTGGCCCGGTCCTGGCAGAGCACGACCTGTTCATGGCCCCCCTGGTCCGAACGGAACAGGGTGTGCAGGACGCCGTCGGTTACGTCGGTCACGGTGGTGACTCCCGGTTGAGTAGCGGCGGTTGGGGGCGGGTCCCGTGCGGGTGGCGGTTCCCGTGGGCATGAGCGTAGAGCGTGCGGGGGCCCGCCAGCCGCGCAGTGCCGAGGATCACCCTCCCCCGGAGTACACCGGGATCGGTTCGTGGGACGATTTGCAATGGTTTTCCACCTCGTCCGGGCGGCGCCCGGACGGGTTTCGCGTCAGGTCCGTTGGGGAGGGAGCAGGCGTGCCCAAGGTGTCCTCGGTGATCGTCCCGTATGCGTCCTACTTGCGCGTGTACGAGCCGCTGGCCGCCTTCCCCGAGCCGGAGCGCAGTCACTGGGCGCGCTACGCCCGGCGCTCCGACCGCCCCTCGTACCAGGACGAACTGCGCCGCTCCCTCGCCGACTTGGTGCCCACCCCGCCGGTCGCGGTGCCGGTGCACGAGAGCAGCGACGCCTTCGTGACCGAGGTCGAGGGGGTGCTGTGCGTCTGCCCGTGGCGCACCCGGCTGCGCGGCTGGCAGGCGCTGGACGAGCTGGCGCAGGAGCTGCCGCCGCCGGTCCTGGACGCCGTCCTGCCGCCGGTCGTGCGCCGCCAGGCCGCCCAGGACTACGAGCGCTGGCTGGCCGGCAACCCGGACGCCCGCCCGTGGATCCGCACCGCGACCTGGCAGGTGCCGCTGCACTGGTTCGTGCTGGTCTCGGACGCCGAGCGGCGCTACGACGAGGGGACGGCGGAGATCCCCCCGATGCTGCGCTACCGCACGCCGATGGTGCAGGCACGGCGGCGCACCGCGCGGGCGCTGCGCACCCTGAGGGACACCCTCGACGAGGGCCCGCTGATCGACGGCCTGGTGGATGTGGGGCGGTGGCTGGAGGAGTTCCACCCGCGGTCGCTGGTCGAGCTGGACTACGGCGGGCTCGTCCATGTCCTGCCGCCCGCCGCACTGGACGGGGACCACTCGGCCGCGGACGTCGCCGAGGGGATCGAGGCCCTGCGGCACGGGGACGGGGCCACGGCCGGGGAGGCGTACGGGCGGCTGATGGAGCGCTGGCGGGCCGTGCGGGACCGTCGCTCGGCGAACTGAGGGCGGCCCGCCGCCGGGAGGGCGGCTTCCGGGGCCAGGGCGGCGCCCACGGTTGGGACCTTCGGGAACCAGTGCACGAATTGTGACCTGCAGGACATGGTGAAGTCAGAACCTTTGGCCCATGGTTGACCTACCGCAGCTCCCCTTGGGGGACGTATGTCTCGATCCGGGCTTATGCCGTCAAGCGTGACGGACAGCACTTACGAGGACCTTGCGTCTTACGTCCCTCCTCATGCCAAAATAGGACAAGGAGCCCGGGGGAGGCTCCATCTGTCCACGTGAACCTACTTTTGGGCGGAAACTCACCATCACTCCCTTTGGGGGGTTCGGTGCCTCCTGATCGCCGCTGTGACTGATCGTCACAGTGGCGTGACTGTCCGCTATGGCATGGTCCATCGGCTTCCGTCGCTGATGAACACCTGGGAGGGCAATTCCATCGGTTTGGCCGACGCGGCTGGACAGATGGTGTAGTTGTAGTGCCGAGGACAAGCCGTTCGTCCTATAACCGACTCGACTCGCGTCCGCCATTTCGGGCAACGCGGGTCAAGGTGCAGAATTTAGAGGAAAGAACCGAGAAGGTTCGGTTCTCCCGAGGAGGCCGCTCATGACCGCTCGCACCCCTGATGCCGAGCCGCTGCTGACCCCGGCTGAGGTCGCCACGATGTTCCGCGTCGACCCCAAGACGGTCACGCGGTGGGCGAAGGCCGGCAAGCTCACGTCGATCCGCACGCTCGGCGGGCACCGCCGCTACCGCGAAGCTGAGGTCCGCGCCCTGCTCGCGGGCATCCCGCAGCAGCGCAGCGAAGCCTGAACAATTGCATAACCGGACATACCGGTAGGTCCCCCAATCTGCCGCGACGTCCGAACCACAGCTCCAAGCGACGCGGGTACTGCCCCAACAGGACCCACGCCCAAGCTCAGTAGAGGCACACCAAGGGTGCGTCGTCGATCGCGCTGGACTCCGCCGGGTCCAGCGCGATCTTTTTGTGTCCACTGCGGGGCGTGCGGGACCGGTGTGTGAGCGGCCTTGTCGGAGTCTGGGGAGGGGTGTCGGATCTGCTGTGCGGGATCTCAGGAGACGGTGCAATTGCACATATTAAATTGACCCATTGTAGGAGGTGCGTAAGATCCCCGGTCCCCGAAACTTGTGCGGTGACACCCGTCACACATCCTGAGGCTTGTTGTGCTCATGGTGTTCTTGCTAGAGGAACACCACTGTGCGCAGGGGGTGTTGGGTGGGCCGTACGTCCAGGAGTGCCCAGGCGGGCGCCCCGTCAACCTCCCCGGTCCGGGCCGGAGGGGCCGGGGACGGTTCACGGGGTCGGGGCGTGGTCCTCCCCGGACGCCGTCTCGTCGTCCTCCTCGCCGCACTGGGCGGGTTCCATGGCCAGTCGCAGCAGGTGGTGGCAGATCGCGCAGTGCCGGGTCAGATGGCGGTACCCGGAAGCGGCGGACAGATGGGCACGGAGCAGGGCACGGGTCTCGTGCCGAGCGGATGTCGCCATACGCCACCTCCCCAGGGGCCCGAGGGGGCGGGGCCCTGGGTTCTGGGGTACCGGCGGACGGTGGCGCCGTCAAGACGGCCCGGGGCGCACGGGCGGCCCCCGGCGGCCGCGTGGCGACCGGAGCGGTCTCCCGGCCTCCGGGCGGCGCCGAACTCCGCCGCCCACGCCGCCGGGGGAGGTGCACAAGGCCCGCGTGGAAGGAGGCGGAGTCGTGGCCGCGGCCCCGGGCGGTCCGGGATGCGGATGCGGCCGTACCGCCGACGCGTCCTCGCCCGGCGGCAGGGTCGTTCCGGGCGGCAGCGGTCCTCGTCCGGGCGGTGGGAGCAGGCGTGTTGGCGGCGGGGCGGCGTGTCGGCGACACGAAGAAGCCCCGCATCCGGCGGGGATACGGGGCTTTGCTGCGGTCCTGACGGGATTTGAACCCGCGGCCTCCACCTTGACAGGGTGGCGAGCACTCCAAACTGCTCCACAGGACCTGGGAGCCCGCTCGAAGATCCGGATCCCCGGCGCTTCGTGCGGTGCGCTGCGAGAAGAGACTGTACAGGAGGGTGAGCCCCCGGTCGAACTCACCCCGTGTGCGCGACCCGTTACGGCGCCGCCGCGTCGATCGCCTTCACGATCCGCTTGTCCGAGACCGGGTACGCCGTGCCCAGCGCGTGCGCGAAGTAGCTGACGCGCAACTCCTCGATCATCCAGCGGATGTCCAGGACCGGTTGCGGGACCGGCCGGCCCTGCGGCAGCTGTTCGAGCAGCCACGCGTACTCGTCGCGCATCTCCTGGACCTTCGCCATCCGCGTCGTGTCCCGCTGGACGTTCGTCGGCATCTGCTGCAGCCGGCGGTCCGCGGCGACCAGATAGCGCATCAGGTCGGGCAGACGCCGGATGCCCGCCTCCGTGACGAAGCCGGGCTTCACGAGGGCCTCCAGCTGGCCCCGTACGTCCGCCAGGTTCGGCAGCAGCGCCGGGCTCCGTACGGCCTTCAGACGGCGCTCACAGGCCTGCCAAGCGGCCAGCACCTGCTGCACCTGTCCGACCGTACGGATCGTCGTGTCGACGATCTCCGCCCGCACCTTGTCGTACAGCTTCCGGTACGACTCCTCGTCCCACGCGGGTCCGCCGAAGTCCCCGATCAGCTTGTCCGCGGCGGCCGTCGCACAGTCGTCGAACAGGGCCTGGATCGAGCCGTGCGGGTTCGCGGACAGGCCGAGCTTCTGCTGGTTCGTCAGCTTCTCGGAGGCGAACTTCGCCGGGTTGACGGGGATGTTGCGCAGGATCAGCCGGCGGGTGCCCTTCCACATCGCCTGGGCCTGCTCCTCCTCGGTGTCGAAGAGGCGTACGGAGACCGTGTCCCCGTCGTCGACCAGCGCCGGGTACGCCTTCACCGGCTGACCGGCCCGCCGGGTCTCGAAGACACGGGTGAGGGAGCCGATCGTCCAGTCCGTCAGGCCCGTGCGCTCCAGGGACTCCCCGCCCTGCCGCTCGGCCGTGGCCGCCGCGGCCTGGGAGAGGGCCTGGCGCGCCTTCGGCTTCAGCCGGAGTTTCAGCGCCTCGAGGTCCTTGTCCTCGGCCAGTTTGCGGCGCCGCTCGTCGACGATCCGGAAAGTGATCTTCAGATGGTCGGGCACCTTGGACCAGTCGAAGTCGTCGGCCTCGAAGGGCACGCCGACCATCCGCTTAAGCTCGCGCGCCATCGTCGTGGCCAGTGGCTCCCCGGCGGACGGTGCCGAGGCGCCCCCCTCCGGGGGCGAGGCCTTCTCCAGGAACGCCTTCGCGTAGTTCGGCGCCGGGACGTAGTTGCGCCGGATGGGCTTGGGCAGGGAGCGGATCAGCTCGGTGACCAGTTCCTCCCGCAGTCCCGGGATCTGCCAGTCGAAGCCCTCGTCCGTGACCTGGTTGAGGACCTGCAGCGGGATGTGGACGGTCACACCGTCCGCGTCCGCGCCCGGCTCGAACTGGTACGTGACCCGGAACTTCAGCCGGCCCTGGCGCCAGGAGTCCGGATAGTCGTCCTTGGTGACCGCGCCCGCCTTCTCGTTGATGAGCATCTCGCGCTCGAAGTCGAGAAAGTCGGGCTGTTCGTGCCGCTTGTGCTTCCACCAGGAGTCGAAGTGGGCGCCGGACACGACGTGGTCGGGCACCCGCTGGTCGTAGAAGTCGAACAGCGTCTCGTCGTCGACCAGGATGCCCCGGCGCCGGGCACGGTGCTCCAGCTCCTCGACCTCGGTGAGAAGTCTGCGGTTGTCGGCGAAGAACTTGTGGTGCGTGCGCCAGTCGCCCTCGACGAGGGCGTTGCGGATGAACAGCTCGCGGCTCGCCTCGGGGTCGATCCGCCCGTAGTTCACCTTCCGCTGGGCGACGATCGGGACGCCGTACAGCGTGACCTTCTCGTACGCCATCACGGCCGCCTGGTCCTTCTCCCAGTGCGGTTCGCTGTACGTGCGCTTGAGCAGATGGCCGGCCAGCGGCTCGACCCACTCCGGCTCGATCTTCGCGTTGACCCGGGCCCACAGCCGGGAGGTCTCGACCAGCTCTGCCGACATCACGAAGCGCGGCGGCTTCTTGAACAGGGACGAGCCGGGGAAGATCGCGAACTTGGCGTTGCGGGCGCCGATGTACTCGTTGCGCCCGCCGTCCCTGCGGGTGCCGGGGGCGGAGTCCTTGGACTCCTTCACGTCCTTCAGCCCGATGTGCGAGAGCAGACCGGCCAGGAGCGAGATGTGGACGCGGTCGGCGGGGGCGTCCTGCTCGTTCAGATGGATGCCCATCTGCTTGGCGACCGTGCGCAGCTGGGTGTAGATGTCCTGCCATTCGCGGATGCGCAGGAAGTTCAGGTACTCCTGCTTGCACATCCGGCGGAACGAGGACGAGCCGCGCTCCTTCTGCTGCTCGCGGATGTAGTGCCAGAGGTTGAGATAGGCGAGGAAGTCGCTCGTCTCGTCCCTGAACCGGGCGTGCTGCTGGTCGGCCTGGGCCTGCTTGTCGGCGGGGCGCTCCCGCGGGTCCTGGATGGACAGCGCCGCGGCGATGACCATGACCTCGCGGACACAGCCGTTCCGGTCCGCCTCCAGGACCATGCGCGCGAGGCGCGGGTCGACCGGCAGCTGGGCGAGCTTGCGGCCGGTGTCGGTGAGGCGCTTGCGCGGGTCCTTCTGTTCCGCGTCCAGCGCGCCCAGTTCCTGGAGGAGCTGGACACCGTCGCGGATGTTGCGGTGGTCCGGCGGGTCGATGAAGGGGAACTTCTCGATGTCGCCGAGCCCGGCCGCGGTCATCTGCAGGATGACGGAGGCCAGGTTCGTCCGGAGGATCTCGGCGTCCGTGAACTCGGGCCGGGTCTCGAAGTCCTCCTCGCTGTAGAGGCGGATGCAGATGCCGTCCGAGGTACGGCCGCAGCGGCCCTTGCGCTGGTTGGCGCTGGCCTGGGAGACCGGCTCGATGGGCAGGCGCTGGACCTTGGTGCGGTGGCTGTAGCGCGAGATACGGGCGAAGCCGGGGTCGATGACGTACTTGATGCCCGGGACGGTCAGGGAGGTCTCGGCGACGTTCGTGGCCAGAACGATCCTGCGGCCCGTGTGCGGCTGGAAGACACGGTGCTGCTCCGCGTGGGAGAGCCGGGCGTACAGCGGCAGGATCTCCGTGAACCTGTACTGCTTCTTGGTGAGGGCGTCCGCGGTGTCGCGGATCTCGCGCTCTCCTGAGAGGAAGACCAGGATGTCGCCCCGGCCCTCGGCCATCAGCTCCTCGACGGCGTCCGTGATGGCGGTGATCTGGTCGCGGTCGGCGTCGTCGGAGTCCTCTTCGAGGAGGGGGCGGTAGCGCACCTCCACGGGGTAGGTACGACCGCTGACCTCGACGATCGGCGCGTCACCGAAGTGCCGGGAGAAACGCTCGGGATCGATCGTGGCCGAGGTGATGACGACCTTGAGGTCCGGGCGCCGAGGAAGGAGCTGGGCGAGGTAGCCGAGCAGGAAGTCGATGTTGAGGGACCGCTCGTGGGCCTCATCGATGATGATCGTGTCGTAGGCGCGCAGCTCGCGGTCCGTCTGGATCTCGGCGAGCAGGATGCCGTCCGTCATGAGCTTGACGAAGGTGGCGTCCGGGTTCACCTGGTCGGTGAAGCGGACCTTCCAGCCGACCGCCTCACCGAGGGGCGTGTCCAGTTCCTCGGCCACCCGCTCGGCGACCGTCCGGGCGGCGATACGGCGGGGCTGGGTGTGGCCGATCATGCCACGGACGCCTCGGCCGAGTTCGAGACAGATCTTGGGGATCTGGGTGGTCTTTCCGGAGCCGGTCTCGCCGGCGACGATCACGACCTGGTGGTCGCGTATGGCCGCGGCGATCTCGTCCTTCTTCTGGCTGACCGGCAGCTGCTCGGGGTAGGTGACGGCGGGGACACGGGCGGCGCGCCCGGCCATCCGGTCCTCGGCCTTGGCGACCTCCGCCTCGATCTCCGTGAGCACGGCGGCCCGGGCCTCCGGCGTACGGATCTTGCGGGCACCCTCGAGCCTGCGCCCGAGACGGTGCGCGTCGCGCAGGGACAGCTGGGCCAGACGGGGGGCGAGGGCGCCGAGGGCGGAGGCGGGATGCGTAGACATACGCCGTCCAGGATCTCACCTTGGCGAAATTCATGGCTAACGATTTGCGTCCGGCGATTCGCCGGGGGATGAGGACGGGTCAGTCGGACGCGGCGGGGGAGGCCGGTGCGGCCGGTGCGGGGACGGCGGCGGTGTGCGGCGCGGTCGGGGCGGTCGGGGCGGTCGGGATGGCCGGTGGGTGGGCCGTTCTCTCCTGGGCCATCGACCTGGCGGTGTTGGAGATGGCCTTGATGCCCAGATACGCGGTGGTCATGCTGCTGACGGCGGTGAAGGCAGCGGTCAGGACGCCGACGATCACGGACTTGTCGCCGCCCAGGCGCCACACCCCGAAGATGGCGACTCCGGCGATCGCGAGATTGCTGATGATGACCGCGAGCAGACCGTAGCGAGCCCGGTCCTTCTCCAGCTCGACGTCCCCCATGGCCTTGGTCTGGCCAGCGCCCATGATCTCCCCCACCCGCACGGCTGCGTCGACGGCCGCAACGTAGCGCCTGAGCGGGAACATGCCAAGCATCGCCACGGCTCTTCGATGCCGGTCTGCATCCATCGCGGCCGACCGCACGGAGGTCACACTGGTGGGACGGCTCACCACCCTCGGTGACCGGCAACTTGACGGGACGGTGTCGGATGCGCGGAGTGTCCTGGTTGCGGGTCGTGATCGCTGCCCTGGTCGTACTGACGTTCCCTGGCACCGTCCATGCGGGCATCGTCCGCGCGGCCCCGCCGGGCAGGACACCGGTCGTGCTGTTCCCCGCGTTCCACCTCACCAGGCTCAAGGTCGTCGTCGACCACCAGACGGCGGTGCCCGGGTGCCCGCGGTCGGGCAGCTTCGCGGACTGGTACCGCAACGATCGCCCGAGCACGCTGTTCAGCCAGGCCTGTCAGGACAGGCTGCTGACCCTGCGCTACGACGCGAACCGCACGAAACCGATGGCCTCGCGCTTCTCGAACGTGCCCGGGGTCGAGGTCCGGCTCGTCGACTACGGCAGAACGGGCAGCGCGCCCTTCTACGAGCCGCTCTACCGGGCGCTGGAGGCCCGGGGCTACCGGCGGGACGCCGACATCCGCGTCGCCGGCTACGACGCCCGGCTCACTCCGGACATGGGCGGCTTCCTTCGGCGGACCCGGGAACTCATCGAGGCCACCTACCGGGACAACGGCAACCGCCCGGTCCACCTCATCGGCCACTCGAACGGACCGCTCTACGCCCAGTACCTGCTCACCCATGTGTCGCGTGCCTGGCGGGACAGGTACATCCAGGGTTTCACCCCGATCGCGGGCAACTTCCCGGGGCAGGGCCTGCTGTACCCGGTCCTGTTCAGCGGGCTCAACGTCCAGGACTTCAGCTATCCGACGACCAGGGAGAACGCCGAGAGCAGTGCACGCCTGTACCTGAGCGCGCCGTCCAGCTACATGAGCGCCTCGGACCCGAAGGTCTTCGGGAGCCGTGAGGTCGTCGTCCAGGACACCTCGACCGGCCGCAGCTACACGCCGCGCGACTATCCGAAACTGTTCGCCGACGCGGGTCTGCCGGTGGCCAGGGAGATCGCCGGCCACTACATCGGCTTCGTCAAGTTCGCCGACGTGCGGTCCTTCCCCGACGTCGATGTGTACGCGGAGCGGGGATCAGGTCTCGCCACCACGGTGGGCGCACGTCTGCCGAACCTGTCGGTGGGGCAGGTCGTGCGGCCCGGCCAGTTCCTGAACCGGGACGGAGACGGCAACCAGGAGGACATCACCAACGAGGCGGTGCTGGTCTGGCGGGCCATGCCCTGCCACCGCTTCGGCCTCACCGACAACCCGGGCGTGGACCACTTCGCGCTGCCGGGCAACCCACACGTACTCGACCGTCTGCTGGGCCACCTCGGCCGGCAGCGCTCACAGTGCCCGGCCCTTCGGGGATGATCCCCTGCCATCGCTCTCCGGCACACGGAAGAGCCCCTCTCCAGTCGTACTGGAGAGGGGCTCAAGCCCTGGTGAGGGGCCGTTGTGGCTGGGGCCGGGGTCGAACCGGCGACCTTCCGCTTTTCAGGCGGACGCTCGTACCAACTGAGCTACCCAGCCACGAGGTTTCACGTGAAACCTCAGCGGTCCTGACGGGATTTGAACCCGCGGCCTCCACCTTGACAGGGTGGCGAGCACTCCAAACTGCTCCACAGGACCAAGCTTTGTGTACGACAGTGTCGCACATGGTGTTGCGTGCCCCCAACGGGATTCGAACCCGTGCTACCGCCTTGAAAGGGCGGCGTCCTAGGCCGCTAGACGATGAGGGCTATCGGCCCGCCTGGGCGCTTCTCAGCGCGTCGGGGACGTGAGAAGCATATGGGATCGGGCGAGGGTTCGCCAAAACGGTTTAGGGGGCGCTCGGCGAGAGGCGCGCGCCGGAACGGTTCGGGCCCGCGGCGGACCGGCTCGGGGCGGTGCCGGAGCGGCTGGGAGCTGGACTGGAGCGGTCTGCGGGTGAGGTTTCCGGGGATGCCGCGCCGGGGGACGGGGCGGCGCCCGGCGCGTTCTCCTTGGCCAGGTGGCGGGTCACCTCCGCCGTCGTCTCCCCCAGGCCGCCGAGCCTGATCTCGTCCCACGCCTGGAGCCGACGGGTGTCCCGGTCCAGATAGAGGATCGAGGCCTCGATGGGTGCCGGGTACTGGCGCTCGACCGCGCGCAGCCCGCTGCCGCCCGTGGAGCCCTCGATACGAAGCCGGGTGCCGTACCGCATGATCTCCATCCCCTCGTGGTGCAGATGGCCGGCCAGAACCATAGGCACCTCGCCGTCCGTCTGCCGGGCGGCCGTGGGCTCATGGGCGATCGCCAAGTCGACGGGCGTCCCCGCGGCCTTCTGGTCGCGCAGGGCGGAGGCCAGGCGCGCGCCCGCCAGCTCCTCGGCGCGGTCACCGCCCGGTTCCACGGACCGGTCGGGGGTGAACTGCGGGTCGCCGATCCCCGCGAAGCGCACGCCCGCGACCGAGATCGCCCTGCCGTCGTCCAGGACGTGCACGTTCTTGATGTGCTCCAGGTAGTGCTGGGTGGTGCGCGAGTCGTGGTTGCCCCGGACCCAGACGTACGGGGCGCCCAGATCCGCGATCGGGTCCAGGAAGCCGTTCTCCGCCGCCGAGCCGTGGTCCATGGTGTCGCCCGAGTCGACGATCACGTTGACGTCGTACTGCCGTACCAGGGACGCGATGATCTTCCAGCTCGCCGGGTTGAGGTGGATGTCGGAGACGTGCAGGACCCGGATGGTCGTCGGGTCGGGCTCGTACGCCGGGAGGGTCGAGGTGACGTCGTACAGCTTTGTCACGTTCGTCACCAGGCGGGCCAACTCCTTCTGGTAGACGTCGAATTCCGTGACGATGCTCCGGGCGTTGCCGACCAGGGAGGGCGCCGAGGACAGCAGTCCGGAGAACTTCGGCTCGAGGACCGACTTGGGGTTCCAGGTGGCGTACGCCGTCGCGCCCGAGGCGGCGAGCAGCGCGAGCGCCAGACCGCCGGCTGCCAGGGCCCGGCGGGGGCGGCGGTAGACGACCAGGCCCAGCGCGCCGGCGCCGGCGACCACCGCCACACAGGAGCGGACGGCCAGGTCCAGTGTCCCGTGCTCGACATCCTGGGTGATCTCCTGCTGGAGCCCCGAGATCCGCTCCGGGTGGTCGACGAGGGCCTGGGCGCGGACCGGGTCGAGCTGGTCGACGTTGACGTCGAGACGGACGGGGGCCTCGTGGCTGTCCAGCCGCAGCGCGCCGAGCGGAGAGATATTGATCTTCGTGCCGCCGGCCAGCGAGGGACGCAGGGCCATGGTGGTGTTCACGGGCCCGACCGGCACGCGTACGTCGCCCACGACCAGCAGGCCGAGCCAGGTGCCGAGGAGGACGACGGCGACCATGCCGAGCGCCCGGAGCCAGGGGTGCGGCTGGGGGACGAGTTCGGCGGTGGGGTGGGGGCGGAGCGAGCGGTAGTACCTGGCGAGGGTGCCGGGTGCCCTTCGTATGCGGTTCCGGACGGTGGTGGGCACCCGGGGGACGAGACGGACACGGACCATTGGTGCCGTATGCCCAGATCGGCGGGTCGATATGCGGGGCGCCCGACGCCTGACCTCCGAGGGTGTCGTACCGGACAATGGCCCTGTGCTGGAGATGACGCGCGAGGAGTTCGAGGAGCTGGTCGCCGAGGCGCTCGACCGTATCCCGCCTGAGCTGACGCGGCTGATGGACAACGTGGCGGTGTTCGTCGAGGACGAGCCGCCGGCCGACGATCCCGAGCTGCTCGGGCTGTACGAGGGCACTCCGCTGACCGACCGCGGGGAGTGGTACGCGGGCGTACTGCCGGACCGGATCACGATCTACCGCGGACCGACCCTGCGGATGTGCGAGACGCGGGAGGACGTGGTCGCGGAGACCGAGGTGACGGTGGTGCACGAGATCGCGCACCACTTCGGGATCGGTGACGCCCGGTTGCACGCGCTGGGATACGGCTGAGCCGGGGGCGCGCCCGAGGGTGCGGCGAGGCCGGGGGTACGCCGGCGTGAGTGCGGGGCGCGGGTCGCGGTGGAATGCCCGGATGCGGTCGGTATGCGGTCCCGTTCGTGCGTGTCTCGCCCCTTGCCTCGCTGTGACGTGTGACGCTCTCCGCGCGCGGCGCGTGTCCTCTTGCGGGTGAAGGGAGTTGGGCAGGGGGACTTCTCTCTCCGCCCCGGAGGTGGCTGCCCGTGCGCGCCTGTTACGTATCCGTCCGTCTGGCCGCCACGGCGATCGCCATCGCCGCGGCCGCCGGCTGTGTGAGCGTGGGCGACGACGCGGGGAGCCCTACGCCGTCGCACTCGGCGGGCCGCCACGGCGTGGGCGCCCCGGACGGGGGATCGGCGTGGGGCAAGGGCCGCGGCGGGGACCTGGACGGCGCGGCGGCCAAGGGCGGTGCGTCGAAGTCGGAGAAGTCCGGCAAGGACGCCTCCGGCTCGCCCTCCGCATCGGCGTCGGGGCACGGCGCCGGGGCCAAGGACCCCAAGCCGAGCGGCGGGCAGTCGACGGGCAGCGGCAGCGGGGGCGCGGCACCGACCGACCCGGCGGGCGGAGTCCCCACCCCCACCCCCACCGAGGAGCCGTCGCCGACCAGCGAGCCCAATCCGCCGTCACCGACTCCGTCGACCGTGGATCCCTCTTCCTCGGCACAGCAGTCCGCCCAGTTGCTGGTCCGTGAACGGGCCCTCGATGCCGGGACGGCGCGGGTCTGACCGGGGCTCACGTCCGCCCGGACGGTCCATGTGGTGAGGGTCACCCGGGGTGGAAGGGATTCGGTTTGCACTTGGTGGGTGCGGGTGCGTATGGTGGTAGATCGTTTGATCCCATTTGCCCGGCGCCTTAAAAGACGCGCCGCGTGTGGCGCGTACTCTCCCCTGCCGTGGCCGGACCGCATCGAGGCGGTCGAATGCGACTTCACGGATGTTTGGGCGCGTGCCGTGAACTCCGGAAGGTTCGCATTTCGCATGTCTGTTTCCACCACTGAACACGTCGTCCTGTCCGAGGAGACCGAGGACAAGGACACCGCTCCCGAGATCACCTTCGCGGATCTCGGTCTCCCCGAGGGCGTCGTCCGCAAGCTCGCGCAGAACGGCGTCACCGTCCCCTTCCCGATCCAGGCCGCGACCATCCCGGACGCCCTGGTCGGCAAGGACATCCTCGGCCGTGGCCGCACGGGCTCCGGCAAGACGCTGTCCTTCGGTCTGCCGACGCTCGCCACCCTGGCCGGCGGGCACACCGAGAAGAAGAAGCCGCGGGCGGTCATCCTCACCCCGACGCGTGAGCTGGCCATGCAGGTGGCCGACGCGCTCCAGCCCTACGGCGACGTCCTCGGCCTGAAGATGAAGGTCGTCTGCGGCGGCACCTCCATGGGCAACCAGATCTACGCCCTGGAGCGCGGCGTGGACATCCTGGTCGCCACCCCGGGCCGGCTGCGCGACATCATCAACCGCGGCGCGTGCTCCCTCGAGGACGTGCAGATCACCGTGCTCGACGAGGCCGACCAGATGTCCGACCTGGGCTTCCTGCCCGAGGTCACCGAGCTGCTCGACCAGGTGCCCGCCGGCGGCCAGCGCATGCTCTTCTCCGCCACCATGGAGAACGAGATCCAGACGCTCGTCGACCGCTACCTCACCGACCCGGTGAGCCACGAGGTCGACGCCGCCCAGGGTGCCGTGACGACCATGTCGCACCACATCCTGATCGTGAAGCCCAAGGACAAGGCCCCGGTCACCGCCGCGATCGCCTCCCGCAAGGGCCGGACCATCATCTTCGTGCGCACGCAGCTCGGCGCCGACCGCGTGGCCGAGCAGCTGCGTGACGCCGGTGCGAAGGCGGACGCGCTGCACGGCGGCATGACCCAGGGCGCGCGCACCCGGACGCTGGCCGACTTCAAGGACGGGTACGTCAACGTGCTCGTCGCGACGGACGTCGCGGCCCGTGGCATCCACGTCGACGGCATCGACCTCGTGCTCAACGTGGACCCGGCCGGGGACCACAAGGACTACCTGCACCGCGCCGGCCGTACGGCGCGTGCCGGACGCACCGGCACGGTGGTCTCCCTCTCCCTGCCGCACCAGCGGCGCCAGATCTTCCGGCTGATGGAGGACGCGGGCGTCGACGCCTCGCGCCACATCATCCAGGGCGGGGCCGCGTTCGACCCCGAGGTCGCCGAGATCACCGGCGCCCGCTCCATGACCGAGGTCCAGGCCGAGTCGGCCGGGAACGCGGCGCAGCAGGCCGAGCGTGAAGTCACGCACCTCACCAAGCAGTTGGAGCGTGCCACGCGGCGCGCGGCCGAGCTGCGCGAGGAGGCCGACCGGCTGGTCGCCCGGGCCGCCCGTGAGCGCGGCGAGGACCCGGAGGCGGCGGTGGCCGCCGCCGCGGCGGCGGACCGGCAGGACACCGTCTCCGCCGAGGCGTCGGAGGCCGTCGAGGCGCAGACCGCCGAGGTCTCCGTGCCGGAGCAGCCGACCGCACAGGACGTCGAGCGGGTCCAGCAGGGCGAGCGCACGGAGCGTCCGGCGGGCTCGTCGTACGAGCGTCGTGACCGCCGTGACGACCGTGGCGGCTTCAACCGCGACCGTGACCGGGACCGTGGTTTCGACCGTCGTGACGGTGACCGGGGTGGCCGTTCGTTCGAGCGTCGTGACGACCGCGGTGGTTTCCGTCGGGACGGCGACCGTGACCGTCGCCCGTTCGACCGTGACCGCCGTGACGACCGTGGCGGCTTCAATCGCGACCGTGACCGGGACCGTGGTTTCGACCGTCGTGACGGTGACCGGGGTGGCCGTTCGTTCGAGCGTCGTGACGACCGCGGTGGTTTCCGTCGGGACG
>NZ_JBIAXT010000037.1:56729-81407 GCF_042896945.1 Streptomyces sp. NPDC001222
GGGACGGCGACCGTGACCGTCGCCCGTTCGACCGTGACCGCCGTGACGACCGTGGCGGCCGTGACGAGCGGGGTGGCCGTGACGACCGTGGCGGCCGTTCCTTCGAGCGCCGTGACGACCGTGGCGGTTTCCGCCGGGACGGTGGCGAGCGCCGTTCGTTCGACCGGCGCGACGAGCGTGGCGGACACCGTGGCAGCGACCGCCCGTTCAACCGTGACCGCCAGGGTGACCGCCCCGGCTTCCGCCCCGGCGGCCATGACCGTCCGTTCGGCCGTCGTGACGAGCACCGCGGCACGGGCAGCTTCGGCCGTCGTGACGACAAGCCGCGCTGGAAGCGCAACGGCTGACGCAAGGCATCGGCTGACCCCGACACAGGCACCTGAGCGCCGCGCCCCCGCCCCGATCCGGGCCGGGGGCGCGGCGCTTTCCGCTTTCCGCCTCCACGGCCCCGTCCACGGGGATCCCCGGGTCGTTCCCCGGACGTCCGGACGGCGACTCTTGGCCACAGCACCGAGCCTGTGGCGCATGTCACGCCCTCGTTCGGGGAAACGCTGGGTGCATGACAAATGACGTACGACCGACAGGGCCGTCCGACGAAGAGCGGCTGGCCCAGCTCGGTTACACCCAGGTGCTCGCCCGGCGGATGTCGGCGTTCTCCAACTACGCGGTCTCCTTCACGATCATCTCCGTCCTCTCCGGCTGTCTGACGCTCTATCTCTTCGGCATGAACACCGGCGGCCCCGCCGTGATCACCTGGGGATGGGTGGCCGTAGGACTGATGACCCTGTTCGTCGGCCTGTCGATGGCCGAGATCTGCTCGGCCTACCCGACCTCGGCGGGCCTGTACTTCTGGGCCCACCAGCTCGCGCCGCGGCGCTCGGCCGCCGCCTGGGCCTGGTTCACGGGCTGGTTCAACGTGCTGGGCCAGGTGGCGGTGACGGCGGGCATCGACTTCGGTGCCGCGTCCTTCCTCGGCGCCTACCTCAATCTCCAGTTCGCCTTCGAGGTCACGCCCGGCCGCACGGTCCTGCTCTTCGCGGCGATCCTGGTTCTGCACGGCCTGCTGAACACCTTCGGCGTGCGGATCGTCGCCCTGCTCAACAGCGTCAGCGTGTGGTGGCACGTGCTGGGGGTCGGAGTGATCGTCGGCGCGCTGGCGTTCGTACCGGACCGCCACCAGTCGGCGTCCTTCGTGTTCACGCGGTTCGTGAACAACACCGGCTGGAGCAGCAGCGGCTACGTCGTCCTGCTGGGCCTGCTGATGGCCCAGTACACCTTCACCGGCTACGACGCCTCCGCCCATATGACGGAGGAGACGCACAACGCCTCCACGGCCGGCCCGAAGGGCATCGTCCGCTCCATCTGGACGTCCTGGGTGGCGGGCTTCGTCCTGCTCCTGGGCTTCACCTTCGCCATCCAGTCCTACGACGGGGAGCGCACGTCCCCGACCGGCGCGCCGCCCGCCCAGATCCTGCTGGACGCCCTCGGCGCGACCACCGGCAAGCTGCTGCTGCTCGTGGTGATCGGTGCGCAGTTGTTCTGCGGGATGGCCTCGGTGACGGCCAACAGCCGCATGATCTACGCCTTTTCGCGCGACGGCGCACTGCCCCTCTCGCAGGTGTGGCACACGGTCAGCCCGCGCACCCGCACCCCGGTGGCGGCGGTGTGGCTGGCGGCGCTCGGGGCGCTGGTCCTGGGGCTGCCGTACCTGATCAACGTCACGGCGTACGCGGCGGTCACCTCGATCGCGGTGATCGGCCTCTACATCGCCTATGTCATCCCGACCCTGCTGCGGGTACGCAGGGGTGACGCCTTCGAGCGCGGGCCCTGGCATCTGGGCCGCTGGTCGCAGGCGATCGGGGTGGTGTCGGTGGTGTGGGTCGCGGTCATCACGGTGCTCTTCATGCTCCCGCAGGTCTCCCCGGTCACCTGGGGGACGTTCAACTACGCGCCGGTCGCCGTCCTCGTCGTCCTCGGCTTCGCCGCGACCTGGTGGCTGGCCTCGGCCCGGCACTGGTTCCTCAACCCCCAGCACGAGCGCACCCTCGCCCGCGAGGCCGCCCGCGCCGGCTCCCCCGAACCGGTCGATCCGTAGCCCTTCCGGCACCCGCACGGCCCACTTCCGGCCCGGCTCCCCGATACCCGATCTACGAGACGGCCTCGTCCGGCTATGCTCGGGGAGGCAACACCGCCTGGGCCCTTAGCTCAATTGGCAGAGCAGTGGACTTTTAATCCATTGGTTGTGGGTTCGAGTCCCACAGGGCCTACGGCTGCGGGAGAGGGGTCTCCCCCCTCTGACCTGCTACGCGGCGCCCGGGTCGGCTTCGGTCGGCTCGGGCGCTGTCGCGTTCTCGGGTCCGTGGGTGAGCGCGGTGTGCTCGGCTCGGACGAGTCTGAGCAGGCTCGTGTACGTGTCCGAGGTGGGTCAGCCCGCCGTCAGCTCCGTGAGGGGCAGGGTGTGCTGGGTGTGGACGACCTTGGCGCGCAGGTAGCGGACGTTCTGCGCCGTGGTGAAGACGCCCGTGGGGACGTGGCGGGTGACCGTCAGGCCCAGGCCGCGCAGTTGGGCGGCCTTGTCGGGGTTGTTGGACAGCAGGTCCAGGGTGTCGATGCCGAGGGCGCGCAGCATCTGCCCGGCGGCCGTGTAGTCGCGGGCGTCCTCCGGCAGGCCGAGCGCGGCGTTCGCCTCGTAGGTGTCCAGACCCTGGTCCTGGAGGGCGTAGGCGTCCAGCTTGTTGTAGAGGCCGATGCCACGGCCTTCCTGACGGAGGTACAGCAGGACGCCGCCCCGGTCGGCGATGCGCTCGACCGCCTCACGCAGCTGGGGTCCGCAGTCGCAGCGGGCCGAGCCGAAGACGTCGCCGGTCAGGCACTCGGAGTGCAGCCGCACCAGCGGCGGGCGGTCGGCGGCGGGCTCGCCCAGGAGCACGGCCACATGTTCCTGGCCGTCGACGAGGCCGTGGAAGGTGACCAGGTCGGCGGTGACCGTGTAGCCGTCGCCGAAGCGGAGCGGGACCGTCACGCGGGTACGGACCGTGGCGGCGGCATCTGCGGCGGTGGGGAGGTCGGTGGGGAGACGGGTCGGTTCGCTGCTGTCACTGGATGCGGTGGCGTCGTCATGTGAGTCGCGCATGTTGTCCTTCTCCGGGCCGGCGGTTGCGGGTACGGAGGATGCGCCCCATGCTTCAGATTTGAAGCACAACCTCGGTCGGAGACTCTAACGCGCGCTCGCTTTAAAATTCAAGCAATTTCGGGCGACCGGGTCCGGTCGCTCAGGTCACTCCGCCGCCCCGGACGAGCGCCGGCGCCACGGCAGTCCGTCGCACACGGGCCGCTCCTCGCCGCCCTGGAGCGCCTCCGTGATCCGGGTGGAGATCGCTTCCAGCTGGGTCACCTGCTCAGGCGTGAGGTGGTCGAAGACGGCGGCGCGGACCGTCTCGACATGGCCCGGCGCCGAGCGCTCCAGGAGTGCCGCGCCCGCGTCCGTGAGGACCGCGATACTGCCGCGCCGGTCGGTGGGACAGCCCTCGCGGCGGACCGTGCCGTCCTTCTCCAGGCGGGTGACGACGTAGGTCAGCCGGCTGCGCGTGATCTTCAACGTCTCCGCGAGATCGGTCATCCGCATCTGCTGGCCGGGCGCGTCGGAGAGGTTGGCGAGGACGGAGTAGTACAGATGCGGCATGCCGGCGTCCTGCTGGAGCTGCCGGTCGATCACGTCCTCCAGAAGCCATGACGCGGCGAGGTAAGCGCGCCAGGCGCGCAGTTCCTCGGGGGTGAGCCAGCGGGTCGTCATGTGTCCAGTGTAGTTATTGTTTTAAAGTTGAAACAAGATCCGGCGCCCCCGTGGGATCTGGACCTCCGGCCCCGCCACGGCGCATCCTGGCCACGCGGCGGGACCCGCCCCGGACATCTCTGGCCCCCGACTCCTGCTCCGCCCTCGTCCCTCGCTCTTCGACCCCTGGAGTGCACCCCCATGGCCCAGCCCTACGTCCTGTTGTCCGCCGCCGTCTCCCTCGACGGTTTCCTGGACGACACCGGCCCCGAGCGGCTCCTGCTGTCCGGACCGGAGGACTTCGACCGGGTCGACGAGGTGCGGGCGGGCAGCGATGCGATCCTCGTCGGCGCGGGCACGCTGCGCACCGACAACCCGCGGCTGCTGGTCTACTCCGAGGAGCGGCGCGCGGCCCGGGTTCGCGCCGGCCGGCCGGAGTACCCGCTGAAGGTCGCGGTCAGCGCGTCCGGTGACCTCGACCCGGACGCCCTTTTCTGGCACACGGGGGGCGCGAAGGCGCTCTACACCACGGACAAGGGTGCGGAGCGGCTGAGCGGGCTGCTGCCGGCGGACGTGGACGTGGTCGCGCTCGGCCCCGATGTGGAGTGGCGCGCCGTGCTCGCTCACCTCGGTGACGTCAAGGGCGTGGGCCGGCTGATGGTCGAGGGCGGCGGCCAGGTGCACACACAGCTGTTGCAGCAGGGCCTCGCGGACGAGCTCCAGCTCGTCCTCGCGCCACTGGTCGTGGGGCAGCCCGACGCGCCGCGGATGTTCGGGCCGGGGGCGTACCCGCCGGGACGGATGCGGCTGCTGGAGACGCGGCCGGTCGGGGACGTCGTGCTGATGCGCTACGCGCCCGCCGCGCCCGGCACCGGCAGGTCGGCCTCGGCCGCGGACCGGCGCTGGCTGGAGACCGCGTGCGAGCTGGCGGCGCAGTGCCCGCCCTCCCGGACGGCCTTCAGCGTGGGTGCGGTGATCGTCGCGGCCGACGGGACGGAGCTGGCCCGGGGGCACTCCCGGGAGGGCGGGGACCCGGTGGTGCACGCGGAGGAGGCGGCCCTGGCGAAGCTGGACCCGGCGGATCCGCGACTGGCCGGCGCGACGGTCTACAGCAGCCTGGAGCCGTGCGCCCGCCGCGCCTCCCGGCCCGCGCCGTGCGCCCGTCTGATCCTCGACGCCGGGGTGCGGCGGGTGGTCACGTCCTGGCGTGAACCGGACACGTTCGTGGCGGCGGCGGACGGCAACGGTCTGCTGACGTCAGAGGGGGCGGATGTGGTGGTGCTGCCCGAGTACGAGGAGCGGGCCAAGGCCCCGAACGCCCATCTGCTGTCCCCGGACGGAGGCCGCTGACGGCCGGAGAACGGTGGTGAAGCCCTGTGGACGTAAACCTGTGTGCTTCGTGTCCTGCGCATGGCGTACACTGGAATCACCGACGCGGGGTGGAGCAGCTCGGTAGCTCGCTGGGCTCATAACCCAGAGGTCGCAGGTTCAAATCCTGTCCCCGCTACTGAAGGCCGAGGGCCGGAATCCGAAAGGGTTCCGGCCCTCGGTTTTTTCTGTGCTCTTCACCCACTGCTCCCCTTCCCGTCCGGGGCCTCTCCTATCCCCGTCCACAGGGTGTGTACGCCGGTCGGCCCACAGCGGTCGCCCCTCGCCCGTCCTGCGTGAAGCCTGGACGGGTGGTTCAGCGAGGAGGCGCGTGGCGGATCGAGGCGCCGTGCGACGAGCAGGGCAGCGGGCCAGGACCCGGAACTCCGTACGAGGGGAGCGGCATCCCGTACGACCGCACCAGCAGCGGCCCGGCCGTGCGTCCTTCCCCGAAGGACAGCGCACGGCCCGACGATCGGGCCGACGGACGAACCCACGGTCGGCGCGGTGGCCGACCCGAGGGCCGACCCCATGATCAGTCCGACAGCCGGCCGCACGTTCGATCCGAGGACGTCCGGTCGCCGGGCACCGGGTCCGACGACGGGGGGACGACGGACGCCCGCCCGCCGGGCGCCGGCCCCGGGCACGTCCGTCCCCCGGAGCCCGGCCCGGCGGAGAGCCGGCGGAGTTCGTACGCGCGGGCGTTTCTGCGGGCCCTGCCCGCACTGCTCATCGGCCTCGGCGTCTGCTGCGGCCGGCTGACCCCGTCCGTCTTCCCGGCCGTCCCCCTCTTCACCGCCGCCCCGCTCGTCGCCGCGCCCCTGCACTCGCTGCGCGCCACCGTCGTCACCGGCACCGCGGCCCTCGCCGCCGTTCTGGCCGTGCACCTCGGGCTCGGGGCGTCCGGCGCGGCCACCGAGGCGGTCACCACCGCCGCGGCCGCCGTACCCGCCGTGCTGATCAATGTGCTCGTACGCCGCAACGACGCGCGCCTCGCCTCCGCCCGCCGGATCGCCGAGGCCGCCCAGCGCGCCGTACTGCCCGAGCCCCCCGCGCGGATCGGGGGGCTACGGATCGCCGCCCGGTACGAGGCCGCGCAGGCCGACGCCTACATAGGCGGCGACCTGTACGCCGTCCAGGACTCACCGCACGGTGTACGGCTCGTGGTCGGGGACGTGCGGGGCAAGGGGACGGGTGCCGTGGCCGCGGTCGCCGTGGTGATCGGCGCCTTCCGGGAGGCGGCCGAGCAGGAGGCCACGCTGGAGGCCGTCGCCCGGCGCCTGGAGCGGGCGCTGTCGCGCGAGGGCATCCGCCGGGACGGCCCCGACAGCGACGAGGAGTTCACCACCGCGGTCCTCGCGGAGATCCCGCACGGGGAGGAGGGCGTCGTCCGGATCGTCGACCGGGGGCACCCCGCCCCCCTGCTGCTGCTCCCGGACGGCACCCTGCGCGAACTGGAGGCCCGCGAGCCGGCGCTGCCGCTCGGCATGGGCGATCTCGCCCCTGGGCCCGACGGCGCGGAGAAGTGGGACTTCCCGCCCGGTTCGACGCTGCTCTTCTTCACGGACGGCGTCTCGGAGGCACGGGACGCGCGCGGCGAGTTCTACGACCCGGCCCGCCGCCTCGCCGGGCGGGTTCTGCCCACCCCCGGCGCCGTGCTCGCCGCCGTCACGGAGGACGTCGCCCGCCACACCGGCGGCCAGGCGACGGACGACATGGCGCTGCTCGCCGTGCGCCGGTCCGAGCACCGCTGAACCCGTCGAGGGCCAACCGCCGCTGAACGTCCGGGCGTTGTCACGGTGAGTGAGTGGGCGGCCCGCTTTTGATAACAACTGACGCAGAGTCAGAACCGGTGGTGCGGGTGAGGTGCGGTCAACTCGCCCGTTTTACGCCGATCCTGTCATTAAAGTCCTGGCCAGAAGCGTTAATGATCTGTCCGAACAGCTTGGAATCCGGGCCCGACGTCTATTAACGTTCGATAACGCAGCGCGGTCGTCCCAGCCGTCACCAGAGGCGGCTCCGTGCGCGTGTGCCGAATCCCGCAAGGGAGCCGGGGAACCACCACCTTGGGGTGAATCGAGCGGATATCGCCGTGTGAAAACGGTCGGTATACGCGCGTAGGAGACCTTCCCCTCCGAACCCGTCAGCTAACCCGGTAGGCGAAACGGAAGGAAAGGAGTGCGCCCACGTGGCGTCCAACCGGCCTGCCGAGAGCACCTCGTTCGCCCCGAGCGGCACGCAGACCATCGGGTTCGCGCCCCGCCCCGACGAGGGCCCCTGGGAGGAGTGGAATCCCACCGAGGACTCCGTCCGCCCCGTCCGCGGTCGGCACCGCGTCACCAGGCAGCGCGGCGGCGGACTCGCCCGCAGCTCCACCGTTCTCGGCGTCGGCGTGATGGCCGCGGTCGGCGCGGGTGGCATGGCCACCGCGCAGACCGGCAAGCCGCCGGTGTCCATATCCCTCCCCGACCTCTCCTCGGTCACCCACTCGGCCAAGGAGCTCATCGGCGAGGACACCAGCGCCCCCGAGGGCTCCGCCACCGCCCTGAGCGCCGCCGGTGTGAGCACCACCGACGCCGTCGCGGGCACCAAGGACGCGGGTGAGGCGCTGCGCAGCCGGATCATGCAGCAGGCCGAGTCCCAGCAGGACCGGATCGCCGCGGCGGCCGCACAGGCCGCCCAGGACGCCGCCACGAAGAAGGCCGCCGCAGCGGCGGCCAAGGCCCAGGACACCGCCAGGAAGGCGGTGGCTGCGGAGGTCAAGAAGAAGGCCGAGGCCGCCCGACTGGCGGAACTGGCCAAGCAGTTCACGCTGCCGACCTCCTCGTACACCCTGACCTCGCGCTTCGGTGACGCCGGCGCCATGTGGTCCTCCGGCTACCACACCGGCCTCGACTTCGCCGCCCCCACGGGCACGCTCATCAAGGCCATCCACAGCGGCACCGTCACCCAGGCGGGCTGGGCGGGCTCGTACGGCTACCGCACGGTCCTCACCCTCGACGACGGCACCGAGCTGTGGTTCTGCCACCAGTCGTCGATCAGCGTCAGCGTCGGCCAGAAGGTCTCCACGGGCGACGTCATCGGCCGCGTGGGCGCGACCGGCAACGTCACCGGGCCGCATCTGCACCTGGAGGTCCACCCGGGCGGCGGCAGCGCGATCGACCCGATGGCGTGGCTGCAGAGCAAGGGCGTCAATCCCTGACATCCGGGTCCCCGCCCCGCTTCCCGGCGCGGGTCACCACCTGAACTCCGGCGGTCCTGGCGACATCCCCCCGACGTCAGGGCTGCCGGTCAGGCGCGTGTGCGCCCCTCCCGGCCGGGCCCAGCAGGCCGGAATTCCCCCATGCGGACAGCTTCGACCGGAATAAGATCTTCCGGATCGAGCGCTGAAGTACAGCATGACTTCCCTTCGCAAGTTCGGCTCCTCGGACCTCGAGGTCTTCCCCCTCTCCCTCGGTGGCAACGTCTTCGGCTGGACCGCCGACGAGGCGCAGTCCTTCGCCGTGCTCGACGCCTACACGGCGGCCGGCGGCAACTTCGTCGACACGGCCGACGTCTACTCGGCGTGGGCGCCCGGCAACAAGGGCGGCGAGTCCGAGACCGTCATCGGCAAGTGGATCGCGGCGCGCGGCAACCGCTCCGACGTGATCATCGCGACCAAGGTCAGCCAGCACCCCGAGTACAAGGGGCTGGGCGCCGCCAACATCAAGGCCGCGGCCGACGCGTCCCTGCGCCGCCTGGGCACCGACTACATCGACCTCTACTACACGCACTTCGACCAGCCCGAGGTACCGGTGGAGGAGATCATCGGCGCGCTCGACGACCTGGTGAAGGCGGGCAAGGTGCGCGCCATCGCCGCCTCCAACATCTCCGCCGAGCGCCTGCAGGCGTCCCTCGACTTCTCCGAGCGCGAGAACCTGGCCCGCTATGTGGCGCTCCAGCCGCACTACAACCTGGTCTCGCGGGACACCTACGAGGGCCCGCTGCAGGACGTCGCGGCCCGCGCGGGCCTGGCGGCCGTCCCCTACTACTCCCTCGCGTCCGGCTTCCTGACCGGCAAGTACCGGCCGGGCACGACCGTGGACTCGGCGCGCGCGCAGGGCGCGGGCAAGCACCTGGAGACCGAGCGCGGCCGACGGGTGCTCGCGGCTCTCGACGAGGTCGCGCAGGAGCGGGACGCACAGATCCCGACGGTGGCCCTGGCCTGGCTCGCGGCCCAGCCCACGGTCGCGGCGCCGATCGCCTCCGCCCGCACGGTGGAACAGCTGCCCGCGCTGCTGGCGGTGGCGGACCTGACCCTGACGGAGAAGGACCTGGCCAGGCTGACCGAGGCGTCCGCGTAATCATCCGGTGCGGGCTGTCCCCCGGGGACAGCCCGCGGCTCCACGGCCGACAGAGTTTCTACGGCTGATAGGGGTTGTACGCGGGATACGCGGGATACGCGGGATACGGCGTCGTCGGTCCGTAACGCGGCGCCGGGTACCACGGGACATGTCCGTAGCCGTACCCGTACCCGGGCCAGACCGGCAACGGCATCGGCGCCGTCGTGCGCGCCGCGTGCGCCAGGGCCGGCCGTGCCACCGCACGCCGCGCCCACAGTGCGGAGAGCAGCTCACCCTCCCGTGCGACGAAGTCGGCTCCCGCCCGGCCGCGGCGCCCCCGGTGCCGCAGGAACGCCAGTGACGTCGCGTACGCCTCGTACTCCGCGACCGAGCGCGCCGCCGCCTTCCCGACATGCTGCCGCGCGTACTGCCGGGCCAGCCGCCGCGCCCGCATGGAGCCGAGTACGAACGGTTCCGCCGGCCCCAGCCACCCGGTGGCCGCGTACGCCGGCAGCTCCTCCCGCACCGTCCGCAGCTCCCGCTGCCGTGTCCAGATCACCAGCCAGGTCAGCAGGGCGAACGCGGGCGCCATGAAGGACGCGTACACCGCGAAGAACCCGTACTCGCCGAACGACGAGGATCCGTTCCACATCGAGTGCATGCCCATGGCGAGCAGCAGCCCGCCCAGCGGCAGCAGGACACGGCGTGCCCGTCGCTGCTCCGCCGACATCGCCGCGACACCGAACCCGATGCCGGTGAGCACGGTGAACAGCGGATGCGCGAAGGGCGCCATCACCACCCGGACGAAGAAGGTCGCGGCGGTCACGGAGGCGAGGCCCCGCCCACCGCTGAGCTGGTCCGTGCCGAAGGCCGTGCCCAGATAGAGGATGTTCTCGGTGAAGGCGAAGCCGGTCGCGGTAACCCCGGCTATCACCACCCCGTCCACGATCCCGGTGAAGTCGCGTCTGCGGAAGAGGAAGACCAGCAGCACGGCCGCCGCCTTCGCGGACTCCTCGACGATCGGCGCTATCAGGGTCGCGCCCAGTGTGTCGGCGCTGTGCGGGTCGGCGGTCGCGGTGGCTATCCACCGGGTCGCGAAGCTGTTCGCGACGATCGCGATGAGCGCGGCCGCGCAGGCTCCCCAGGCGAAGGCGAAGATCATGTTCCGCCAGGGCCCGGGTTCCACCCGGTCCAGCCAGCGGAAGGCGGCGACCAGCAGCGGCACGGGCAGCACCGCGAGTCCCAGTCCGACCAGGAACCCCTCGGTGCCCGTCTGCTGTCGCACGAGGGCGAGGATGACGAGGCCGGAGAGCGCCAGGAGCGTGGCCGGCGCACCGTAGCGCACCCACCGACGCTGCCACCAGTGCGGATGCCGGCCCTCGCCCGCGTTGCCGGCGGGACGCGTCGGATACGGGGGACAGGTGGCCACGGAATCGACCCTAACGAGACAGGGGCGCCGCCCGCGACGGTGCCCGGCGGGCCCGCGGGGCGCTCAGTCGCCGGCGGAGGACTGGTCCCGGTGCTGTACGCGCCGGAACAGCAGGTCGTTCACGACATGACCCTTGTCCAGCCCCTGACCTTCGAAACGGGTCAGCGGACGGAATGCGGGACGTGGCGCGTAACCGCCCTCGGGCTGGGTGTTCTCGAAGTCGGGGTGCGCGGTGAGCACCTCGAGCATCTGCTCGGCGTACGGCTCCCAGTCCGTCGCGCAGTGCACCAGCGCGCCCGGTCTGAGGCGGGCGGCGGCGAGCGTGAGGAACTCGGGCTGGATCAGTCGCCGCTTGTGGTGGCGCTTCTTGGGCCAGGGGTCGGGGAAGTAGACGCGCAGCCCGTCGAGCGCGTCGGGCGCGAGCATCTCGCGGAGCAGGATGATCGCGTCGCCGTTCGCGACCCGGACGTTGGTCAGCTGGTTCCGTTCGGCGAGAGCCAGCAGATTGCCCTGGCCGGGGGTGTGCACGTCGACGGCGAGGATGTTGGTGCCCGGGTCGTCGGCGGCCATCCGCGCGGTGGCCTCGCCCATGCCGAAGCCGATCTCCAGCACCACGGGCCGCGTGTTCCCGAACAGCTCGGTCAGGTCCACGGTCCGCTGTCCGTCGATGTCCAGGCCCCACAGGGGCCACAGCCGCTGCAGGGCGTCCGCCTGCCCGGTGGTCACCCGGCTGCGTCGCGGCTGGAAGCTCCGGATCCGCCGCTCGAAGTGGGACCCCGCGGGATCGGCCTTCGGCCCGCCGGGGAACCGTGGCTCCCCCTTGGCCCGGCTGCGGTCACTGGAGGCTCCGGGGATGCGCTGAAGCCGACCGCCGGGGGCGGCCTCGGGGTCTTCGGAGGCGAAATTGAGAGAGTCAGACACAGTGGCATCAATTTTAAGGGGAACGCGCTGACAGCTTGCCGGTCCGGTGAGGCGGAGCCCGGCCGGTCCGTCGAGGGGGCGGGCGGTGGCCGCGCGCCCCGGTGCGGGGGTGGCGGGTGGGCGTGTGTCTGGTTCGCGGGTGGGCGTGTGTCCTGGTTCGCGGGTGGCGGGTGGCGGCTCAGTCCGGGTCCAGCGCAGCCAGGGCCCGGCGCGCGACCTCCCGGCCGATCGGCAGCGAGGCGGTGGCCGCGGGCGACGGCGCGTTCAGCACATGCACCGCCCGTGCCGTCTCCCGGATCAGGAAGTCGTCCACCAGTGTCCCGTCCCGCAGCACGGCCTGCGCACGGACCCCCGCCGGAGCCCGGACGAGATCGTCCGCCCGCACCTCCGGCAGCAGTCTGCGCACCGCCTGCGTGAACGCCCCCTTCGACACCGACCGCCGCAGCTCGCCCGCCCCGTACCGCCAGTGCCGCCGGGCTATCCGCCAGGACCCGGGCCAGGTCACCGTCTCGCCGACCTCCCGCGGTCGTACGACCCCCCAGCCGTATCCCTCGCGGGCCAGCGCCGGGACCGCGTTCGGTCCGATGTGGACCTCTCCGTCGACGCCCCGTGTGAGATGCACCCCGAGGAACGGGAACGCCGGATCGGGCACCGGATACACCAGCCCCCGCACCAGCTCGGGCCGGGCCAGCGTGTAGTACTCACCCCGGAACGGCACGATCCGCATGCCCGGCTCGTCCCCGGTCAGCCGGGCCACCTCGTCGCAGTGCAGCCCGGCGCAGTTGACCAGCGCGCGTGCGCGAAGGACCGTCCCGTCGGCCGTGCGCACGGCGACGCCCAGTGCCGGGCGCCGGTCGATCCGTACGACCCGGGCCCCGTAGCGGATCTCCGCCCCGGACGCCTCGCCCAGCTGCCGGGCGACCGCCACGAAGTCGCAGATCCCGGTCGTGCCCACGTGGATGGCCGCGACTCCGCGCACCTCCGGTTCGTACTCCGTGATCTGGGCCTGGCCCAGTTCCCTCACCGGTATGCCGTTCTCCCGGCCGCGCTGGACGAGTGCGTGCAGGCGGGGCAGCTCCTCGCGCTCCGTGGCGACGATCAGCTTTCCCGTGACGGAGTGCGCGATGCCGTACTCCGCGCAGAACTTGACCATCTCGGCGGCGCCCTCGGCCGCGTACCGCGCCTTCAGGGAGCCGGGGCGGTAGTAGATCCCGCTGTGGATGACCCCGCTGTTGCGCCCCGTCTGATGGCGGGCCGGGCCCGCCTCCTTCTCCAGGACCGTCACCCGGGTGCCGGGGGCGGCACGCGTGATCGCATACGCCGTCGACAGCCCGACGATGCCGCCGCCGATCACCAGCACATCGCAGTCGTACGCGATCTTCCGCACCTGCTCCACCTCCCGGTTTCGATAGTGCACTGCGCCACTGACAATGCCCTCAAACCCAGGAGGAACCGAAGACCGCGCAGGTCACACGGCCGCGTCGGCCCCCGAAAAGGGGCGCGCCGGGACAACTGCGGCCCCACCGCATCCGTGCCCGTCCGGTCACCGCCCGAGCCCGCGGGCACCCACGCCCGCCCGCGGCCCCGAGCGGCGCCCCTACGCAGGCGCCATCAGCAGAGGCCGAGCCCGCTCCCGCAGCTCCGCCACACGCGGTTCGTCCCCGTACGGTTCCAGCCGGTGCAGCAGGTCCCGCACGTACTCGGTGGTGCGCGCCGACGATATGCGCCCGGCTACCTCCACCGCCCGCACTCCCTGCTCGCAGGCCGCGTCCAGGTTGCCCGACTCCAGCTCGGCGACCGCCGACACGACCAGCCGCAGCCCGTGGGAGCGCACGAACTCCTCGGTGGGCTTGGACAGGGCCTGCTCGGTGAAGCGGCGGACCTGGCGCGGGGCCTTGAGGTCGCGGTAGCACTCGGCGGCGTCGGCCGCGAAGCGGTCGTAGGAGTAGAAGCCGAGCCAGGACGGGTCGTTGTCGCCGTCGCGGGCACGTTCCAGCCAGCCCTCGGCGGCCTTCAGGGAGGCGCCGGCCGCCTGGGCGTCACCCGCGCGCGCGTGCGCCCGTGCCTCGACGAGACGGAAGAAGCTCATGGTGCGGGCCGTGGCCAGGCCGCGGTTGCGCTCCAGGGCGGCCTGCGCGAGGTCGACGCCCTCGTCGCCGAAGCCGCGGTAGGTCGCCTGGAGCGACATGGAGGCCAGGACGTATCCCCCGAGGGGGACGTCGGCGGCCGCGCGCGCGAGGCGCAGCGCCTGGATGTAGTAGCGCTGGGCGGCCTCCTGCTGTCCGGTGTCGAAGGCCATCCAGCCGGCCAGCCGCGTCAGTTCGGCGCTCGCCCCGAACAGCGCACGGCCCACTTCGTCCGAGTAGGACCCGAGCAGCAGCGGCGCCGCCTCCACCCGGAGACACTCGGGCACCATGGAAGAACGCCAGTCGCCGCCCCCGTACTTGGAGTCCCAGCGCCTGGCGTCCTCCGCGGCCTCCCGGAGCTTCTGGACGTCGCTGTGGCCGACCTTCAGCGGTGATCCCGCCCCGTCGCCGGAGTCGGGGTCGCGGGCCACCGAGCTGTCGGCCGGGGTTATCAGCCAGCGGGAAGCAGGGGTCGCGTAAGCGCTCACTGCGAACGATCCGGCCAGCGACTGCCAGATGCCGCCGCTGCCGGCCCGGCGCCCGGCGAGGTCGAGGCGGTACAGCTCCGTCGCCGACTTCACCGCCTGTCCTACGTCCCGGGGGAAGGCGAGGCCGACTTCCGGTGCGGGATCCGCGTCCGCCAGACCGATCTCGTGGAGCGGTACGGGGCGGCCGAGCTTCTGGCCGATGGCCGCGGCGATGAGGTGCGGCGCGGCGCCCTGCGGCACCATGCCCTTCGACACCCAGCGCGCCACCGACGTCTTGTCGTAGCGAAGAGTCAACCCGCGTTGGGCGCCAAGGTCGTTGACGCGCCGCGCGAGTCCTGCGTTGCTGATTCCCGCGAGGGCGAGAACGGCGCCGAGCTTTTCGTTCGGCCCGCGTTGCTCCCTGGACATGCGCCACCCCTCGACACAGACGGCTGCCGCGGCAATGGCATAACCGCGCGGCATTCGTAAACCCAGCGTAGTTCGCCGCATCCCAAGCGTTAAGGGGCTTAAATCCGGATGGCGGGATTGTGGTCCGTACCTCAGTACGGAGTGTTGCGGCGTGCTCCTGGTGTGTGGCCGTGCGCCTGTCCGTGCGCTCTTCTCCGGCCACCGGGCGGCGGGGTTCCATGGGTCGTGCGTGGGTCGGCCCGCTGTACTGGATCCAGTGGGCTGGGGGACACCGCCGCCTCCATCCCCGCGGGCGGCGGACCGGTCCGGGAGGCGAACTCCGCCTCCCGGACTGTGCGTTGCGCCGGGCCTGTACGGAGCGTGCGCAAGCCTGCCCGTCTGCGGCCGATTTGGCCGAAAACCGACGGCGGTTCTCGCGGGTGATCAGGCCCCCGACCACCACACTTGAGGGCGCGAACGGGGTTTTCGGGGAGCGTACCGGGGGCGCATTCGCGTCGCCGGAATTTGTCGATGTTCCTGGGCGGAAAGGGAGTTCACCGGCCGGTCGCCGGGGTCCCGAGGGCGCATTCAGGGGCGCGCAAGACGCGGCGCACGCCCTCCGGCGCGCATTCTTCGTGGCAGCATGGGAGCCGTTCGTACGGTGCACTGGTTGTCCACAGCCTGTGGAGGCGTCGATGCGGTGGTTGGTGGGATGGAGCAGCACCGCCGCTGGAGCCGCCGGGCCGGGATCGGCCGGAGCCACCGGATACGACGGCGAGACCCTGCACCCGGTGGGTGCCCAACTGCTGTGGGGCGACCCCGATCCGCTGTGGGCCGTCGGCGACTGGCGCCCCGACGAGGTGCGCGTCGTGAAGGCGGACGCCCAGACCCGGATCGCGGTCCTCGGCATCTGCGGAGCCTCCGACGAGGAACTGCGCGTCGGGCTGCTCGCCGCCCGGGGCGGGGCACTGCGTCATCTGACCGCCTGGTCCGGCAGCTACACCGCCGTCGTCCAGGTCGGGCGCCGGATCACGGTGTGCGGTGATCTCGCGGGCGCGCGGCCCGTCTTCCACACCCCCTGGGCCGGCGGCACCGCGTACGCGACCGCCGCGCTCCCCCTCGCGGACCTCATCGAGGCCAACCTGGACTTCGGGCATCTGGCGGCCCTTCTCGCCGCCCCCGACGTACCGGCCGCGGTCCATGACTCGACCCCCTACGACGGCGTACGGCGCATTCCGCCCGGGCACGCGCTCATCCTGCGCGCGGGTGCCCGCGAGATCGCCGGCTACGACCCGGTCGCCTCCCTGGCGGTCGCCGCGCCCCCGGCGGACCCGGGCGACGCGGTGGACGCGGTGCGCGACGCCCTCGTCGACGCCGTCCGCGCCCGTCTGTCGGCCCCCCGCCATGTGCCGGGCGTGGAGATCGACCCCGGGCCCGTCCCCGGAATGGGCCCGGCCGAGCGCCGCGCCGCGCGCGGGGTGCCCGTCCCCGGCATCGGCGCCGATCTCTCCGGAGGGTCGGCCTCCGGCACGCTGGCCCTGCTCGCGGCCGGTCTGCCCGGCATGCCAGGCACCGTCCTCGGGCACGGCACCGGAGCCGGCGAACGCCTGCTCGCCGTCACCTTCAACGACCTCGCCGTGCGGGGCCGCGAGGCCGAGCTGGAGCGGGCCGGCACCCTTGCGGCCAATCCCCGGCTGCACCACGTGGTGGTCACCGGCGGCGAGGAGGTCCTGCCCTACGCCGAGCTGGAGGGCCCGCTGACGGACGAGCCGGGCCCGTCACTGGTGACGGCGGCCAGGCACCGCGCGCGACTGGCCTCGGGCAGCGCGGACCACTTCACCGGCTACGGCGCGCGCCAGGTCCTCGACGCCCATCCGGCCCGTCTCGCGGACCTGCTGATGGACCGCAAACGACGCCATCTCGTCCGCCCGGTCGCCGCGCTGGCGAAGGCGGACGGCTCGGTGCTGGTCCCCGCCCGGGTGTACGCCGCGGCGCGCAAACTGGCCCGCACGCCGTACCGGACCGGTGTCGACGCGCTGGGCGACCGTCTGATGCAGCGGCGCTTCGACGAGCCCGTGGGCGCGGTGGGCGCCTCGCTCGCCGCCCTCACCTGGGCCAGACCCGGACCGGCGGCGCGCTGGCTGACCGGTGAGGCCCTCGCAGAAGTATCGGTTCGCCTGCAAGGAGCCGCAGGCCGGGCGGGAGTCGGTCCCGGGCAGCGCCCGGGCGACCACCGCGCGCGTGCCGCGCTGGCACGACACGCGGCGGATGTACGGGTGCTGGAACAGGCCGCCGAGATCCGCTCCCAGCGGCTGCACTCGCCGTTCCTGGACAACCAGGTCGTCCGCGCCTGCCGTGCGCTGCCGGAGGCGCTGCGCGTCCAGCCCGGGGCGCGGGCGGCGATCCTGCGCACGGTCCTGGAGGGTGCGGGCGTCGGCGGACTGCCGCCCGGCTGGGGCGCACCGTCGCACGCGACCTCGGCGGCCGCGTCCCGCGCCGGGCTCCGGGTCGCCGTGCACTCCCTGATGGCCCTGTTCGACACGCCCCTGCTGGCGGAGGCGGGCCTGGTGGAGGCCCGGGTCGTCCGCAAGGCCGTGCGCGCGGCGGTCGACGGCGCGCCCGTCCCGCTGGACGGCCTCGCGGACCTGGTCTCCCTGGAGCTGTGGCTGCGCCGTCTGCTCGCCCGCCGGGGCACCTGCTGGACGGGCACCCCCGCCCGGGCGCGCGCCGTACCGGCCGGCATCTCGACGCGGGGACGGGCGCTCGGCGCGGGGGCATGACGGCCGCAGGGCCGACGGCACCTTTCACCGCCGGCGTTCACCGCCTCCGCGCTCGCCGCATCGCCGCCCGCACCGCGAGCACCTCACGAACCGACGGATCGCCCGCGTCCGGACGCCACGCCGTCCCCCGCTCGCACAGCGGAACGGGGAACGGCGATCGTGTCCGCGTCGGAGAAGGTCCCGGAAGTCAGGACCCCGCCTGTCTCACACCGGGCGGGACCGCAGACCTTCCAGAAGGATGTCGAGCAGCCGGGCCGAGGCCGCCGCCTGCTGTGCCGCGTCCGGCAGCGAGGGCGCCGCCGTGGCGATCACCAGCAGGACGTCCGAGACGGTGACGTCCGGCCGTAGCTCACCCGCCGCACGCGCCCGCTCCACGAGCTGCCCGACGACCTCCAGCAGCGCCGCCGTGCCCACGTCGTCCGGCTCCGGAGCGGACCGCTGCCCGACGAGCCGCAGCTCGGCCGTCGGCAGGGACCGCTGCTGCGGCAGCAGCGCCTCGCCCACAGGCGCCGTACCGGCCCCGGCCCCCTCGGTCTCTTCGTCGGCCACGCCGACCCGCAGCACCTGCGGCGGCAGCAACCGCCCCGCGCCCGACGCCACCGACGTCCGCAGGAAGCGCGACAGTGCCGACCACGGCTCGTTCTCCTGGCCGAGCGCCGCCCTGGCCTGGTCGGTCAGCCGGGAGGTCTCCTCCTCGGCTATCCGCCGCACCAGCACGTCCTTGCTCGGGAAGCGCCGGTACACCGTGCCGACACCGACCCGCGCGCGCCGCGCCACGTCCTCCATCGGCGCGCCGTAACCCAGCTCGCCGAAGACTTCGCGTGCCGCGCGCAGTACGTGTTCCAGGTTGCGCTGTGCGTCCACCCGCAGCGGCGCCGTACGCGCACTGTCCTCGCGTGCGTTGCCCGCCGCGCCCACCGGGCCCGCCGGTGCGGCGGCGGACGCGGCTGACCAATGAGAGTCCTGAATGTGCATAAGTGTTCCCCCGGTAACGACGTCTCCCCCCGGAGACTCTCCCCGCCATTGGAAGCCGGAGCGTACGGAACGAGCGTCGTTCGTGACCGGGCCCGCCCGTCGCGAGCCTGTCGAGCCCATCCCCGTTACACCCCGTCGACACACGAACATAGTTGAGAGGGGGTCAATTCAGAAGGGGCAGGTTCCGTACGGAGCGCCCCCCGATCGGAGTACGGGGCGGTTACGTCCCGATTGCGCCCCCTAGTTCCACCCGGCTCACACCCATTGACCTGCGGTCTTTCCCCGCACTCCGGTAATTCGGCCAACCCTGCCGGGTACCGCCGTCCGGTCACACAATTTGCCGGGCCTGTGGACAAACTCGCGCGTCCGGTGCGTCATGGGATGGTGACGGCTGCATTCCACCGGGCGACGCCCACCGAACCCGCGAAGTGTGTGCGCATCCTCATCGTCGGCGGCGGCTACGTCGGCCTGTACACGGCCCTGCGCCTGCAGCGGAAACTGAAGGCGGAACTCGCCAGGGGCGCGGCGGAGATCGTGGTGGTCTCGCCCGATCCCTACATGACGTACCAGCCGTTCCTGCCCGAGGCGGCCGCCGGCGCCATCTCGCCGCGCCATGTGGTCGTCCCGCTGCGCCGGGTCCTGGACGGCTGCCGGGTGGTCATCGGCGAGGTCACCGCCATCGACCACGCCAAGCGCACCGCCACCCTCGGCACACTCGCCACCGAGGAGAGCGGGCGGACCGAACAGATCTCCTACGACGAACTCGTCCTCGCCCCGGGCTCCGTCTCGCGCACCCTCCCGATCCCCGGCCTCGCCGACCACGGCATCGGTTTCAAGACCCTCGAAGAGGCCATCGGCCTGCGCAACCACGTCATCGAACAGATGGACATCGCCTCCTCCACCCGGGACCCGGCGATTCGTGACGCGGCCCTCACCTTCGTCTTCGTCGGCGGTGGATTCGCCGGCGTGGAGGCGCTCGGTGAGCTGGAGGACATGGCCCGCTACGCCACGCGCTACTACCACAACGTGGAGCCCGAGGACATGAAGTGGATCCTCGTGGAGGCCTCCGACCGCATCCTCCCGGAGGTCGGCGCGGAGATGGGCCGGTACACGGTCACCGAGCTGCGCCGCCGCAGCATCGACGTACGCCTGGAGACCCGTCTGGAGTCGTGCGTCGACCGGGTGGCCGTCCTGTCCGACGGCGCACGCTTCCCGACCCGTACGGTCGTGTGGACCGCCGGGGTGAAGCCCCACCCGGTCCTCGCGGCCACCGATCTGCCGCTGAACGACCGCGGGCGGCTGAAGTGCACCCCCGAGCTGAGCGTGGACGGCGTCACGCACGCGTGGGCCGCGGGGGACGCGGCCGCCGTCCCGGACGTCACCGCCGAGGAACCGGGCAAGGAGACCGCCCCCAACGCCCAGCACGCGGTGCGCCAGGCCAGGGTCCTCGGCGACAACATCGTGCGCTCACTGCGCGACCAGCCCCTGGAGACGTACGCTCACAAGTACGTCGGCTCGGTCGCGTCCCTGGGGCTGCACAAGGGCGTCGCACACGTCTACGGGCGCAAGTTGAAGGGCTACCCCGCGTGGTTCATGCACCGCACGTACCACCTGAGCCGGGTGCCCACCTTCAACCGCAAGGCGCGGGTACTGGCCGAGTGGACCCTCGCGGGACTCTTCAAGAGGGAGATCGTCTCCCTCGGTTCACTCGAACATCCCCGTGCGGAGTTCGAACTCGCGGCCGGTGGAAAGCCTTCAAGGGACCCGAAGGGGTCGTCCTGACCGAATCCAGGAACTCCACCGAAAGGGCCGACGTCTGACGGATGTCGGCTCGGTCCGACAGACTGGTCCCCGACCGAGGGCGGGCCGGTCCTCGCCCTGACGAACCCAGCAGACCTTTCCCCCTGCGCCACCCCGGGGGCAGGCCCCCGGACCCGACCTGATCCGGAGCCGGCCGGCTACGACAACGACGAGGCAAGGAATCGGTGAACTTCACCCGCTGGAGCGCCCGGCTCCCCGGAACGCAGCGCCGCGCCGCAGCGCGGACCGAGCACACGGTCTCCCCGGACCGGCGGGGGGAAGGCTCCGTGCCCGCGGCCCGCGTCGAGCGGCTCACCGAGGACGCGCCGACCATGCCCGCCGTCGACGAGCTGCCGGTGCGCGAGGTCCTCGACCGCATCCCGGCCCTCGTCGCCCTGGTGCACGGCCCGGACCATCGCGTCGCGTATGTCAACGACGCCTACGCGGCGGCCTTCGGCCCCCGGCCGCCCGGCGAACCCGCGCGCGAGGCACTCCCCGAGCTGGAGGAACTCGGCCTCCTCCCGCTCCTGGACCAGGTGCTGCGCAGCTCCAGGCCGCGCACGGTCAAGTCCCGCAAGGCGCCCGGCGGCCGGTCGTACACGTTCACGTGCACACCGGTGGACGTACCCGGCGACACCTCCCGGGGCGTGCTCGTGTTCGCCGCCGATGTCACGGACCACGCCGAGGCCGCCGAGCGGCTGCGCGCCAGCGAACGCGAGCAGCGCCGCACGGCGGTGACCCTTCAGCGCTCCCTGCTGCCCCAGGAGCTGGAGCAGCCCGACGATCTGCGCATCGCCGCCACCTACCAGCCCGGCGGCACGGAGGCCGCGGTCGGCGGCGACTGGTACGACGTCATCACCCTGGGCGGCGGCCGCACGGCCCTCGTCATCGGCGACGTGATGGGCCGGGGGGTCAGGGCCGCCGCGGTCATGGGCCAGCTCCGTACGGCCGTCCGCGCCTACGCCCGCCTGGACCTGCCGCCCCACGAGGTCCTCCAGCTCCTCGACGGTCTCGCCATGGAGATCGACGCCAACCAGATCGCGACCTGCGTCTACGCCGTCCACGACCCGAACGAGGGCCGGCTGGTGTACGCCTCGGCGGGCCACCTCCCGATCCTGGTCCGCGACGAGAACGGCCAGGTCCTGCGCGCCGACGAGCCGACCGGCCCGCCGCTCGGCACCGGTGGCTGGATGCATGCGTCGGGCTCGGTCCCGCTGGTACCCGGCTCCACCGCGGTCCTCTACACCGACGGCCTGGTCGAACGCAGGGACGCCGACCTGGACGAGGGCATCGCGGCCCTGGCGAGCGCCCTCGCGGGCGCGACGGGCACGCCCCAGGTGATCTGTGACCGGCTGCTGCGCTCGGCCGGCGTCACCGCGGGCCACGACGACGACGTCGCGGTCCTCGTCCTCCAGCACCCCGCGCGCACGGGCCCGGACGGCGAACTCTTCCGCAACGCCGCCCTGGAGCTGCTCGGCGGGGTGGAGGCGGCGCCCCGCGCGCGTGCCTTCGCCTCCGGCGTCCTGACCAGCTGGCGGTTCCCGACGGATCTGCACGACCTGGGGGTGCTGGCGGCCAGCGAGCTGGTCGCGAACTCGCTGCAGCACGGCACGCCGCCGATGAGGCTGCGTCTCAGACGCACGGACCGTCGGCTGATCATCGAGGTGACGGACGGGGACGACCAGCTGCCCCGACGCCGTCGGGCGGAACCGGCGGACGAGGCGGGGCGGGGCATCGCGATCGTGGCGACGATCGCGACCAACTGGGGGTCGCGCCGCACGCCCGGCGGCGGGAAGGCGGTGTGGTGCGAGTTCGCACTGCCGAGCGAGGGGTGAGTGGCGCGCCCGTTCAGACGTGCGCCGAGGCGGGCTCCGTCGACGGGCCGCCCTGCGCCACCACCAGGCTCCGCGCGTGCGACGGCTGGTTCTGAACGGGGGTGAGCCGACGCCCGAGCCGGACCGCGAGGACCGTGATGCCCAGTGAGAACAGCAGGAACGTGACGACGTACGGCGCGGGCAGCGACGCGGCCAGCGGGCCGCCCACCGCCGGGCCGACCGCGAGGGCCAGCTGCTTCACCAGGGCGAAGGCCGAGTTGTACTGGCCCGCCATGCCGGTGGGCGCGAGATCGGCCACCAGCGGAGCGAGCGTCGGGGACAGCATCGCCTCACCGAGACCGAACAGCGCGTACGTCGACACGAACGCGGCGGCCGCCATGGCCTTGCTGCCGTGGCCGAGCCCGGCGTACCCGGCGACGGCCCAGGCGACGGCCCAGATGAGACCCACCGCCGCGATGACCCGCGAGCGCCTGCGCCGCTCCACGAACTTGAGCACCGCGAACTGCGCGACCACGATCATCGCCGTGTTCGCGGCCAGCGCCGTGCCCAGCGTGGACGTCGAGATCCCGGCGGCCTCGACGCCGAACGCGCTCAGACCCGACTCGAACTGGCCGTAGCAGGCGAAGAACAGCACGAAGCCCAGCACGCACAGCTGCACCATGGCCCGGTTGCCCAGCAGCTGCTTCCAGCTCGCCCGGCCGCTCTGCGGAGCCCCGTCCTCCATCTGCGGCGCGTGCGGCACCCGTACCGTCGACATGAGGACGACGAGCAGCCCGAAGATCGCGGCCTCGATCGCGAAGAGCAGGGTGAAGGACGCGGCGCGGGAGGTGTCGACCAGGTGGCCGCCGATCAGGCCGCCGACACCGAGCCCCAGGTTCTGCAGAAAGAACTGGAGGGCGAAGGCGCGCGACCGGGTCTCCGTCGTCGAGCAGTCCACGATCATCGTGGCGAGCGCCGGCTGCATCACGGCCTGCCCGGCACCGAGCACCGCCGCCGACAGCAGCACGGTCACCGCGTTCTTCGCGAGCCCCAGGCTGAGCGATCCGACGGCGGCGGTGGCCAGGGCGGCGAGCAGGACCGGGAGGGGGCCGCGCCGGACGATGGCCCGTCCGGCGAGCGGCAGCACCACGAGCGCTGCCACGGCGAAGACGGCGAGCACGACGCCCGCCGTCGCGGCACCGAGATCCCGCACCTGCGCCACATAGACGTACAGATACGGGACGGTGAAGCCGAGGCCGAACGCGCTGAGTGCGTTGCCCACATGAATCCGGCGCATCGCTGCGCCCATCGCCCTGGTCACGTTCACCTGCCCTAGGAAGAGGGGCCGCTCGGGAGGGGACCGGATGTCTTACCTCTGAAGCGGTTAACCCTGAAGACTTAGAAGCTAAAGTTCGAAGCTAAACAGTACACCCCGAAGGACTTCAACGCCAAGCAAGCGCGTGCGATACTGCGGACATGGGCGACACATCCGGCGTCAGCGAGCCGACCCTCGACGAACAGATCGCCGCATACCAGCGCGAGTTCCGGGACCTGGACCCGCAGGTCGAGAAGATCGTCTCGGCGCTGTCCCGGCTGAACCGCCGGATGCACGTCGCCTACGGCCGGCAGACCGCCGCGCTCGGCATCAGCAATGCGGAGTGGGAGGTCCTCAAGGCCCTCGTGCTGGCCGGGGCCCCCTATCGCATGGGTCCGAGCGAGCTGGCCAAGCGGCTCGGTCTGACGCCGGCCGCGATGACCCACCGCATCGACCGCATGGTGGGGGAGGGTCTGGTCACCCGTGAGCGCGACGAGGCCAACCGGGTCCGGGTGATCGTCGAGCTGACCTCCGAGGGCCGCGAGAAGTGGCTCGAAGCGATGCGTCTCGCCTCGGGCTTCGAGGAGGACCTGCTCCAGGACCTGTCGTCCGAGGAACGCAACGTCCTCGGTGAGGCGCTGACCCGTCTGCTGCGCCGCGTGGAGCACGCCCAGCCCGACGCGGGCGGCCGTCTGAGCGACCTGGACTGACGCGGCGGAAGGTTTGCCGGCATGTCTCCCTGGGGAGGCTTGACAGTCCACACCTCGATCCGTAAAGTTCTTCGGGTTGCCACGGAGCCGTAACGGTTCTGCGACAGCACCTCCGCCGCAGCAGCGGCACCAACCACTCAGCACGATCTCCCAACCGGGTGGAATTCGGCGTGCCCGAATTCAATTCGATTTGGGTACGGCGACTCCGATCCGACGCGATTGGGAATCGCCGGAGAGATCCGCTAAGGTTGGACTCGTCGGAACGGCCCAAGGGCCGGGACGGCAACCCCGGTTGACCGGGGATCAGGACTTGAAGAGCTCGAAAAGAGCCCGACAGGATCTGATAAAGTCAACACCGCCGGAAGGCCGAAAGGCCGGAAAGCACCGAGGAAATCGGGTCGAGAAAAGATCTGATAGAGTCGGGAACACCGAAGGGAAGCGCCCGGAGGAAAGCCTGAGAGAGTCTCTCGG
>NZ_JBIAXT010000038.1:0-75997 GCF_042896945.1 Streptomyces sp. NPDC001222
GGGCGAGGTCATCAAGACGGTGCCCGAGTCGAAGATCGTGGAGACCCTGATCGAGGAGGCCATGAAGCTGGCCGAGCAGATGGAGAAGGACGGCGTGGCCTCCGGCGAGCCGTCCGTCGCGGTCGCGGGCTGAGCCCCACGCACCCTTCACGCGAGTCCCGTCACCCGTCGGTGGCGGGACTTCGTCGTACCTCCGCCCAGACGCATTTCCCCGGCCTGCGCGGCTCCACGCCCCACCGCTCGGCCAGTGTCTCCACCAAAAGCAGACCCCGCCCGGACTCGTCGACCGCCGGGTCCCCCGGGGGCCGGTGCGCGGGGAGGCGCTCGGTGCGGGTGTCGGAGACCTCCAGCCGTACGCCGTACGGCGTCTCGACCAGCCGTAGGTGGAAGTCCCGCCCCGGCACATGCCCGTGCCGTACGGCGTTGGCGGCCAGCTCGGCGGCGATCAGGGTGACGGTCTCGTTGAAGGTGCCGTCGTAGGGGTGCCCCCACTCGTGGAGCCGATGCGAGACGAGACGCCGGGCGAGCCGGGCGCCCCGGGGACTGGACGTGAACCGCATCTCGAACGCGTGCGCGGACGGGATGCGCCTCGGCATATGCCAGTCATGGGGAGTTGCTGACTTCATGGGGTTTACGCTCCCGCACGCTGCGTAGCGTTGAACAGCGGCTGAACCGCGACCGTCGGGCGTTGTACGTGATCGGGGCGCGTCTGTACGCGAGCTGAGCCGTAACCGGTGCTGCGCCAGGAGCGGTGAGGGGTGTATGAGCGACGATCAGGCCGTGGGGACGGGTGTGCCGCACATCTTCGGGCGGCAGTTGAAGAGGCTGCGGACGTGGGCGGGGATGGGACGTGCGGAACTCGGCGCGCGTACGGGGTACTCGGAGTCGACGATCGCCTCCTTCGAGCAGGGGAGACGGATTCCGTCGCGGCAGTTCATCGGGCAGGCGGATGAAGTGCTGGACGCGCATGGGGTGTTGCTGGAGTTCGTCGAGGAGATGGAGAGGGCGCAGTATCCGCCGTTCTTCCAGGATGCGGCGAAGTTGGAGAAAGAGGCGGTGGAGTGGCATGTGTACGACGCCCTCGTGGTCAACGGTCTGTTGCAGACGGAGGACTACGCGCGGGCGGTGTTCGCCATGAGGCGGCCTTTGCTGGACGAGGACGTCGTCGACCAGCGTGTGACAGCTCGGTTGGCCCGTCAGTCGATCTTCTCCAGGAAGCCGGCGCCCGTCATCAGCTTCGTGATGGAGGAGTCGATCCTCCGTAGGCGTCTGGGCGGAACGGCTGTCATGCGGGGCCAGTTGGAACAGATTCTGCTCGTCGGGCAGCAGCGGAACGTCGAGATCCAGGTCATGCCGAACGACCGCGAGGAGCACGCGGCACTCGCTGGCCCCTTCACGTTGATCGAGACGACGGAAGGGCGCAGGATCGCCTATGCGGAGGTGCATACGTACAGCCGCCTCTTCACCGACCGTCGAGCTGTCAGGGAGTTGGAGGAGCAGTACAGCCTTCTGCGCGCCCAGGCCCTGACCCCGCGCGAATCACTGACTTTCGTAGAGAGGTTTCTGGGAGAGACATGAACACCCAAGAGCCATCCGAGCTTGTGTGGTTCAAGAGCACCTACAGCAGCGGCGAGGGAGGTCAGTGCCTCGAAGTCGCCCTGAGCTGGCGCAAGTCCAGCTACAGCGACGGCGAAGGCGGCCAATGCCTAGAGATCGCTCCCTGCCCCACCGCCATCCACATCCGTGACTCCAAGCACGCTCCCGACACCGGTCCCACCCTCACCCTCCCACCCGCCGCCTGGGAGGCCTTCGTCGGGTTCGCCGCTCGGTGATCGTGCCCTTACCGGGTGCTACGGGGCGGCGCCCACGAGGTACGCCAGGTACAGTGCGGAGATCAGCAGATCCCAGGGTGAGGCATCCGCACTTGTTGACGCAGACCACCACCCGGGTCCTCGAGCCGAGTGACCTGGACGCCGCACTCGCCGTCCTCGACCGCGAGCCGGTCACGAACGCCTTCGTGACGTCCCGGGTGCAGGTCGCGGGCCTCGACCCGTGGCGCCTGGGCGGCGAGATGTGGGGCTGGTACGAGGACGGCATGCTGACGTCGCTGTGCTACGCGGGCGCCAACCTCGTGCCGATCTGCGCGACCCCGCGCGCGGTGCGCGCCTTCGCCGACCGTGCCCGGCGGGCCGGCCGCCGCTGCTCATCGATCGTCGGACCCGCCGGGCCCACCGCCCAGCTGTGGCGGCTGCTGGAGCCCGGCTGGGGCCCGGCCCGAGAGGTCCGCGCCCATCAGCCGCTCATGATCACCGACCGTATGCCCGCCGACATCGCCCCGGATCCGTATGTCCGCCGCGTCCGCAAGGACGAGATGGAGACGATCATGCCGGCGTGCGTGGCGATGTTCACCGAGGAGGTCGGCGTCTCCCCGATGGCGGGCGACGGCGGGCTGCTCTACCAGGCCCGGGTCGCCGAACTCGTCGGCGCCGGACGGTCCTTCGCCCGGCTCGACGACCACGGCCGGGTCATGTTCAAGGCGGAGATCGGCGCGGCCACCCCGAGGGCCTGCCAGATCCAGGGCGTGTGGGTCGCCCCCGAGTACCGCGGCCAGGGCCTCGCGGCGCCCGGTATGGCAGCCGTGCTGCGCTATGCGCTGCACGAGGTGGCGCCGGTGGCGAGCCTGTACGTCAACGACTACAACACCGCGGCCCGACGGACCTACCTCAGGGTGGGGTTCCAGGAGGTCGGCGCCTTCATGAGCATTCTGTTCTGAGAGCGGCTCGATGCCCCGGTAGGCTCCAGGCATGCCGCGTACCCCCGTCGACGTAGTGATCGGCCCCCTGGACCTGTCCGCCCGCGTCGACGAGGCGCTCGCGGTGCAGGCCGTAGCGTTCGGGCTCGGCGCCGAGGAGGTCGCCGTGCGCCGCCAGATCGTGCTGCGGCACATGAACTACCCGGGTGCGCGTGCACTGGGCGCCACCACCGTCGACGGACGGCTCGCCGGGTTCGTCTACGGCATGCCCAACGACCGTACGCACTGGTGGTCCACCGTCGTCGAGCCCTATCTGCGCGCCCAGGGGCACGACGACTGGCTCGACAGCTCCTTCGTGATCACCGAACTCCATGTCCACCCGGCCTACCAGAACCGGGGCATCGGCCGCGGCCTGATCACCACCATCACCGACGCCGCCGCCCAGCCGCGCTCGATCCTCTCGGCGATCGACACGGACAGCCCGGCCCGCGGCCTGTACCACTCCCTGGGCTATGTGGACCTGGCCCGACGGGTGGTCTTCCCCAGCGCGCCGAAGCCGTACGCCGTAATGGGCGCTCCCTTGCCACTCCGCCGCCGTTAACGGATTTCCACCGGCACAGCAAGCCCGGCTAACCTCCTAGCCATCAGCCTCCTCCCTGCGCGGTCTCGCCCGGGCGGGGGGATCCCATCGGCAGGAGTACGAGAAACCATGGCGAACGCACCGGTCCAGCGCATGTCCCAGTTGATGGCGAAGACGCTGCGCGACGACCCGGCGGACGCCGAGGTCCTCAGCCACAAGCTGCTGGTCCGCGCCGGCTACGTGCGTCGTACCGCCGCAGGCGTGTGGACCTGGCTGCCGCTCGGCAAGAAGGTCCTCGCCAACGTGGAGCGGATCGTCCGCGAGGAGATGGACGCGATCGGCGCGCAGGAGGTGCTGCTCCCCGCCCTGCTGCCGCGCGAGCCGTACGACGCGACCGGCCGCTGGGACGAGTACGGCGCCGAGCTGTTCCGCCTGAAGGACCGCAAGGGCGGCGACTATCTGCTCGGCCCGACCCACGAGGAGATCTTCACCCTCCTGGTGAAGGACCAGGCGTCCTCGTACAAGGACCTCCCGGTCATCCTCTACCAGATCCAGACCAAGTTCCGGGACGAGGCGCGGCCGCGCGCGGGCATCCTGCGCGGCCGTGAGTTCCTGATGAAGGACTCGTACTCCTTCGACCTGGAGGACGAGGGCCTGGCCCACTCCTACGCCCTGCACCGCCAGGCCTACCAGCGGGTCTTCGAGCGCCTCGGCCTCGACTACCGGATCGTCGCCGCGACCGCGGGCGCGATGGGCGGCTCCAAGTCCGAGGAGTTCCTCGCCCCGGCCGAGGCCGGCGAGGACACCTTCGCCGACTGCCCGAACTGCGACTTCGCCGCGAACACCGAGGCGATCACCTACGAGCTGAAGCCGGTCGACGCCGGCGAGGTGCCCGCGCCGGAGGAGATCCCCACCCCGGACACCCCGACCATCGAGACCCTCGCCGCCTCGCTCGGCGTCCCGGCCTCCGCCACCCTGAAGAACCTCCTGGTGAAGGTCGACGGCGAGATCGTCGCCGTCGGTGTCCCCGGCGACCGGGAGGTCGACATGGACAAGGTCGAGGCGCACTTCGCGCCGGCCTCCGTCGATCTGGTCACCGTCGACGACTTCGTCGCCCGCCCCGACCTGGTGCGCGGCTACGTCGGCCCGCAGGGTCTGGAGAAGGTCACGTACATCGCCGACCCGCGGGTGGCCCCCGGCACCTCCTGGATCACCGGCGCCAACAAGGAGGGCATGCACGCCAAGAACGTGGTCGCCGGCCGCGACTTCGAGGTCGACGCCTACGTCGACGTCGTGGTGGTGCGGGAGGGCGACCCGTGCCCCAAGTGCGGCACCGGCCTCAAGCTCGACCGCGCCATCGAGATCGGCCACATCTTCCAGCTGGGCCGCAAGTACGCCGACGCCCTCAAGCTCGACGTCCTCGGCCCGAACGGCAAGCCGGTCCGCGTGACCATGGGCTCCTACGGCATCGGTGTCTCCCGCGCGGTGGCCGCGCTCGCCGAGCAGACCGCCGACGAGCAGGGCCTGTGCTGGCCCGCGGAGGTCGCCCCGGCCGATGTGCACGTGGTGGCGGCGGGCAAGGCGCTCCAGACCGAACTGGCCCTCGACGTGTCCGGGAAGCTCGCCGAGGCCGGCCTCCGCGTCCTGGTCGACGACCGGGCCGGTGTCTCCCCGGGCGTGAAGTTCACGGACGCCGAGCTGATCGGTGTGCCGAAGATCCTGGTGGCCGGACGCCGCTCCGGCGAGGGCGTGCTGGAGCTCAAGGACCGCCGCACCGGCGAGCGCGAGGAGCTGACGGTGGACGAGGCGGTCGCCCGCCTCACCGCCTGACGGTCCGCGCCCTTCTGCGCGGCGACGGCCGCCGGTCTCCGAGACCGGCGGCCGTCGGCCTCTCCCACGGCTCCGGCCTCTTCGACGGATTCGGGACCGCTACAGCCAGGTCGCGAACTCCAGCAGCAGTTCCGCGTCCTGGGTGCGGCCCACCCGGCGGGCCCGCACCCCCGACTCGACCGCCCGGAACAGCGTCCAGCCGCGCAGCCGCTCCTGGTCCAGATCCAGCGACTCCGCGAGCCGCTTCACCCGGCGGCGGGTGATCGACGCACCCGAGGGTGCCGCGATCAGGTCCTCCACCCGGTCGCGCACCAGGCGCGCCAGATCGAAGGCGCACTCGCCGACCACCGGATCCGGGCCCACCGCCAGCCACGGCATCCGCTCCCCGGCGAGGATCTTGCTCTGGCGCAGGGTGCCGTGCAGCAGCCGCTCCTCGGGCGGAGCGGCGAGCAACTGCTCACGGGCCGCTAGCGCCGCCTCGATCAGCGGCGCGGCCTCGGGATCCGTCCGGGCGCCCTCCCGCATCGCCTGGGCCTGTCGCCCGGTGCGCCCGGCGACCGTCTCGAAACCGTGCCCGGCGGGCGGCTCGACCCACAGCCGGCGCAGCGTACCCGCCGCCTCCAGCAGGGCCTTCGCCTCCGGCAGCGAGCGCACCGACATCTCCGGATGGAGCCGCTCCAGCAGCAAGACGCCCTGCTCGGCGTCCGCGTCCAGGAGCCGTACGGCCCCCGAGCCGTTCCAGTGCACGAGCGCCGCCCGCTCGCTCTCCGGCCGCGCCCTGGGCGGCGCCAGCTTCAGTACTGCGGGCGTGCCGTCCGCCTGCCGCACCAGCAGCACCAGGCTGCTGCGGCCGCCCGGCGCCTGCACCCGCTCCACGGTCAACCCGCGTAGATCCACGGCCTGCCGGATCAGCCCGGGCAGTGTGGCCAGCCACTCGGTGCCGCCGTCCCGGTGCGTCTCGCCCAGCGCCCGCACGAGACGCCGCGGCGGTTCGAAAGCCATGCGCGAGTTGTTCCCTTCCAGGTCGGCTTCGCACGCGTGCGAGATGCGCGTACGCCTACGTCCCGCGGCGCCGCTCAGGTCCGCGGTGTCACCGACGCGGTGGGGGAGGCCGCCGCCCGCTCGGCCAGACCAGGGAAGGCTACGCTCTCGCCGCTCCAGCGCACCGCCCGCACCGCCGCCTCCCGCAGCGCCTCGGCCGCGGACCGCCGCCGCGCGCCCGTCGACGCCCGCACCAGGTCCGAGTACACCCCGGCCACCCGCTCCTCCAGTTCGGCGGCGAGCCGCACGGCGGCGGCGGAGTCGGGGAGGGTGAAGGGCAGCGCGTACCCGGCCGCGGCGGGCTCCGGCGTACCGCCCAGGTCCCGTACCGCCCGGGCCAGTTCGTCCCGCCGGGCGCGGTGGGCGTCGTAGGCGGCCTGTGCATCCGCCCGGCGGGTCCGCTCGACGCGTCCGCCGACGACGCCGTAGCCGTAGACCGCGGCGTGCTCGGCGCGCAGGGCGGCCTGCAGGGCCGCCAGCTCGCCGCCGTCCTTCGGCGTGCTGTCGCTGTCGCTCATCTTCCGCCCTCCGTCAGCAGATACACATGGGCGGCCCCGGCCGCCGCCACGGACGCCATCAGCCGGGCCAGCTCACCCGGCACGTCCAGCAGCGCGGCCGCCCGCCGGTCGGCCAGGGTCCGTTCGGCCGCGGCCAGCCCGGCGAGAGCGGCCTTCGGGTCCGCAGGGACGGCGGACGCCGAGGGGGACGCGGATCCCGAGGTGGACGGGGACCCCGAAGTGGACGGGGATCCCGAGGTGGACGGGGATCCCGAGGTGGACGGGGATCCCGAGGTGGACGGGGATCCCGAGGTGGACGGGGACCCCGAAGCGGACGGGGACGCCGACCCGGAAGCAGCGGGGGATGCGGACCCCTGAGCGGACGGGGACGCCGACCCCGAAGCGGACGCCGAGTTCCCGGGGTGGGCGCCCGAACTCCCAGGGTGGGCACCGAGCGCCTGTGCGTGCCGGACGTTCTCCGCGCGCAGCGGGCCCAGCCGGGCCGCCAGCGCCGGATGGGCGGCGATCACGGCGGCGTAGCGCTGCGCCAGCTCCTCGCTGTCGCGGGCGGCACGCGCGCGTACCCGGTCGGCGGCCGAGGTGCCGCGGCCCGGGCCGGTCGTATCGGCGGCGGCGGAACAGCCCGCGACCAGCGCGGCACCCGCGGCCGACGCGAGCAGACTCCTTCTGCGCAGACGGGTGCGCGAGTGCGGAGGGAACGGCACGGCAGACGTCCTCGAAGACCTCGTACGAACGGATGGGCGGCTGCCCGTGATCACCGTACCCGCGCACCGCCCCACTGATCGCCATCGGCTCGGCCGGGCCGGGGCCCCCAAGGGTCCGGCCGGGCCCGCGGGCGGCCGGGAGGCGGTGCCGGTGGACGGCAACACCCTCCGGGACCGGATACCCTTTGACCTGACACGCGACCATCCCACAACAGCACACGCGGCCGAGGAGTCACCCGGATGAGCACCACCCAGAGCGAGAGGCTGCGAGAACTTCTGGAACCGCTCGTCAGCTCCCAGGGTCTTGACCTCGAAGAGATCGCGGTGGACTCCGTAGGCCGCAAGCGTGTGCTGCGCGTCGTCGTCGACTCCGACACCGGAGCGGACCTGGACCAGATCGCCGATGTGAGCCGCGAGCTCTCGGCGAAGCTCGACGAGACGGACGCGATGGGCGAGGGTGAGTACACCCTCGAGGTCGGAACCCCGGGCGCGGAGCGCCTCCTCAGCGAACACCGGCACTACGTACGGGCCGAGGGCCGGCTGGTGAGGTTCCAGCTGGCCGAGGGCGGCGAGCTGGTCGCCAGGATTCTGCGGGTCGACGACGAGGGAGTCGACCTCGAGGTGCCGGGTGTGAAGGGCCGCAAGGCCACCACCCGCAGACTCGCCTTCCCGGAGATCGACAGGGCGCGCGTACAGGTCGAGTTCAACCGCAAGGACACGAAGGACATGAAGGAAGAGGAGGAGGCGTAGCCGTGGACATCGACATGAGTGCCCTGCGGGGCTTGGTTCGGGAGAAGGAGATCTCCTTCGACCTGCTGGTCGAGGCGATCGAGGCGGCCCTCCTCATCGCCTACCACCGCACCGAGGGAAGCCGCCGCCACGCGCGCGTGGAGCTCAACCGGGAGACCGGCCATGTGACTGTGTGGGCGAAGGAGGACCCCGAGGACCTCGAGGAGGGGCAGGAGGCGCGCGAGTTCGACGACACCCCGTCGGGTTTCGGCCGCATCGCCGCCACCACCGCGAAGCAGGTCATCCTGCAGCGTCTGCGCGACGCGGAGGACGACGCGACGCTCGGCGAGTACGCGGGCCGCGAGGGCGACATCGTCACCGGTGTGGTCCAGCAGGGCCGCGACCCGAAGAACGTGCTCGTGGACATCGGCAAGCTGGAGGCCATCCTGCCGGTGCAGGAGCAGGTGCCGGGCGAGTCGTACGAGCACGGCAAGCGGATCCGGTCGTACGTCGTACGGGTGGCGAAGGGTGTGCGCGGTCCGTCCGTCACCCTCTCGCGCACGCACCCCAATCTGGTGAAGAAACTCTTCGCCCTGGAGGTGCCGGAGATCGCCGACGGGTCCGTCGAGATCGCCGCGATCGCCCGCGAGGCCGGCCACCGTACGAAGATCGCCGTCCGGTCCACCCGATCGGGTCTGAACGCCAAGGGCGCCTGCATCGGCCCCATGGGCGGCCGGGTCCGCAACGTCATGGGCGAGCTGAACGGCGAGAAGATCGACATCGTCGACTGGTCGGACGACCCGGCCGAGATGGTGGCGAACGCCCTCTCCCCGGCCCGTGTCTCCAAGGTGGAGGTCGTGGACCTCGCGGCGCGCTCCGCCCGGGTGACGGTCCCGGACTACCAGCTGTCGCTGGCGATCGGCAAGGAAGGGCAGAACGCCCGCCTCGCCGCCCGTCTGACCGGCTGGCGGATCGACATCCGACCGGACACCGAGCAGCCCGCCGACCGGCAGGGATGAGATCTCCGGCCCCGGCCGGGGAATAGATCCCCGGCCGGGCGTCGCTGAGATCACGACAGTTTTTTACGCAGCAGGTGTTCGATTCTTGCCCCAAAGGGGTGAGGTCGCTGCGGGGAGGTAGACTTAAGCGTGTCTGGCCGGACGCATGCCCGCGCATGCCCTGAGCGCACCTGTGTGGGGTGCCGGGAGCGAGCGGCCAAGATCGAACTGCTGCGCACCGTGGTGATCGAGGACGACTGCGTCCCCGATCCTCGCGGTACGCTGCCCGGCCGGGGTGCCTATGTGCACCCCGTGTCGGCTTGTCTCGACCTGGCGGTCCGCCGCCGGGCGTTCCCCAGGGCGCTCCGCGTCCCGGGGCCGCTCGACATAAAGGCGTTGCGCCAGTACGTCGAGCAGACCGAAGGTTGCCGACAGCGCGTAGCTGAGCAGGTAACACCGTAAGACGCGCCGCGTGGATCCCCGTGCGGTCTGGTACCTCGCGAGTCGAAAGCAGGTCGAGATTGCGATGAGCACTCGATGAGTACGCGATGAGTACGCCCATGAACTAGCGACGGTCCGGCCGCAACCCGGACCTCAAAGGAGCGAAGTGGCTAAGGTCCGGGTCTACGAACTCGCCAAGGAGTTCGGTGTGGAGAGCAAGGTCGTCATGGCCAAGCTCCAGGAACTCGGTGAATTCGTCCGTTCGGCGTCCTCGACGATCGAGGCGCCCGTAGTACGTAAGCTGACCGACGCCTTGCAGCAGGGCAACGGCGGCGGGAAGCCCGCCGCCCCCCGCAAGGCCGCACCGGCCAAGCCGGCCGCGCCCTCCCCGGCGCAGGCCGCACGTCCGGCTGCCCCGCGCCCGCCGGCGCCCAAGCCCCCGGCGGCCGAGCGCCCCGCGGCCGAGCGTCCGGCGGCTCCCGCCCCGGGCCCGCGGCCGACGCCCGGCCCGAAGCCCGCGCCGCGGCCCGCCCCGGCGGCCCCGGCCCCGAGCACGCCCGAGTTCACGGCACCGCCGTCGGCTCCGGCTGCCCAGACGCCGACCCCGGCTCAGGCCCCCCGTCCGGGAGCCCGTCCCGGCGCCCCGAAGCCCGGCGCACGTCCCGACGCGCGCGGTCAGGGTCAGGAGCGTGGTCAGGGTGCTCGTCCGGGTGCCCCGCGTCCGGGTGGCCAGGGACAGCGTCCCGGTGCCCGTCCGGCCGGTCCCCGTCCGGGCAACAACCCCTTCACCTCCGGTGGCTCCACCGGTATGGCGCGCCCGCAGGCGCCCCGTCCGCAGGGCGGCCCCCGTCCGGGCGGCCCGGGCGGTGCTCCCGGCGGCCCGCGTCCGCAGGGTGCGGGTCAGGGCGGTCCCCGTCCGCAGGGTGCCGCCGGTGGCGGTCCCCGTCCGCAGGCTCCGGGCGGCCCGCGCCCGACTCCGGGCTCGATGCCCCGTCCGCAGGGCGGTCCGCGTCCCGGCGGCGGCCCCGCGGGTCCGCGTCCGAACCCCGGCATGATGCCGCAGCGTCCCGCTGCCGGCCCGCGTCCCGGCGGCGGCCCCGGCGGCCGTGGTCCGGCCGGTGCCGGTCGTCCCGGCGGCGGCGGTCGTCCGGGTGGTGGCGGCTTCGCCGGTCGTCCCGGTGGCGGCGGCGGTGCCGGTCGTCCCGGTGGCGGCGGCGGCTTCGCCGGTCGTCCCGGTGGCGGTGCTCCCGGCGGTGGCGGCGGCTTCGGCGGTGGCGGCGGTGGCCGTCCCGGCTTCGGCGGTCGTCCCGGTGGTCCGGGTGGCCGCGGTGGCACGCAGGGTGCGTTCGGCCGTCCCGGCGGACCGGCGCGTCGTGGCCGCAAGTCGAAGCGGCAGCGCCGTCAGGAGTACGAGGCCATGCAGGCCCCGTCGGTCGGCGGTGTGATGCTGCCTCGCGGCAACGGCGAGGCCATTCGCCTGTCGCGCGGTGCGTCGCTCACCGACTTCGCGGAGAAGATCAACGCCAACCCGGCGTCCCTCGTCGCGGTCATGATGAACCTCGGCGAGATGGTCACGGCCACGCAGTCCGTCTCCGACGAGACCCTGCTGCTCCTCGCCGGCGAGATGAACTACACGGTTCAGATCGTCAGCCCCGAGGAGGAGGACCGCGAGCTGCTCGAGTCCTTCGACCTGGAGTTCGGTGAGGACGAGGGCTCCGAGGAGGACCTGGTCGTCCGTCCGCCGGTCGTGACCGTCATGGGTCACGTCGACCACGGTAAGACCCGTCTGCTCGACGCCATCCGCAAGACGAACGTCATCGCGGGCGAGGCCGGTGGCATCACCCAGCACATCGGTGCCTACCAGGTCGCGACCCAGGTCAATGGCGACGACCGGGCGATCACCTTCATCGACACCCCGGGTCACGAGGCGTTCACCGCCATGCGTGCCCGCGGTGCCAAGTCGACGGACATCGCGATCCTCGTGGTCGCGGCCAACGACGGTGTGATGCCGCAGACGGTCGAAGCCCTGAACCACGCCAAGGCGGCCGAGGTGCCGATCGTGGTCGCGGTCAACAAGATCGACGTCGAGGGCGCCGACCCGACCAAGGTGCGCGGTCAGCTGACCGAGTACGGCCTCGTGGCCGAGGAGTACGGCGGCGACACGATGTTCGTCGACATCTCCGCCAAGCAGGGCCTGCACATCGACAGCCTGCTGGAGGCCGTGGTCCTCACGGCCGACGCCGCCCTGGACCTTCGGGCCAACCCGAACCAGGACGCGCAGGGCATCTCGATCGAGTCCCGTCTCGACCGCGGCCGCGGTGCCGTGGCGACGGTCCTCGTCCAGCGAGGCACGCTGCGAGTCGGCGACACGATGGTGGTCGGCGACGCGTACGGCCGCGTCCGGGCGATGCTCGACGACAACGGCAACAACGTGGCCGAGGCCGGCCCGTCGACGCCGGTGCAGGTCCTGGGTCTGACCAACGTCCCGGGTGCCGGCGACAACTTCATCGTGGTCGAGGAGGACCGTACGGCCCGCCAGATCGCGGAGAAGCGTGCCGCCCGCGAGCGGAACGCCGCGTTCGCCAAGCGCACGCGCCGTGTCTCGCTCGAGGACCTGGACAAGGTGCTCAAGGCCGGCGAGGTCCAGCAGCTGAACCTGATCATCAAGGGTGACGCTTCTGGTTCGGTCGAGGCCCTGGAGTCCTCCCTGCTGCAGCTCGACGTCGGCGAAGAGGTCGACATCCGCGTCCTGCACCGCGGCGTCGGTGCGGTCACGGAGTCGGACATCGACCTGGCGATGGGCTCGGACGCCATCGTGATCGGCTTCAACGTCCGCGCGGCAGGCCGCGCGGCGCAGATGGCCGAGCGCGAGGGCGTGGACGTCCGGTACTACTCGGTCATCTACCAGGCGATCGAGGAGATCGAGGCGGCCTTGAAGGGCATGCTGAAGCCGGAGTTCGAGGAGGTCGAGCTCGGTACGGCGGAGATCCGCGAGGTCTTCAAGTCGTCCAAGCTGGGCAACATCGCCGGTGTCCTCATCCGCTCGGGCGAGGTCAAGCGCAACACCAAGGCGCGCCTCCTCCGCGACGGCAAGGTGGTCGCGGAGAACCTCACCATCGAGGGCCTGCGTCGCTTCAAGGACGACGTCACCGAGATCCGCGAAGGGTTCGAGGGTGGTATCAACCTCGGCAACTTCAACGACATCAAGATCGACGACGTCATCGCGACGTACGAGATGCGCGAGAAGCCGCGGGTGTAACACCCCGCAGCGGGTGTGACCGCCGACGGATCACCGCCGGCCGACGGGACCTGGTCCCGTCGGCCGGCGTGCCGTCTGCCCGGGGCTTCGGCCCCGGCACCCCGCCCCTGGCCCGACGGCCTCCGGTGAAAACCCCGTCGAGCCGCCTCCGGTGTTCGTTGTACGGTTTTCGTGTCCCTGCCCCTTCCGGCGGCGGGGCCATCGATCCCGTACCGGCGGGTCATCCGGATCCATACATGTATGTGGGGACGCTGTCCTTCGACCTCCTCCTGGGCGACGTACGGTCGCTGAAGGAGAAGCGCTCCGTCGTCCGCCCGATCGTCGCCGAACTTCAGCGGAAGTACGCGGTGAGCGCGGCCGAGGTGGACCACCAGGATCTCTACCGGCGGGCCGGTATAGGCCTCGCGGTGGTCGCCGGCGACGCGGGGCACGTGACCGACGTACTCGACCAGTGCGAGCGGCTGGTCGCCGGGCGCCCCGAGGTGGAGCTGCTGTCCGTGAGACGGCGCTTCCACGGCGACGACGACTGAGCATTGAACACAGACAGGAAAGAACGGGAGACGGACCAGTGGCCGACAACGCGCGGGCGAAGAGGCTGGCGGACCTCATCCGAGAGGTGGTGGCCCAGAAGCTGCAGCGCGGGATCAAGGACCCGCGGCTCGGCACACACGTCACCATCACGGACACCCGGGTGACGGGTGATCTGCGGGAGGCGACCGTCTTCTACACGGTGTACGGGGACGACGAGGAGCGGAAGTCGGCGGCCGCGGGCCTGGAGAGCGCCAAGGGCATCCTGCGCTCCGAGGTCGGGCGCGCCGCGGGGGTGAAGTTCACGCCCACCCTCACCTTCGTCGCGGACGCCCTGCCGGACACGGCACGGACCATCGAGGACCTCCTCGACCAGGCGCGCGCCTCCGACGCGAAGGTGCGCGAGACGGCCACGGGCGCTTCGTACGCCGGTGAGGCCGACCCGTACAAGAAGCCCGACTCCGACGACGAGACGGACGACACCTCGGCATGACCCAGCAGCACACCACGCCCGACGGCCTTGTCATCGTCGACAAGCCGTCGGGCTTCACTTCGCACGACGTCGTCGCCAAGATGCGCGGGATCGCCCGGACCCGGCGTGTCGGACACGCCGGCACCCTCGACCCGATGGCGACCGGCGTGCTCGTCCTCGGTGTGGAGAAGGCCACCAAGCTCCTCGGGTACCTCGCCCTGACGGAGAAGGAGTACCTGGGCACCATCCGGCTCGGGCAGAACACCGTCACGGACGACGCCGAGGGCGAGATCATCTCCTCCGCCGACGCCTCCGGGGTCACCCGGGACGCCATCGACGCGGGGATCGCCAAGCTGACCGGTGACATCCTTCAGGTGCCCTCCAAGGTCAGCGCGATCAAGATCGACGGCGTGCGCTCGTACAAGCGGGCGCGTGACGGCGAGGACTTCGAGATCCCCGCGCGGCCCGTCACCGTCTCCTCCTTCACGGTGTACGACGTCCGGGACGCCGTCGCCGAGGACGGCACCCCGGTGCTGGACCTGGTGGTCTCCGTCGTCTGCTCCTCCGGGACCTATATCCGGGCCCTCGCCCGCGACCTGGGCGCGGACCTCGGGGTCGGCGGCCACCTCACCGCGCTGCGGCGCACCCGCGTCGGGCCGTACAAGATCGACTCCGCGCGCACCCTGGACCAGCTCCAACAGGAGCTGACCGTGATGCCGATCGCCGACGCCGCCGCGGCGGCGTTCCCCCGCTGGGACGTGGACGCCAAGCGGGCCCGGCTGCTGACCAACGGTGTGCGTCTGGAGATGCCCGAGGAGTACGCGAACCGGGGCACCGTCGCTGTCTTCGACCCTGAGGGCCGCCTGCTCGCGCTGGTCGAGGCGTCCAAGGGGAAGGCGAAGAGCCTGGCGGTGTTCGGCTGACGCCGTTGTCGGTTCGAGCCCGTGGAGCGGCGAGCACGGGGTTCGAGCCGCCGCTCCACGGTCCCCCCTCGGTTCCCCCTCCCAGAGGTCTATCCATCCCCCCTCGCCTATTCACCCCATCGAGCAGGCGCTCGGAGTGAACCGAGGGAGCGGAAGGGGGCGCGTTCGCCGCAAGATCTGTTCCGTTGATCACCAGCGGCCTACCGTCGGGCTCAGGCACGGCGGGGAGGTTCGAGCATGGCGGTACCAGGCCCTCGGACACGGGACGGCGGCGAGGCAGGGCACGGCACGGATTCCGCCCTTGTGAGGGTGTGCGACCCGGCCGGACGCCCTCGTGGAACCGGGTTCGCGATCGACCACCAGGGCACGCTGATCACCAGCCACGAGGCCGTCGACGGACTGGCCCGTCCGGTGCTGCACACAGCGGACGGCCGCGTGTGCGTGCTGGACGCCGACGCGGTGACCCCGCTGCCGTACGCCGACCTCGCCCTCCTTCGCACCGAGGGGCTGGGCCTGGACCCGCTCCCGGTCACGGCCCGGGACCGGATCGAGACCGGCACATACGTGAAGATCGCCGCGGGCGGCTGGCGCGAGGCCCGGGTGCTCGACACGACCGCGGCCACCTACCGGGCCACCGACTGCCCCCGCCTCGTCGACGACACCCTGGAACTGGCGCTCGGCACGGCGGGTACCGAGGCGCTCCGCCCGGGCGGCGGGGCCGCCGGCGGACCGGTCCTCGACGCCGCCACCGGTGCCGTGCTGGCCGTGCTCGGCACCCGCCTGCACACGGATCAGCGGGCCACGGGGTTCGCCGTACCGCTGCGGGGGCTCGGACAGCCCCTCGACGAGCTGCTGGACCGCAACGCGCGGACCGTCCCCGCCCACGGGGAGGACCTGAACCTCGCGGGAGTCCTGGACCTCACGGCGAGGGCAGCGGGGACGGGCGGCCCGCCCGACGACCGCCTCACCGTCCGACGCACGCGTCTCATCGAGGAGTTCACCGCCTTCGAGCGCAGCGAGCGCGTCGTCCTGGCGCTCGTCGGCGCCCCCGGCAGCGGCCGTACGACGGAACTCGCCGCCCTGGCCGCACGGTGTGCCCGGGACCCCGAGCCGATCCCGGTGCTGCGGCTGCGCGGGGCGGACCTCAGGGAGACCGACCCCTCCCTGGCCGCAGCCGTGGCACGGGCGCTGCACCGGACCGGCGGCGGGCAGCCTCCCGTCGACGGCGAGCCAGGCGGAGTCCTGCCCGAGCGTCTCGCGCGGGTCGCGCGGGACGCCGGGCGACCGTTGCTGCTGCTCCTCGACGGCCCCGAGGAGATGCCGCACGGTCTCGCCCGCAGACTCCCGGGGTGGACGCGGGAGACGGCCGCCTGGCTGCGCGATTCCGGGGCACGACTGGTGACGGCCTGCGGGCCGGAGCACTGGGAGCAGGCCGGGACGCGGTTCCCGCAGGAGCTGCTGTACGGGGCGCGCGCGGGGGAGCCGGGGGCGCATCCGTCCGCGCCGGGCGGGTCCCACCCGGGCCCGGTGCCGGACCGTCTGCCGCCCTGCGTGGCGCTCGGCGATCTCAGCCCGGCCGAGGCACACGAGGCCCGGGCCCGCCATGGCATCCCGGAAGGCCTCCTCCAGGACTCCGACGCCCGGCACCCGCTGACCCTGCGCCTGCTGGGGGAGGTGCGCGCCGCGCTCCCTGATGTGACGGGTGAGCCGGACCTGCCCTGCGCGCCGGGCGCGGAGGACCTGCCGTGCGCGCCGGTCGACCGTGACGAGGTGTTCTCCGCCTATGTCGATCTGGTCTGCCTGCGCATCGCGGTGCGGCTCGCCGCGGAGAACGGCCTGCACGGCACGGCCGTACGCCGCCTCGCGGCCAAGGTCTCCGGGCAGGTCCACGACGCCGTCCGCCGCAGCCTGGGCCCCGGGCAGGGCGCCCTGGACCCCGTCGCCTTCGAGACCGTCTTCCCCTGGGGGCCCGCCGCGGGCCGACGGCTCGGCAACACCGCGGGCTGGGCCTGCGCCGTACTCGCCGAGGGCCTGATCCAGCCCGCGGGCCTGGGCTACCGCTTCGCCCACGAGGAACTCGCCCACTGGCTCCAGGGCAGGCACCTCGACCTGGACGCCGCCCTGCACACCCTGGTGCACCGGAGCGTGCCCGGCACGGGGGAGCACCCGGTGTCCTCCCTCGCCGCCACGGCCGCCGCACGCCGCCGCACCCGCCCCTTCCACCGGGCCGCCGTGGTGTCCCGTACCCAGCCCGTGCCGCGCCACCGCATCGGGCCGGTCGTGGAGGCGCTGCTCCATCTCGCCCGCCGAGAGGGCCCGGCCGGTCTCGCCCTGCGGCTGGAGGACCTGGTGCACGCGGTGGACGCGCTGCTGGAGCCCCGCCCCACGCCACCGGACGACGACGCGCTCTGGTGGGCCGCCCAGCTGCTCACCGACACCCTCGTCCGGCTCACCGACGCGAGGCCGTATCTGCATGTCCTGCGCCTCCTCGCCGACCGCGTCGTGCGGTGGCGGACCGCGGGACGGCGCGTCCCCCGGGCGTTCGCACCATGGTTCTGGACGGCACTGCCCGTACCGGAGGCGGAACGACTCGACCTGCTCCGAAGGCTGGTGACCGCCGACGAGCCCCCCGGCCGGTCCCGGCGGCCCCGGCCGGCTAGTGGCGCCGGCCACCGGCAGCCGGACGGGTCCGGTGGGGCCGCCCCGCCCCGGTACCTGGACGCCGTCGCCCGGCTGCTCGCGGACGACCCCGTCGCCGTACAGCGCCATCTCACCCGCTGGTTCGACGACGAGCGCCCGCTGCCCGCCACCCCGCACGCGACCGTCGCGACCGCCGCGCTGGCCCTGCTGCACACCCACCGGCACCGCGCCCCCGACGACCTGCCCGAGGCACTCGCGGACAGTGCGCACCGGCGCGGCGACGAACTGCTCGCGGTGCTCGCCGAGGAGGAACCGTCGGCCGTGTGCCGGGCCGTCGGCCGGTGGGCCCACGACGAGCGGCCCGCCCGGCGGGTGGCGGCGATGGCGTACGGACTGCGTGCCGCCCCGTACACCCGCACCGAGGCCGATCACGAGCTGCTGCGGCACGCCGCCTTCACCGTGCTCGCCCGACCCGCCGACTGCGCGGTCCACGGCGGCGCCCTCGCGCTCCTCGTACGCGATCCCCGCACCCGCACCCGGCATCTGCGGGGGGCCCTCGCCCGGTTCGCCGCCGGTGACCCCCAGTTGCCCCCGGACGCCCTGGTCACCGCCCTCGCCACCCATCCGGAACCGGTGCTCTGCGCGTTCCGCACCCGGCTGCGGCACTGCGGACCCGACACCGGCGAGACCCTGCGCGCCCTCGCGGACGCCACCACACCCGCCCTCGCCCACCAGGTCGCCGCCCTGATCCGCGAGGCCGCGGCACAAGGCCCGCAGGAGGCGAGCACCTTCGACCCGGGAACGAGTCTCGCGGAGCAGGTCGCCGCCCAGGTCGGCCGGCGGCTCGGCCACGGCCTCGAGGCCCGCGCCGTGCTGCTGCCGCTGGTCGCCGGGCTGCTCGACGGTGGATCCCCGGGGCTGCGGTCCGCGCTCGCCGTGGTCCTCGGCGCGCCCGGCGTCGAGGAGTCCCGCCCCCTGCGGCACGAACTGCTCGACCTGCTGCTCACCCAGGAGCGGGACCCCGCCGTCCTCGACGCCCTGCTGCGGGCCGCCGCCGAGGGGGCACAGGGCGGTGGGGAGACGCACGCCCGTGTGGTGATCCACCGGGCGGGCCTGCTGCTGGCCCGCACCCAGGAGGGCACCGCCCGACTGGACCGCGGCCTGCTCGATCTCGCCCGGCGGGTGCCGGGCTTCGCCCAGCTCCTCGCCCGCTGGCTGGCCGAGGCCCCGGCGGAGTGGGCCGCCCTGGTCGGCCCCGGCGGCCGCCGCATGATCGAGAGCCTCGCGTCCGTGCGGGTCCCGGCATGACCGGCACGGGCGGTCCTGCGGTGCGTGCCGCCCGTCACAGCAACCATGCCGATGCGGGCCGAGAGCGCGCGGCATGGCACCCTTAGACCTGCGTACAAGGCAAACACGGACACGGGTTCGACGAGGAGCGGTCACAGTGCAGCGCTGGCGTGGCTTGGAGGACATCCCCGAGGACTGGGGGCGCAGCGTCGTCACCATCGGCTCCTACGACGGTGTCCACCGCGGACACCAGCTGATCATCCGGCATGCGGTGGAGCGCGCCCGTGAACTGGGCGTCCCGTCGGTCCTCGTCACCTTCGACCCGCACCCCAGCGAGGTCGTGCGCCCCGGCAGCCACCCGCCGCTGCTCGCCCCGCACCACCGCCGCGCCGAGCTGTGCGCCGAGCTGGGGGTCGACGCGGTCCTGATCCTGCCCTTCACCACCGAGTTCTCCCGGCTCTCGCCCGCCGACTTCGTGGTCAAGGTCCTGGTCGACAAGCTGCACGCCAAGGCCGTGGTCGAGGGTCCCAACTTCCGCTTCGGCCACAAGGCCGCCGGAAACGTGGAGTTCCTGGCCGAGCAGGGCAAGACCTACGACTTCGAGGTCGAGGTGGTGGATCTGTACGAGTCCGGTGAGGCGGGCGGCGGCCAGCCCTTCTCCTCCACTCTGACCCGGCGGCTGATCGCCGAGGGCGACATGGAGGGCGCGAGCGAGATCCTCGGACGCCCGCACCGGGTCGAGGGCGTCGTGGTGCGCGGCGCGCAGCGCGGCCGCGACCTCGGTTTCCCGACCGCCAACGTCGAGACCCTGCCGCACACCGCGATCCCCGCCGACGGCGTCTACGCCGGATGGCTGCACGTCCTGGGCGAGGCGATGCCGGCCGCGATCTCCGTCGGCACGAACCCTCAGTTCGACGGCACCGAGCGGACCGTGGAGGCGTACGCCATCGACCGGGTGGGCCTGGACCTGTACGGGCTGCATGTCGCCGTCGACTTCCTCGCGTTCGTCCGCGGCCAGGCCAGGTTCGAGTCGCTCGACGCCCTGCTGGAGCAGATGGCGGAGGACGTGAAGCGCTGCCGCGAGCTGACCGCGGCCGCCCGGCCCACCGCCTGAACCCGACTTGTCGGGTTCGCTCGGTAAACCCCCTGCCACCGCGCTCAGTTGTAGAATCCTCGCTGTCCGTAAGGTCGGTGGAACGGAGTGAACCGGTGGCGACCGAGCAGGAGAAGGAAGCGCTGTACGCCATGGACATCAGCGGCGTCGAGTGGGTCGGCTCCCCTGACGGTCCCCAGGACGAGCGGGTGGAGATCGCATACCTGGAGGGCGGCGCCGTCGCGATGCGCAACTCCGCGGACCCCGACACGGTTCTGCGCTACACCGCGGCGGAGTGGCGGGCGTTCGTCCTCGGCGCGCGCGACGGGGAGTTCGATCTGCGGTAGCACCGCGGAGGCGTACCGACACGCTTGTGGCGACGCACGCGAACGCCAGAGGGTCGGCACTGTCACAGTGCCGGCCCTCTGGCGTTGCCGGCCGGTTCCTCGCCGGCCGGTCCGCTACTGCTGTGTCCAGCCGGGCGGTACGGGGCCCTGCTGGGGCTGCTCCTGCTGCGGAGCCTGGGGCTGCTGCCAGCCCTGGCCCGGCGCCGGCTGCTGCTGCCAGCTCTGCCCGGGTGCCGGCGGCTGCTGCTGCCAGCCCTGACCGGGGGCGGGCGGCTGCTGCCAGCCCTGTCCCTGCTGGGGGGCACCACCGGGCTGCCCGTAGGGCTGCTGCGGCTGCTGCGGGGGTGCGTACCCCTGCGGGGGCTGCTGGTACTGCAGATTCGGGTTGCCGAAGCCCTGCTGGGTACGGGCGATGTCCTCGGCGATGAGCGCGGCGAGATCGAAGTACGCCTCGCGGGTCTTGGGACGCATCATGTTGAGGTCCACCTCGGCACCCGCCGCGAGGTGTTCGTCGAAGGGCACCACGAGGACACCGCGGCAGCGGGTCTCGAAGTGCGCGACGATGTCCTCGACCTTGATCATCTTGCCGGTCTCCCGGACACCCGAGATCACGGTGACCGACCGCTGGACGAGATCGGCGAACCCGTTCGCCGACAGCCAGTCGAGCGTGGTCGAAGCGCTGCTCGCGCCGTCCACCGAGGGCGTGGAGATGATGATCAACTGGTCGGCGAGGTCCAGGACTCCACGCATCGCGCTGTAGAGCAGACCGGTACCCGAGTCCGTGAGGATGATCGGGTACTGCCGGCCCAGCACCTCCAGGGCGCTGCGGTAGTCCTGGTCGTTGAACGTGGTGGAGACCGCCGGGTCCACGTCATTGGCGATGATCTCCAGACCGGAGGGCGCCTGCGAGGTGAAGCGGCGGATGTCCATGTAGCTGTTCAGCTGCGGGATCGCCTGCACCAGGTCACGGATGGTGGCACCCGTCTCGCGCCGCACCCGTCGGCCGAGGGTGCCGGCGTCGGGGTTGGCGTCGATCGCGAGGATCTTGTCCTGGCGCTCGGTGGCGAGCGTGGCGCCGAGCGACATGGTCGTCGTGGTCTTGCCCACGCCACCCTTGAGGCTGATCACCGCGATCCGGTAGCAGGACATCACCGGCGTACGGATCAGCCCCAGCTTCCGCTGGCGCTCGGCCTCCTCCTTCTTGGCGCCGAACTTGAACCGGGACGGACCCGCGTTGTTCTTGCGGGCTTTGGGCTGGTTGCGCAGCAGCCGGTCGGAGGACAGCTCCACGGCGGCGTTGTAACCGAGCGGGGTGCCGGGAGCGGCCTGGTGCTGCGCGGCACCGGGTCCGGCCTGGGGGCCGACCGGGGCGGTCCAGCCCTGGTTGCCGTAGGCAGCGGGGGGCTGCGGGGGCGTCTGCTGCTGCGGCGGCACGGCCTGGGCCGGAGGCTGCTGCTGCTGGGGCGCGGGCTGCTGCGGCTGAGGCTGCGGTCGGGCGGGCGGCTGCGGGTAGCCGTAGCCGTCCTGGGGCGGATAGCCGTACGCGACCGGCCCGGGCTGCTGCTGCTGCTGCGGCTGCTGCGGCGGGGGCCCGGGCTGGGCGGGCGGCTGCGGGTAGCCGTATCCGGCGGCCTGCGGCTGGGGCGGCTGAGGCTGCGCGGGCGGCTGGGGATAGCCGTATCCGGCGGCCTGCGGCTGCGGCGGCTGGGGCTGCGCGGGCGGGGGCGCCTGCCGCGGGTCGGCCGGCGGCTGACCCTGCGTCGGGAACGCGGGCGGCTGGGCCGGCCCGAACGAACCCTGCGAGGGCACCTGATGCTCGGGCTGGGCGGGCGGCTGCGGGTAGCCGTATCCGGCGGCCTGCGGATGCGGATGCGGCTGCGCGGGCGGGGGCGCCTGCCGCGGCACTCCCGGGACCGGCTGTGCCGGCACATAGCCCTGCGGCAGCGGCGGAAGCTCCTGCTCCGGCTGGGGTTGTGCCTGCGCCGGGAGGGGACCGGGGGCGGGCTCTGCCTCCGTGCGTGCCTCGGCGTCCGCGCCTGACTCCGCGTCTGTTTCCGCCGGTGCCTCCGGCTCTGCCTCCGCCGTCGCGGACGACGGGTCGGTGTCGGCGTCCTCGGCCGCGGGGGCGGCGGGTTCCGCGACGGACGGGGCGTCCGTCGCCTCGTCGACGTCCGCACCGGGCACGGACCCGGCGGAGTCACCCGGCTCCGCCACCGCGTCGCCGCGCTCCTCCTCCGGCTCCTCGTCGTCGGGGCCGTCGCCGAACAGCCGCTGGGCCTCGGCGTCGGCGGCCGCATGGTTCAGCTCGGGCATCGGTTGCGCGGGCATCGGCTGCTCGGGGGCGGCCTGCCGGGGGACGCTCGCCACGGGGGCGGCTGCCGGAGGCGGGGCGGCCTGGGCGTCCTCGTCGACCGGGCGCAGCACGGGGAAGCCGGGCGCGGCGGTCGGCTGCGCCGGGGGCTGCTGTTGCTGCGGCTGCCCGTACCCACCCGGCGCACCCTGGTCCGGCTGGGGCGCGCCCGGTCCCGCCTGCTGCGGGTAGCCGTAGCCGCCGGGCGGCACCGCGCCCGCGGCCGCCGCCGGAGGAGTGCCCGGGGCGGAGTGCTGCTGCGGGAATCCGTAGCCACCCGTCGCGTAGGGGTTGGCGGCGGGCGCGCCGTGCGCGGGCGGCTGCGAGGCGCCCTGGGCGTACGGCGGTGCCGGAGGCTGGGGCGCCGGAGCCTGCGGGGCGGGCGCCTGGGGTGCAGGGGCCTGCGGGGCGGCGTGCGGCGGTACGGGAGTCTGCGGGGCGGCGGCGTGCGGCGGTACGGGAGCCTGGGGCGCGGTGGCGTGCGGCGGTACGGGAGTCTGCGGGGCGGCGGCGTGCGGCGGTACGGGAGCCTGGGGCGGGGCGGCGTGCGGTGCGGGACCGGGACCGCCCGGCGGCCCGGTGGGCACCCCGACGGCCGGACCGACCGGCGGTCCGGGAGACGGCGGTGGCGGCGCCTGGCCGGCGTCCCGGGGCCCGCCGGCCGGCGAGCCTGACTGCGTGCTTTGGGCGTACCAGGCGGGAGGCGTGTAGACGATTTCGAACTCGCCGGTGAGGTCAACCTCTTGATCGTCCCCGTCCGAGGACGGGCTGCCGCCGTTGTACTCGGACCGATCGCTGTTCACTGCTTGCCTCCTGGTCAGCCACTGCTGCTGAGTTGGTCGTCGTCGCGGCCGGGCGGACCGAGTGGCGAGCCCCACGCGGCTGCGATCGTCACCGCATCACCAGAAGACTAATCACTCGTATCGCGGGAGGGAAAAGTGGCCGTGGGGGTGGCCGACCGGCAGCACACCCACCGGAACGACGAGCCGTCAGTCCATCCGGCGGGCCACGCCGAGCAGGCCCGTCTCCGCGTCCGTGGGCTCGGTCATGACGAACTTGCGGTGCTTGCGGGTGCACCACAGGGCGACGCCGTCATACAGCGTCGGCAGCGCCTGCAGCTGCTCGTCCGGGATGCCCAGAGTGTCCCGTACGACCTCCGTCTCCTGCGGCGAGATGCGCTGGATACCGACCAGTTGGGCCTGGGCCAGCCAGCGCGGCGCGTGCTCGCTGACGAAGGGCAGCACCGTCACGACGGCCTGCCACGGCAGAGAGGTCACCCGCCCGCGCGGCGGACGGACGCCGCAGTCCCGGATCAGCACCACCGGGCTGGAGACCGAGGGACCCTGCGCGGGTACCCGCCCCACCGGATAGACCGTCACACACTGCTGGCCGCCACCGGCCGCCTGCGCCAACTGCTGCCAGGCCCCCGGACGGCCGGTCTCCACCCCCACGCGTGCCCCCGTCGCGGCGGCGCGCAGCGCCAGCACCTGGGCGAGCCAGAGACCGCCCACGAGGACGACGTCGAACGGCGTCGGACGGGACAGACCGAGCACGGCCGGCTGCGACTCCGTGTCGGTGCCGATGATCACACCGTCGTCACCGATCGGCATGCTGACCGCGGCCAGCTCGTCGACGGTGACGACATGGCGGTTGCGGCGCGGTCCGCGCAGCCCGAATCCCGGGCTGAACACGCGCCGTTGCTCCTGCGGCGCCTGCGGCCCCGAAATGATCGGGATCAGCCCGGTGTCGGTGGGCGAGGCCACATGCGCCGGCATGCGCCCGGGGGCCCGGCCGCGCTGCCCCGATTCCATGGCCGTAGCGGGATGGGACATCAGTACGTACCTCCGAGCGGCAAAGTGGCGAGGGCTCCGGGGACCTGCTCCCGGTCGAGGCGCACCAGACCGACCTTCGCGGCGCTCGCGGCCCGCTCCAACTCCCGGCCCACCTGGCCGAGTTCACTGTCACCGCGGGCGGTGATGCGGATGTGCCCGGTGAGGGAGACGCCCCGGCTGCCGGCCCTGCCCAGGGTCACACTGAACGTGGTGGCGAGCACGGGGAGCGAGGTGAACCGCGTGACCAGCTCGGGCAGCGCCACACCGCCGCCCCCCAACTGCGGCCAGCGGGAGAGCCAGTACGTGGTGTGCCACCGGTCGTCGACGCGCCAGCTGCGCACCGACTCGACCGTACGGCGCTGGGCCGGCCGCCCGTCCTGGGCGTGCTGCGCGTTGGCCCGCGGGTTCAGACAGCTGGACGTCGCGAGCGCCTGCACCAGCTCGTTCTCGTCCAGAATGGTCGCCTTGAAGCCGGCCCCGGCCAGCCGGCTCACCAACTGGTCCGCCACCCGCAGCAGTGCGCGCTGCGCCCCGGGAACGCCGTCACCCCGGGCCTGGACCGCCTCCGGGCACAGCTCCGGGTCGAGCTTGAGGGCGACCCAGGTGAGCCGCAGCGCGGGCGAGCCGGACTGCGCCTGGAGAGGACCGTAGGACCGTACGGCGACAGCCTGCGGCGGCAGATGGGGCGCGGGCGCGGGCTGTGTGTGCTGCACGATCTGCGCGGACGCCAGCCGGATCCCGTCGACCTCCAGCGCCTCGTGGACCAGTCGGAGCGGCAGCTGCCGCCCGGCGGACTCGGGACGCAGCGGCTGGTCACCGGGCTGCACGAAGAGCACGGCGGTCACGAAGGTGCCGTCGCCGATCATGCCGATCGAGCGGTTGTCACGGGACACGAAACGGTACGTCCGCAGCGCCGGGTCGCACTCCACGGCGGGGGCCAGCATCGGGTCCGTCCCCGGCGGGACGGGCAGCTTGGCGTCGCGTTGACGGCGCCTCAGCGCGCGCCGCGTCTCGTACCACTCGGGCAGCGGCCGGTGCCCCCGGCGCAGCACCGCGAGAAGCAGCAGCAGCGCCGCCACGGCACCGGCCGGCGCCAGCAGCCAGGAGGCGTCGGCGACCCAGGCGACCAGCATGACCGCCGCCGCCAGCTCCACCAGAACGAGCTGCGGCAGCCGTACCGGACCCATGCCGCCCGGGCTGGGCAGCAGACGCGGCGACGCGGCGGAGGGCGTCGAAGACGGCACCCGTCTGCGGTCCGGGCCGTCCTGTTGCTGCTGTGCGCGGCCTCCGCGCCGAGTGCTCGTAGCGCTGGTCATCCCCCGGGACATCCCTTTCGCGAAATAGTGGCCGTACGTCGGCCGGAGATCCTCTGCGGAGATCCCGGCGACGGGCCAGGGGCACCGATGGCCCACGTCATCCATGCGCGTGGCTCACGGTACCCGCTGCTGAACGCGGGGCGACACAGGGGACACCGGAACCCCGAACTGCCAGCCTGTCACGGACCGGCCCCGCATGGTGGTGCGCTGTGTGAGGCTCTGTGAAGATGCGGGGGCGGCCGCGCACCTGATGAACCGTCGCCCCATGGCGCAGTGCGATAGTAAATGCCTGCTCGGCCGTTGCGGCCCTTCGAGCACACAGAGCATGACAAAACGGGAGACCTGGGGACCATGGCAAAGCGTCGGGACGAGCTCGCCGCCTATACGTTCGCTCGCAAGCGCACCGTCGCGGCGTTCCTCGCACCATCGCCGGGAGGTTCGGACGAAGGCGCACCGCGCCCCATGCAGACGGTGATGCCCAGCCTGGCGATGGGCGTCGTACTGGTCGTGGGGTTCATCGCCTGGGGTGTGATCAAGCCGTCGGCGCCGCCCGGCTGGGACACGCCCGGCGAGTACATCATCGTCGACAGCGACTCCACGACGCGCTACGTCGTCCTCAACGACAAGGGGGCGAACGGCAAGGCGACTCCGACGCTGCACCCCGTCCTCAACTACGCCTCCGCCAAACTGCTCCTCGACAAGGACAAGGGCAGCGTCCTGGAGGTGCCCGGCAAGGAGATCGACAAGAGCGGCATCCCGCACGGCGCGACCCTCGGCATCCCCTACGCCCCCGACCGGCTGCCCGCCAAGGAGGACGCGGAGAAGGCCAAGACCTGGGCGGTGTGCGAACGGCCGGCCGCCGGATCGGACGACGCCATCGACCGCGCCGTCTTCGTCCTCGACTCGGGCGACGCGAAGTCGCTGGCGAACTCCGGGAAGGTGGATGTCGGCGAGGCCCTCTACGTCGTCGACTCCAAGACCAAACAGGAGTACCTGGTCGACGGAAAGGGCAGCGCCTTCCTGCTGGGCGGCTCCTCGGCGCTGAACAACACCACCATGGAGCAGCTGCGCGCCGCCGTCATAGGCACCACGGCCCGGCCGCAGCCGGTGAGCGAGCAGTGGCTGCACACCCTCAACGAGGGCGGGGTCATCAGCTTCCCGTACGTTCAGTCGGCGGGTCAGCCGACCTCGGTCAAGGGCCTGCCCCAGGAAGCGGGGACGGTGGGCCGGGTGCTCAAGGCGACGGACGCGCAGGGCACGCAGTACTACGTCGTCCTCCGCGACCACGTCGCCGCCATCACGCCCTTCGTGGCGAACCTGCTCAAGAGCTCGCCCTCCGCCAAGCTGGCGTACGGGACTGACGCGATCACGGACATCAAGGTCGGCACGCCGGACATCATCGCCGCCAACGGCGGCCAGGCGGACAACTTCTACGCGGACAAGGGCTGGCCCCAGACCGTCCCGCGGCAGGCCAACCCGGCGGCCACGTCGACCGAGCCGGCCCGCACCACCTCGTGCAGCGTCTACGACGGCACCATCGGCGCGGACAGGAAGCCGCAGCTGGCCGCCTGGGCCGGGACGGCGTACCCCGAGAGGGTCGTCGCCGACTCGCTGAGCGCCTATGTCTCCTCCGGCTCGGGCCTGCTCTTCCAGGAGGTCACCGGCGCGGCAGGGGGCGGCGGCGCCACGTACCTGCTGACCGACACGGGCCTGCGCTACTCGCTCCCGTCGAACAACGACAGCTCGGCCACCGCGTCGTCCGCTTCCTCATCCGCTTCCGCTTCCTCGTCGGACGGTGCCAGCGAGACGGACAAGGCACGCACCCGGCTGGGCTACGAGAAGGTCTCCAACCCCACGGTGGTGCCGCAGTCCTGGGCGACGTTCATCCCCAAGGGACCGACTCTGGACACCGGCAGCGCGGCACAGCCGCAGGCCCAGTAAGCGTCAACAGGCCTGCCAGGGACTCAGGTTGACGGGATCGATCACGGAATCATCGCTCAAGTGTGTGAGCCGTGTAACTGGTTGGCCTTGCTTGTGACTGTGTCGCAGGCGGACGATAGAGTGTTTGCAGCACTCAAGGCTGCGAAGCATTTCCGGGCGCCTGGTGCAGGTTTCCCGGATCAACAACGACATGGGGGAAGGTTCACATGGCCGGCCAGTTCCGGGTAACAGAGGACGAGCTGACCAAGCTCTCCGGCGACATCAACACCGCGAACGGTCAGATCCAGGGCGAGATCCGCCGTCTGAACGGCGTCATCGACCAGATCGCGGGCGGCTGGCAGGGCCAGGCGGCCCAGTCCTACCGCCAGTTGCAGGAGCGCTGGAACGCGGACGCGAAGAGGATGAGCGACATCCTCAACGACATCAAGGAAGCCGTGGACTCCACGCGGAGCAACTACTCCGCTTCGGAGGAGCAGCAGAACTCCGAGATCAGCAAGATCATGTCCGACTTCGGCTGATCCAGCCGCGTAGGACAGCAGTTCTCCCCTCTTTCCACCGTTTTCCTTCGACTCTTCCTGAAAGGGAACAGCGATGTCGATCCTCGTTAATTACGCAACCATCACCAACGCGTCCACGGACGTGCGCTCGACCGCGGGCCGCATCAAGCAGCAGCTCGACGACCTCGAGGCCGCGGTCAAGCGCGTCGCCAGCACCTGGGAAGGCGAGGCGCAGGAGGGCTACCAGCGCAAGCAGCGTGAGTGGGACCAGACCGCCGCGGACCTGCACGCCACCCTGCTGAAGATCTCCACCGCGCTCCAGAGCGCGGCCGAGAACTACCAGGCCACGGAGAAGAGCAACGCCTCGACCTGGGGCTGAGCCGTCGGCGACCCGAGGGGCGCGACATGAGGGGAATCGGCCCAGCCGACGCCACGGCGTCCGCTGGGCCGACCCCGTCTCAGGGGTCGCGCACAGTAAAAGACGTGAATCTTCACAAAGTCGGCACTGCTCCATCTGCGCCGACGCATCTCCACCACACACAGACATGACCCGGCTTCGAAGGAAGCAGGCAAGCCCTGGGGGCCTGAACATGGGGGGCACGACAGCCCGTTCGCGTAGGCGCGACAGCGGAACCCGCACACTGCGGCGGGCCTTCGGTGTGCTCGCAGCCACGGGAGTCTGCCTCGCCTCGGCCCCGTCGGCAGGAGCCGCCCCGGCGACACCCACCCACCTCACCACCGGCATCTCCGGTTCCGGCGACGACCCGGGCTCCGGCGTCTCGTCGACCGCCGAGTGCGTCTTCGGCGGCAGCGTCATCAAGTCCACGCCCTGGTCCCTCCAGCGGATCCTCCTGGACCAGCTGCACGGACAGGCGACGGGCAAGGGCGTCACGGTCGCGGTGATAGACACCGGCGTCGACGACTCCAACCCGCAGCTGAGGACCGCCATGGCCCCCGGCGGCGGCGACTTCGTCGGCTCCACCGACGGCACCCAGGACGTCGAGGGCCATGGCACCCGGGTCGCGGGCATCATCGCCGCCCGCCCGATCAAGGGCACCGGCTTCGAGGGCATCGCACCGGAAGCCAAGATCCTCTCCTTCCGCTACACGGGCGCGCAGGAGAAACAGGGCAACTCGCAGACCATGTCCCGGGCGATCAGCGCCGCGGTGGCCAAGGGCGCGAAGATCATCAACATCTCCTCGGACACCGCGGACAAGCAGGACAACACACAACTGCGCAACGCGGTCGAGGCCGCCGTGCGGGCGGGTGCCCTGATCGTGGCGGCCGCCGGCAACGACGGAGCCGACGGCCAGTCCGCGGACACCTACCCCGCCTCGTACCCGGGCGTCCTGGCGGTGGCGGCCTCCGACCGCAACGACGAACGCGCCTTCTTCTCACAGGCGGGCGACTTCGTGGACGTCGCGGCACCGGGCGTCGGCATGGTCTCCACCGTCCCGAAGGGCGGCCAGTGCACGGCCGACGGCACAAGCTTCGCGGCCCCGTACGTCGCGGGCGTGGCGGCCCTGCTGAAGGAGAAGCACCCGAGCTGGACGGCGGCTCAGATCGCCACCCGCATCGAGCAGTCCGCCCAACGCCCGGGCCGCGGGCCCAACCGCTACACCGGCTGGGGCGTGGTCGACCCGGTCGCGGCCCTGTCGGACGACTCCACGCCGGCCACCACCCCCCAACCGGACCCGCCCGCGGCGGCCCGCTCGGGAGGAGCCGTCCCGATGGCCGTCACGATGGGAGAGAGCGAAACGGACCGCGAACGCAGGATCGCCGTGTACGTCCTGGGCGTGACCCTGCTCCTGGTCCTGGTAACCGCGGGAAGCGGCATCGCTGTACGGGACTGGCGCACCAGGCGCTCCGGCCAAGCCGAACGGGCCGGGCTGCCGAGCTGAACAAGACTTGGATTTGGAAACAGGGGAGAGGACAACGGGGTATGAGCGACGGAATGCGGGTCGATCTGAGCGCACTGGATGAGGTCATCCGGAAGCTCAACGGCCTTCTCTCGGACATGGACAACGCCCACAACAAGGCGAAGTACGAGACGGACATCCCGAGCACTGCGTTTGGCAGCATGAAGTTTCTGGAATCGAATGACCTTCATGACGCCCACCAGAAGCAGAAGGCCAGGATCGAAAAGATCATCAAAGACCTGCACGGGATGATCGACGACTTCAGCACGAGCACCTCGAAGGTCAGGGACAAGTACAACAACCAGGAGCACGCGAACAAGCAGGGCATGAGCGCCGCTCCCATCGGCGGGCCCAAGGGCTCGGCCTACTAATCGGTCACACTGACGAAGGGGGAGTTCGACGATGGTCTACGGCGAGTACTACAACAACCCTGAGTACATCAAGGCTCAGGAGAAGGCCCGAGAGCAGCACATCAAGGACAAGCACGACGAGAAGCTTGAGTCGCTGCCGGATGGAGGTATGGGCGGCCCGGACCGCAGCCAGATCAAGACGCCCTTCATGAAAATGGGCATCCCGGCGCTGCGATCCATGATCCTGGACGCGGACCCCAACCGGATCTACGAGGTCAGCCAGCACTGGAAGTCGGTACATAACATCCTGTCTGGTGGCGACGCTGACGGCAAGACCGGAGGCGTGGACACGGTTTCCGCGAAGGACAGCGTTGCGGGCATGATGCAAAGCGCCGTCGAAAACGTATTGGAGCACTGGGAGGGCGAAGCGGCCGACGCCTTCCGAAAGAGGGCCAACACGATCATGCAGAACATTCAGAAGGGATCTGCATGGGCCAACTATTACGCGGAAACCACGCACGCCGTCCAGAACGACCTGCGGAACTCCATGGAGAAGATGAGGGACGTTCACGAGCCTTCGGGCTGGTCCAGGGCTTGGGACAAACTCTGGGACGATGACCGGAGTGACGAGCAGCTCGTCAAGGACATCAACAACGGGGTGAGCACGGACGCCGCGCGTCAGGCGAACGCCGACTCCCTGTCTAAAGGCAAGGAAGAGCAGTTGAAGGGGGTGGCGATCATGGAGCAGTTGGCGGTCAACTACAACGCATATGCACAGCGGGGTAACCAGCTCGACGGAAGCAAGAGAGACCCCTTCTCGCCTCCGAACCCCAATACACCAATGCCCCCACCGATTTCGATGCCTCCTGCTGGTGGGAGCGGCCCAGGCGCCGGAGGACGAACCGCTAAGCCGTGGAGCGCAGGCCCGACCACCAGCATCAAACCAGCCCCAACGGTTCCCCATGACCGAGGTATCCCGGGAAGCCCCACGGTTCCTCGAGACCCGGGCGTAAACGGAGGCGCGCAGCTTCCGACCGTCAAGACCAATGTGGATGGCATCTCCGCACTCCCGACGCCAGGTTCCGGCCCTGGAACCGGAGGATTCGGGGGTGGCACTGGCGGTGGCAGCATCGGTACAGGCGGAGTCAAGTCTCCGGACATCGTGGCTCCTGGTGGAGCATCCAACCTCGGACGCAGCGGTATCGGATTTGCTGGTGGCCGCAGCGGTCTGACCGGTGGCGGCGCGGTAGCAGGTCGCGGCGCCGGCGGCCGGACCGGCATGGGCGGCATGGGCGCCGGTGGAGCGGGTGCCGGCGGCCGAGGCGGTGCCGGACTTGGCGGCCGTGGCGCCCTCGCAAGGGCCCGTGGCGGTGTGGTCGGTGCAGCAAAGGGAGTCACCGGCAAGGGCGGTGGTGGCGCGGGCCTTCACGGCAGCCGCGGTGGATCTCAGCGAGGCGCCATGGCGGGCGGGGCTGGCGGCCGCAACGGCCGACGGTCTGAGGAAGAGAATGCTGGGAACGAGCGTCCCGACTACCTGGTCGAGGACGAAGAGACCTGGATCTCGGAAGAGGACCTGAACCGCAACGTACCGCGCACGATCGAGTAGACATCCAAGCGGGGTGGGCAGAGAGCCAGTGCCTGCCCACCTAGGCTGGCGTAGTCGGCCGTAGCTGAGTGAGGAGCAGGGAATTGGGTTTCAAACGAGTGTCGACCGCGACGGGAGTCGCGGCGCTGACAGGAGTCTTGCTCCTCACTTCAACCGCGCCTGCGTCGGCTGATCAGGTTCGGAATGCCCAGTGGCCGCTGACGGCGTACAACGCGGAAAAAGTCTGGGAGACCTCTCAAGGAGCGGGTGTAACCGTTGCAGTAGTCGATTCGGGTGTGGACGCCAGTCATCCGGATCTCATCGGGCAGGTTCTGCCAGGGAAGGACTTCACAGGCTCAGGGAATCCGGACGAAGACAATAATGGGCATGGCACCGGAATGGCTAGCCTCATCGCCGGTCATGGGCACGGGGCAAATGGTTCTGCAGGTGTGATGGGTCTCGCGCCGAGAGCTAAGATTCTTCCCGTGCGCGTGAAAATGGCTAAGAACAAGATTGATACGGAAGGTTGGGGCGCGGGAGTCCGCTACGCAGTTGACCACGGAGCTTCGGTTATCAACCTGTCATTCGATGATTCTCTGGCGGCCCCGGGTTCAAGTGCCGCCAAGGCAATCGAGTACGCGCAGAAACATGATGCCGTGGTTGTGGCGAGCTCGGGCAATGATGGGGGGACAGTTAATTACCCAGCCGGGCTTCCAGGAGTAGTGGCAGTTTCTGCTGTGGACAAGGACCTGAATTTTTGGTCCCAATCAAACACAGGGAATGTAACCGTAGCGGCACCCGGAGTGGAAACCCCTCAGGCTGATCCAACCAGCCGCAGTGGTTACGTGGTGGCAGACGGGACGTCTGGTTCCGCCGCCTATGTATCGGCCATCGTCGCCCTTCTCCGTTCCAAGTACCCAGACCTGACCGCAGGCCAGATCATCAACCGCCTGATCAAGTCGGCGTCCTTCCTGAATAACCAAGGCAAGAAGGTCCCAGACAGCGAACTTGGCTACGGAATCGCTCGCCCGGGTTCGGCACTCACGATGAATATCCCTGCCGGCTCCGAGGAGGGCCCGCTCGCCCAGGCGTCGGACTCCGGCGGCGCGTCAAGGGGAAGCGAGAGCTCGAATCAGGCGAGCAAGAAGGAGAGTTCCTCCTCCGGCGGCATCTTCCTCATCGTCGGCATCGTGGCTGTCGTGGTTATCGCCGCCGTGGCCTTCGCTCTGATTCGTAGCCGCCGCAACAACCGTGGCAATGGAACCGGCTCCGGCGGCGGATTCCCCCTTCAGGGCACGGGCTACCCGCCCCAGCCCCCAGCGGGTTACCAGCAGTACCCCAGTACAGCTCCCAACCAAGGGTACCCTGCGCCTCCCGGACAGTCACCGCAGCACCCCAACCCCTATACCCAGCAGCCCCCGCGCCAAGGGCAGTAAGGCACCCAAGCAACCGGAGGATGGTGTCCGCTCGGGGGGACCTAGCAGGCCATTGGCGTGCCCGGAAACATTGACACCACAGCCAAGTCAGTCCGAGAACGCGAAGGGACTCTTCTCAGTGGGGGCCATCGTCCTTATCGTCATCGTCGGCATGATCGGCATCGGAGCCCTGATTACCGCCATCATCGCGTTTACTGTAATCCGTAGCCGCCGCAACTCCAGGACCGGTCCGGTCAGCTCTGGGGTGGGAACGTATGCCCCTCATATGGGTTACTCTCCGCCGCAGCCGATCTACCCACCTGCTCAGCAGTCGTACCCCTCCACTCCCTATCAGGGGTACCCCGCTCCTCAGGGAACACCTCCGCCGTATCCCAACCCCTACCTACAACTACAACAACCCCCGCACGAGGGTCAGTAGCCGCTTTCGCCCCTCATCCCCAACAGGGGCTGAGCGCTCTAGGCTCTGAGAGGTTCAGGTGGGGTCATGTCAGTCATGGGAGACCTCATCAGCCGTATCCCGTAGCACGTGTGCCACCAAAATGAGGACAGTAAATGACTGACGACAGTACCTCGTGTTACGAGCCTGAGGCGGGAAGGGCTCTTGCCCGCAAATTTGAGTTGCATGCATACGACTTAAGGGCGTATCTGAAGGAATTCAAGGAGAAAACGGGGGAAGAGGCGATTACGGATGGATTCGGCGTTCTGACGGAGTCGGAGGAGGTCACATCCGCTTATATCGCGTACTCCGCGGACGTCGCCGCTGCCATGAGGGCCGTGCATGAGCACCTGGACAAGATCGCCGACGCTTTGCGGAAGGTGAACAGAGACACCGAAGTCACCGATGACAACCTTGCAGTCCTCTTCGGGAAGCAAGCGGATGGTGACCGGTGAGCGGCAGCGAGTCCGGGGCAGAAGAGATCATCGAACTCGGCATCGAGGTCATCAATCCCGGCGGGCGCCCGGAAGAGTTGGAATCCGCGGCCAAGGCGTGGCGTAAGTTGCAATCTGACGTCGGGGACCTCGTCAGGAGCCTAGACGGGGAAGTCAAGAGGACTGTCGGGCACACATGGCGTGGTGAGGCAGCGAACGCTTTTCGGGCTCACTGGGAGGAGTTCGCCGATGCCGTGTTGGACGCCACAAAGGATTTCGACGAAGCCGCCAAAGGCCTCGAGGACGCCGCCAAGTGCATTCGCGAGGTCAACGATGAGATCCACGAAATTTACATGGAGATCGGGATCTCCATCGGGGTCTCGGTAGGCATGTCGTTCCTCACGATGGGTGTCTCGGCCGCGGCTGGTACAGCGCGAGTGACCATGCTGGTCACGAGGGCTCTCGACGCCGCTGGGCGGATGGGCAGACTCCTACGCTTGATCGGGACCGCATTCCAGAGGCTTTACAGCATGGGAAGGACGGGGAGGCTCCTCACCGAGGGAGCCCTCAACTGGGCGGGTGGCACCGCGGGCGGCATGATTACCAGCCAGCTGAGCGGCAAAGGCTGGGAAGTCGAGACCAACATGATCGGGGGCTTGACCGGGGCGACCGTCGGTACTGCCGCGGGTAAAGCCGTGTCCTCACTGGGCGGTAGGGAGATTGTCAGTGGCATGGTCGGTGGTGCCGCTGGAGGAGTCTCGGGAGACTATCTGGACTCCTTGCGCAAAGGCGAGGACTTCGACATCAGGCAAGAGGCCGTCACCGCCATCACCGGAGGCGCAGCCGGCGGACTCGGTAGCGGCGCAAGGGTGGTCGACAGGGGCTTCGATGACATGGCTCGAGGCCTGAAGAACGACAACGACTTCGCCTACAGCGGGGACCGACCGGAGCACCAGCAGGTCGGGGCCGACGTCGCCTTCGGTTCTGTCACTCCAGTTGCGGGAGGCGTCTCCGCGAACACCGCGAAGGACGGGTTCGACGGCGTGGACAAGAGTGCGGAGCAAGCTCAGAAGGCCGCTCGGAGGGGCGTCGAGGGTGACCACAAGTCGGCAACGGAGCGGATTCGCGAGGACTTCGGGTGACGGTGCACGCGGAAGGGACTCGCACACCTCTTAGGGCGTCCTCCAGAGTCGGCGCGTGGTGTGGTGGCCTGGGGCTGGTGGCAGCGACGCCCGTGCTGTGGCTGTGGCTGTGGCTGTTCGGTACGGTCCCGGACCTGCGGCAGAGTCTGGTTCTGGTGTCTCTCGGCGGAGGGCTGGTCTGCGTCGTGGTGATCCCGCTTCAGCAACGGTCGTCAGGAGGCCGAAGGCCGTTTGGCGAAGTCGCTGCGGCGGTGTGGGCTGAATCTGCCCACGAGGCACACGGCTCGACCCGGGAGCTGTCCTCGGTACCACTGAACATTCCTTCGAGGCGAGGCCAGCAGTTTCGAAGCCTTGCCTGGGGAATCGGGGTTACCGCCGTGCTTGTGGGGGTCGTCGCCCTGGCTGCGGGGGCGCCGCAGAGGCCGGAGTTGGTGCAACGCATCTATTCGGCCGGAGGCGAGTTCGGAGTTGCACGAGCGGAGAAGGTCAGCGACGTCCGGCAAAAGTCCTCCAGTGGCAAGGACCCCTATACGGCCACGGTGGTCGTCCGACTGCCTGTCGGAGCCGGCGAACGGCCCGTGTCGACAACGGTCAGGCCGACGACGTATGAGCCCGTGCGTCCTGGTGACCCGGTGAAGGTGCTGTATTCGCCCGCACAGCCGCGGCTTGGAGCGGTGGCCGGGGACCAGCGCAGCCTGGGCTGGAAGCTACGTGGGGAGACGATGCCTGCGTACATGCGGTGGTTCTTTGTCGTCGCGCTGGTGCTCGGATGGTTCCTGGCCGTCAATCATCTGTCGGCGAGGCACGGCTTTCGGGCGTTTTCACGACTGGGCGAGAGAGACAAGGCCATTCGAGGCAGCTACGCACGAACTGGCGGAGAGTTCGGTACAGAAGGGCAGAAACAGCCGCTCAGAGGAACGTACCTGGAGATCCGTACGGATGCCGGGTTGGCGCGCTTCTACACAACTGCCGGCGAGAACGGCCTGCCAGAGGTGATGAGGGGTCAGCCGCTGTGGCTCTGCTGGGACGCGCATCGAGGCGCGCGAGGCTCACGGATTTCTCCGAGCACAACGCCTGCGGCGATGGTGTTCGACACCGGCTTGGTGGTGCACGGAATGATGAGCGTCGACCAGACACGGTTGTTGAACGGCAGCGCGGTCTTTGTGGAGAAGTTGGGCTCTGCTGTTCAGGAGGATCGACGGCTCCGGCTGTTCGACCCGCGTTCCTACTGGATCCTCTACATCGATCCGTTGGCATTGCAGGCCTGCGTGGTCGTCATTGCCTGCGCTGTCCTGCTGGCGTTCGATGTGCCGACCGGATGGCGCTGGGCGGCGGGGATCGTTGGGTTCCTCGCGGCCTGCGGGGTCGGTGGTGCCGTCGTGAGCGAGGGTCGTTCCACGAGGCGGGCTGCAGCGTAGGCGGTGATCGGCGCGAGTGGGCGGCCCGGCATGGGTGGTATGGGCTCCGGTGGAGCGGGCGCCGCCGGCCGAGGCGGTGCGGGGCTTGGCGGCCGTGGAGCCCTCGCGCGGGCTCGTGGCGGTGTGGTCGGTGCAGCAAAGGGCGTCATTGGCAAGGGTGGTGACGGCGCTGGCTTTCACGGCAGCCGGCCGTTGCGGCCACCAGCCGCCCGCCATGGCACCTCGCCGGGATCCACCACGAGGGAGGCCGAACGTCGGACCGGTTGGCTAGCCTCAATGCCGGGAACTTAGTGCTTTGGTGTGCGTTTGATCCGTTTGGGTTTAGTGGAATCAACGATGGTGATGGCCGCGGTGGGTGGGCGGCGCGTTTGAGGGGCCGACTGGCGACTTTGCGTTTGATGGCGTGGGGGGTTGGCCCGACGGCGCCGCGTGGCAGGAGGCGTTCGAGGAGTTCAGCGTGGGGGGCCTTGACCGCGCGTGGGCGTTTGCCGGGGAAAGAACGCCGCCTGGTCGGGGACCTGGCGGCGCACCTTGCGTCTGCGAAGGCCATAGAGTGTCATGAGACTTGCGGGGGTGCCGAAAGGTGCGCGAGTGGCTCAGGTTGAGCCTCGCAGCAACCTGGGTTGCGGGTCGGTCGAGATGCTGGGTTCTGTCGCGTGAGGCCGGACCACCTATCGTGCTCCCTCGCAGAATGATCAACGAGAGGGAAGCATGTCTTACCCACCGCCGAGCGGTAGTCCGTATGGGCAGCCGCTCCCGCAGAGTGGTTGGCAACAGCGAGGGCAAGTACCGGGTCCTGTGCCGCCCGAAGCGGAGGCACCCCCAAGGGTGCCTCCGGCGGGCGTTCCGGTCCAACCGGGGCCGCCTCAGTTCGCTCCGTACTCCCCGCCTGCGAGCCCCGTGCCAGTGGCCCCGATGCCACCTTCGGCTGGAGGCGGCACCGCCCGAAAGGCACTCGGGAGTCTGCTCGTTGTGTTCGGCGTGCTCGGCGTGCTCGGCGGTGGAGCGCTTGCCTCCCACGCGTACAGCAACAGTCGGCAGGCGATACCCAACTCCGCCTACGGTCCCACGCTGTGGCGGAACGAGACCATCGAGAAGCTCTTCCCGGCGACCGTCGGTGACACCCCCAACTACACGTACGAGGTGTCGAACAAGAAGGTCGCGCAGTGGAGCCGGATGGGCATCTCCCAGGACACCTCCTGCGCGAAGGGTCTGAGCGGCGAGACCGAGAAGAAGGCGGAGAAACTCGGCTGCAAGGCCGTACTGCGTGCCACGTACGTCGATCTCACCGGTGAGATGGTCGCCACCGTCGCGATCGTCGTCCTCCCTGAGGGCACCGCAGGCCAGGAGATGGGCGAGTACCTCGACGAGCAGGAGCACGCGGACGTCCCGGACGGCGCCGTGGTGCCGTTTGCGGTGCCCGGCACGCTCGCGGCGAAGTGGCAGGAGAACCGGCGCAACGGCATGGGCGGGGACGCCCTGGGTGGCGGTGAGCTCCCCTACGCCATCGCTGTCACCGCCGGCGCGGTCGACGGCCGTACGGCGGGCAACCTGCCCGGCGAGTTCGGCGATTACGCCGCCAACGACGAGGACCGCAAGCCCTGGATGGACGCGGCGAACGCCCTCAGCGGGATCTTCTACACCAACCTCGGGAATCTGGAGAGGTGAGCCCGGCAGTGAAGTTCCGGACCATACGCGCGACCGGCGCCGCGGTCGCTCTCACCGGTGTGCTGTGCACGCTGGCCACCGTTCCGGCCCGCGCAGCCACGCCGGTCGGCTGGGAGGGCCCGGCCCTCGGCCTGAGCGCGGCACAGCGGCTGAGCCAGGGCCAGGGAGTGACGGTCGCGGTCCTCGACAGCGGCGTGTACGCCGAACATCCCGCCCTCAAGGGCAAGGTCACCACCGGGCCCGACTACCGCCAGGACGGGCTGAAGGAGGGCGACGCGCAGTGGGGGCAGCACGGCACCGCCATGGCCTCCGACGTCCTCAAAGTCGCCCCGAAGGCAAAGATCCTCTCCGTGCGCGTCATCGACGACAAGCACGAGGAGGAACGCAGCGAGAAGGAGATGGAGAAGTACCGCAAGCGCGGCGACAACCCGCTCGCCAAAGGCATCAACTACGCGGTCCAGCATGGTGCCGACGTGATCTCCATGTCCCTCGGCAGCGATGACCTGTTCACCTCCTACGACAAGGAAGAGGCCGCCGCCGTGGCCTACGCCGTACGCAACGGCGTTACGGTGCTTGCCTCGGCCGGTAACGCGGGCGAAGTGCTCAACGGGGCCTCGTACCCGGCCGGTTATGCGGGCGTGATCGCGGTGGCCGCCACCCAGCGGGGCGGCGGGCGTGCCGGCTTCTCCACGGTGCACACGTACAACGACGTGGCCGCGCCCGGCGTCGACATCATGAGCGCGACGAGCACCAGCGGCTACAAGGCGGTCGACGGCACCTCACCGGCCTGTGCGCTGGCCGCCGGCGTCGTGGGCCTCATGTACGCGAAGAACCCGAAGCTGACTCCTGCCCAGGTGGATGACGTCCTGATCGCCACCACTCATCGCCCCGCAGGCGGTGGCAGTGCCCTGCTCGGGTACGGGCCGATCAACGCGGAAGCGGCCGTGAGGGCCGCTGCCTCGCCCCCCAAGGACATGACAGGTGCGGTTGCTTACAAGGGCAAGGAGCATCTAGTGACTCCGGACGGGACACCGAAGACCAAGCACGCCCCACTCGAGCAGGGGCTGTGGACGACCGGGCTGGTCGGTGCAGGCGCGGGGCTGGCGTTCCTGATCGGCGGCACACTCCTTGCGCGGTCCGGGCGCCGCAAGGTGACGGCGGCAGTGGGCGGGATGGTGCAGCCTCAGGGGCCCTTCCCGGGCTGAAGCGCTCACCTGCCGAAGCGCACAGCTCCTGTCGACTGGAATTGCGTCCGGGCGTCCAGCCGACAGGGGCTTTCGCTTCATGTGTTCAGCCGGAGACGAGATCAACTCCGGCATCAAGGGCGCGGCAAGGTTTGCTGAGGCGCGGTCACGTTCGCAGGAGTGTTGTGGCGATGGCCACTCGGTGATCTCGTTTTGAGGCTATGCGGTGCGTTCGGTGGGCAGGTCGGTCTCGTCGTTTCTGACTCCATCGGGTGGAGGCGGGCTTTGGCGAGTAGCTCGCGGCCCATGTAGCGGCGGGCGGTGGCGAGGCAGAAGACGCCGAGGCCCGTGAGGACCCAGCCGCCGAAGAAGGCGCTGAAGAAGCGCCAGGCGCGGTCCATACCGCTCTGGACGTAGTCGCCGTCCGCAGACGTGCCCGTCGTGGCCGCGCTCGTCTGCTGCACGGAGAGTTCGGCACCCGGCGCGTACTGCCGCCTGACCTGCACCGCCGCGCTCACGTCCTCGCTCTTGCCGTCGTCGGACACGAAGCTGCCCTCACAGCGGAAGGGGCGTCGGTTCTTACGGTGGCTGCGGGAGGCGTTGTTCGGATAGCTCACCTCGCACTGCTTCACGGTCAGCGTGCCGTGCGTGCCCGCCCAACCCGCAAGGTACGCCCCCTCGTACGCGCCCCATCCGCTCAAGGCGAGGCCGGCGAGGAGGAAGACCAGGCCGCCCGCGCGCCCGAGGCGGCCGAAGGCTCTGCCGACGAGACCGGCAAGGGAACGGTCGACACGTTTGCCTTGGGCTGTGCCTTGCGTCTGAGCCATGACAATGAGGTCCTTCTCCTCGTCGGCCGGTAGGGCGTCAGCATGGCATCCGTGTATGACGGGAGATACTTCGGGTGTCCGAGAGACGAGGGCAGCGAGGAGAAGCGACATGACCAGGCGACCCGCGAACTCAACGAATCCGCAGGGTCCTTCGCAGGAGCCCGGCGTGCTGGACGAGGCGCTCGAACCGGAACAGACACGTTCTCTCAACTCCGCCCTGCGCAAGCTGTCCGAGACCGACGGTGTCGGCAAGGACATGCAGGAGGCGGCGAAGAGGCTGCTCTCCGGCCGCCTCGCCCTGCGCAGCGCCCTGGACGATCCCACGGTGGCCCACGCCCTCGGCGAAGGGCTGGGGTCCCTGCGCGGCCAGTGGGAGTCGCTCTCCGAGGAGGAGCGCGAGCAGATCAGGCACGGGGAGGCGCTGACGAGCGGTGACCCCTCCTCGGGGCAGTCCGAGCCGAGGAGGGCGGAAGGTCAGTCCTCGCAGGCCGGGAAGAAGGGCCAGACGCGGCACAGCGGTGGGTTCTCGCTGTACTGATGCGGGGTCGGCCCGGCCGGTCAGAACAGCCCGTGCCACATCTGCTCGACGATCAGCGACCACCATGTGTCCGGGTTGCCCAGCGACGAGGGATCGATGGCGGCGAGCTGCTCCTGCAGGGCAGCCACCGCCGCCCCCGCCGCGGCCGGGTCCAGGCCCTGCATCCGCTGCCGCGTGGTGGAGAGCAGGGCCAGACAGCGGGCGAACGTGGCGGCCGAGACGTTGATGTAGCGGGCGTCGGCGGTGACCGGGTCCACCGCCCACAGCGCGCCGAGGCCGTCCGGTTCCGTCGTACCGGGCAGGCACTGCACCGCGACCACCGCGAGCCCGTCGAACCCGATCCGCACCAGATGGGCCAGGGCGCCGATCTTCTCCTCGCCGGCCGAGCTGTGGCGCTCCCGCAGATTCGTGGCGACGTCGGTGAACAGGCCACCGGCCGGAGGCGCGTCGGGCCGGTCGGCGGTGAAGAAGAGCGGCAGGTCGGCGGGGAGCCCTGCCCAGGTGAGCGTCGCCTTGGTGGTCTCGGGCAGCGGGCTCTCGGCGATGTCGTCGGCGGCGTGGCGGCGTACGCCGTCCTGGCCGAAGACCTCCACGAGATGGCGGCCGAGGGCCACGTCGCGCATCGGCTCCGCGAGCCTCACGTGCGCGGGGACGGGGAGGCGGTGCGGGCGGGGCGGCGGCTGCTGACCGGCCATCCGGTGCATGATCTCGACCTGCTCGACCAGGGCGGCGATGCCCTCCGCGCGGTCCTCGGGACGGGCGCCGTAGTTCTGCGAGCAGGAGAGTTCGGCGTTGCGGAACCGGCTGAGCAGCTCGGCGGTGTAGCCGCCGGGGAGCAGGCTGGGACGCAGGTCGGTGTGGATAGCGAGAACACTGCTCTCGGGGACGTTCATGCGCCGTAGCTCGGCCCAGGCCTGGTACTCGGCGGGAGGCAGGCCCGGACCGGAGGTGCGGAAGAGGGTGGTCTCCTCGCCGTTGGCCGGGTCGGTGTAGGTGATGACGGCGGTGTTGCCGGGGCCGGTGACCGGACGGGCGTCCCCCGCCGCTGCCCCGCCCTGCGCCCCGCCGCCGTGCTTCTGCTGGTACATCCGTACGACCTCCTCGACCGGCGCCGAAGGCCAGACCGTCAGCTCGCCGGTGCGGCGGTCGACGACCCCGCGCGCGTCGCCGACCTCGGCGGGTGGGCGGCGCTCCCCGGTCACCGGGTCGTGTTCGGGGGCTCCGGGCGCGGCCCACACCACCCACCCCAGATCGAACTCCCGCATCCCGACCTCACGACGCGGCGCCGCCGAGCCTTCCGGGTTGAGCCAACGGTCGGCGATGGCGAGCGCCTGCTCCTGGCTGGTCACGGGGAAAGCTCCTTCGAGGTCGAGGTCGAGATCGAGATCGAGGTGGAGGTCGAGGTCGATCGAGGGCGGAGGGAAGGAAGTAGGGAGAAGAGGGGAGGGCGGGGGGACCTCTGCGTATGCCCTACGAGGCTATCGTCGCGGCCGCCGGGCGGATGTGGAGGGCCTTCGCCCCGCGCTCGGTGGCGACGACGAGGACGCCGTCGGGGGAGAGGTCGGCAGCGGTGAAGGGCGTGTCGGAGATCAGCGCGGCCACGACCTCCCCACTCGCCCGGTCCCAGACGCGCAGATAGTCGGCGCCCCGGCTGAGCCCCAGTGGGGCGGCCGCCCGCTCGTCCTCGGACGGGCGCAGGATCAGCCCGGGATCGATGTCGGCGAGGGGGTGGGGCCGGAGGATTTCGTGCACGAGTAGGGCGGAGCGGCCACGGTCCGTCGTCTCGTCCGACTCGTCGGCTTCGCCGGCCCCGTCCGAGCCGCCGGCAGCGTCCGCGCCGCCGGCCCCGTCCGCGCCGCCGGCCCCGTCCGAGCCGCCGGCAGCGTCCGCGCCGCCGGCCCCGTCCGAGCCGCCGACAGCGTCCGCGCCGTTGGTCTCACCGGTCGCGCCCATCTCGATCTTCCCCATTCCCCCGACCGGACGCGCACCAGGAGTGTCCGCAGGTACGACGAGGACGGCGACGGGCGTGGCCGGCCCCTCGGGACGGGGGAGGCTGCCGGCGGTCACGGCGCTGACACCGGCGACGGGCAGGCTCCACAGCGTCCGCCAGGGCAGCTCGAAGCCGAGCCGGTGGACGGCGTCGGCGTACTCCGGCAGGCCGTCCTCGACGAACGCGGTCTCCAACAGGGCCGCGCGCAGCGCGGCGGGCACCTGGGTGCGGGTCAGCAGGGGAGCCGTACGCAGATACGTACGGGCCGGAGCGCCGAGCGCCGTCACGGGTACGGCCTCGACAGCGGCACGCAGCGACACCGGGTCGGCGTGCACGAACAACCCGGGGTCCGTGAGGAGTTGGGGCAGCAGGCCCGCCTCCAGGGTGTGACCGGCGACGTGGTCGCGCACGTACGGGTCGGCCCTGCTCCAGTCCTGCTCCGGCACGGCCTCCAGCAGCGCCATCGCGAGCCGTGTCTGAGCGGCGCGGACGTTTGGCAGGCCGGCGCGGATCTCGGCGCCGATGGCGGGGTGGAGCAGCCGGAGCAGCATCCGTCCGCCGCCCTGCTCCTTCTCCGCCCGCTGGTCCTCGGGCTGTACGAAGGGCCCGGCGAGCAGCATCCCACCGGCGATGGCCTGACTCATGTCCTGTTCCGCGACCGCGCTCGCCAGCCGCGCCCACAGAGGGACGGGTATGCCCTCGGATTCGGCCAGGGCGAGCGGTGCCAGCATCAGCCGTAGCGTCTGCGGGTCGGCGCCGAGTCGTTCGGCGTGCAGATCGAGGGCCTCGCCGACGGAGGTCGGCAACCATCTCTCGTCGGCGGGATCGAAGCCCTCGGGCGCCATCAGGACGCCCTGGACGGCGAGTTGAACGACCAGCGGACTCGTCCCGGCCCGGCGGCCGATGGCTGCGCCGAGGGCCAGGCGGGCGGCGGGATCGACCGTGAACGGCAGCTCGGGCGCACCGAACTCCGGATTGAGCGCCGCCTGAGCGTGCAGTACCAGGCCCTGCGGGTCGGCCCACTCCGGCTCATCGAGATCGATGATCTGTACGGTGCCGGGCGCGAGACCCCCGGCCAGTTCGACGGCCAGCGGACGCGGCAACTCGGCCAGAAGTCGTACGGCCCCGGTGGCGGCGAGGGGTGCGAGCACCTCCCGTACAAGCCGCGCGGGCTCGCCCGCGGCCCGTACCGGACCGGCCCGGTCGGCATCCGGCACGACGACCGTCACCGGTTCGTCGAGTGCCGCCAGCTCGGCGAACACGCCCCGCGTGCTCATGGCGTCCAGCTCGTAGTGGTCGGCGAGCAGCCACAGCACCTGCGCGGCGGTCAGCCCGTCGGGGGCCGGGACCGCCGGGGCCGGAAGCTCCGGCGGCACCGTCGACGGATCCATCGCGTCCAGCGGCAGTTGCTTGCGGAACTCCGGCTCGCACAGCATGAGGAAGCCGGTGAGCAGCCGCGAACGCCCGCTGCCGGAGTCGCCGGTGACCACGACCACGCGCGGCACGCCGGGCGCGGCCCCGCGCCACGCGGCGAGCGCGCGCAGTGCGGCGGTCCGGCCGCCTATGTGGGGGTGCGGTGCGTAGTCCTCGGTCGAGCCGCTCATGGTTCCCCGTTCCCCGTCCTTCGCCTTCACGGTCGCATGTGCGTACGACGCCTACCTGGCCTTGATCTTAGGTGCCGACGATCGCTACGCGTTCGGCTGTTGCGCCTGGCGCTGACGGCGGTAGAGGGCGATCGCTGCCTCGGTCGGGAAGTTGGGGACGGTCACGGTCTCGCCCGTGTCCTTGGCGACCACGATCTTGCTGCCACCCGGCGACGAGGGCTGCGGCCGGCCTTCGGCGTCGGTGGTGGGCGGGAAGGTCGCGTACACCAGATAGCCGATGTCGAACTCGTGGACGTTCAGAGCGGCCGGGGTGCCGTCGGGCAACTTCGGCTGGGCATAGCGGCTGCGGACGATGGCGAGGGCTTCCTCGGGAGTGGTGGGGGGAGCCGCCGGGGTGTCCGGGGTCATGGAACGGGTCTCCTAGTTGTGGTGGCCGTATCGGGGCCGCTCACGGGCGAGTTCGCCCCGCGGCTGACGGCTGACGGCTGACGGCTGACGGCTGACGGCTGACGGCTGACGGCTGACGGCTGACGGCTGACGGCTGACGGCTGACGGCTGACGGCTCCAGGGACGGACAGGTCCTTGGGACGGTATCCCGAACCGGCGTCGGCCGACATGCCGGTGCGGTGAGGGGACCGTGCGGCCAGTCGGCTCTGGCAGGTCTCCGGCGAGGCCCGCCCGCCCGTAGAGGGCGGGCCGGCGCACGCTCAGGTCGACCTAAGCCTGGGTGAAGTCGCGGTCGTTGTCGGGTAGCCACAGTGGCTCGTGCATTCCGGGCGCGGTCATTGTGTTGGTCCTTCTGAGTCGCCAACGGACGGTGAGCGACATCGTCTGCTGTTAAACCACGGCAGGCCGGACAGCCGAATCCCACCGTGGTTCCACCTGCATTCCCATCAGACACGATCCGTGAAGTCGTAGTCCACGAAGACGCGTTGCCAGCACTGAGCAGCGTAAGCTTCGGGGTCGAGACGAGCGAGCCATGAACGCAGGTCGGCCTCCGAGTCTTCGGCGGACCAGTCGGAGGCGAACCACCAGTAGTAGAGCCGGACCATGGTGACGAACTGTCGCAGGGAGCTCCCGGCCAGTGGGTTGCTGATTCCGGTGGATCCGTCCTGCAACACTTTGCCACTGTTTCCGTCGATGAGCAGTTGCGCCCCCTGCCAGGTCCCGAGCAGAAACCCGGTCCCATCCTCGACCAGGGGATGGGAAACAGCCGTCAGATCTGTCACGGACAGATCCAGAGTTTCAAGTTCCAGGAAACCGCTGACGTGAGGGAAACCGACCTCGGTCAAGAACTGGCGTGCTCCCGGATCGGAAAGGTTCGAGGGCAAGACATCCTGGGCAATCCTCTTCATCCGGGTTGTACCCCAGACATTCTCGAACCACTTGGCGGGAGCCCGTAGCGCCTCAGTGGGAAAGTCGGCGGCCCCAAGCCTGGTGGTGGTACGCAACATCCGCTTCAGGACTCCCGACGGCACCCCCGCCCCCGAGGAGTGGATGGCGATGGCGAAGACTCCGTCGCTGGACGACATCACAGCACGGTCACCCGTGCGAACGGCACGTCGCACATATCGCGGCATACGCGGTACGTCTACGTGCCCTTCGGCCGTTCCAGCAGGCCTCCACCCCTGGAGCCCTTGGTCCGCCTCGACGGACTCCGGCGCCAGGGGAGCGTTGTGAGGGGCAACGGCAGGCTCACCGCTGTCCAGCCGCCAGACCCTGCTGCTGCCCTGACCGTCCGTGGCAGTGACCAAGGGGGCGGGAGCGGGGTGCACGATGTGTAGTTCGCGTACGTTTGGCCGCTTGATCAAGTTCTCCGTGGTGGGGATGCCGGGACCGATGCCATGTGTCCACAGGGTGTGCCACGGCAAGGCGCAGGCGCCGACAGCACTGAGGAGGCGATCAGTCAACGCCTCACCTGCTGGTCCTCGGTTAAGGAGGGAATGATGCAGGAGAGCAAGCCACTCACCGTGTGTATGGGGCCAGACGCCGCGTTCGGCGAGGTAATAGAGGTTGGCGGCGAGACTTGACTGAGGCACGGTGTCGCCGTGGTAGGCGGCTTCGTATGCCTCGAACAAGGTGTGGTGGCCGACCTTGGCCATGATGGCTGCGTCTTGGAGCAGAGACTCGAAGGCTCCGCCTGCGGCTGCGTGGCCGGCGGCCGCGCGATGCACGTACCAGTGGACCGCAGACGACGGTTCTGCAGACCGCAAGGCCGAGAGCACCGCTGCATGGAAGAGCTCTGCCTCTTCGTGCGGCACTGTCTCACGCCACACCTGGGCAGTGGACTCGCGACGGAAAGCGACGCCTGCCCAGGGGAATTCACTGTTCGGTTGCGTCAGTAGATCCGCTGAGCGCGATGAGGTCAGCCGCTCCAATTGCTGGACTGAGACGTCGTGTCCAAGCGCTGAGCACAGGACCGGCCAGACAGGCAGCGGAACAGTCCGGGACTCGGCCAGTGCGAGGGCACGGAATGCTGTGGCCTCGACCGGATCCGCGGAACGATTCGTTTGTGCGTAGTCTCCGCCGGGGGCGCGCAGTGTCAGCTCCCGGCCGCCCATGGATGACATCACGTCCGTGGTGTGGTCCACCTCGATCAGTAGTCGCATCCTCAGGCTGCGCCTGTGATTCCTGATCAGAGTATGAACCACCTGATGTATGACTCGCTCCGGCTCACGCGTGGTGCGGAGACTTCCTGCCCACTGAGTGTTCGCCAGGAGCACCACCGGTCCCGCCGAGATACTGGCTACCGCATTCGAAAAATTTCGGCCATAGGTATCGAGTGCGGCCACGCCCAAGAAATCAGCCAGTTTTCGGGCGATCTCCTCGGAAGGCACGCCCGCGCAATCCAAGAAGAATGCATCGGGCTGCCGCCCGGAAATTTCGCGCAGCAGCTGGGTCTTCCCGGCCCCTTCCTTGCCGCCGAACCACAACCAGGCACTGCTGTCACGCGGCCTGTCGATCCACCGCAGGGCGCGGTTCAAGGCGAGTTCGGGTGACACTTCGGTCGGGTCCGGGACGGATGTGCTCATACGCCAAGTCGTTTCTAGGAATTCGACGTGGGGGGCAGCCGCTTTCCTGACGGCCGGTGTGCGGTTCCAGGGGCCGGGCGAGCGCCGTCCAGACGGACAGTGGGGCACGGCGCACCTCGGCCGGGGCGAGGGCTCGCAGCGCTGCTGCGTCCACCCCGGCGATTTGCTGCTCCAGCCGCCCCTGAGCCATGCTCGGCTGGAGCGGCACCACCAAGTTCTGTGCCATTCCCTGACATCGTTCGGGTCTCGCTCGACGAGGACCTACCCGCTGCGCCACGGACTCGGCTGATAGGACCGCGCACTCCACGAGGATGGACCAGTCGATTGCCGCTGCCGCCTCTCGCTTGTCCTCCTGCCCTTCGGTCGATCGGTCATTCGTTGTACAGCGCGTACTTCCAGGCGCCAGCAGCGGCGCCTTCGTCATCGATGTCCCAGAGGGCGTCGTCGATGTGTTGGCGCAACAGGTGGGCCTCGTCCTGGTTGTCCAAGTCCTCCAGGATGCGGAGACCGGTGATCCAGTGAACGAGCATTCTCAGGAAGCGGTCCAGGTCGTTGGCCAGAAGCGCGCCGTCGAGGCCGCTTTCGTCAGCACCATGGGGGACGCGCAGTACGTGTCCGGTGGGGCCGTCGATGACCACGACACCGCCCATCCACAGACCGATGCGGAAGAAAGGCCCGGTCTCCTCCGACGGCTCCACATCGCTGGGCCATGGCAGCTCCTCCAGGAACCGCGCATCGCCTGACTGAAGTTCGATCCCTTGCTCTCTCATCGCTGGGAGACCGACGTCCGCAAGCACTCGGCGTGCGGTTTCCTCTGTGAGTCCAGGCGGAATGTGCTCAACCTGGGTACGCAGAGCCGGGGCGTCCGGAACCAGTTTGCCGAGATCGGAAGCGGTCGTCTCGGGTGCGTGCTTCGGCCTGGCGGGACCGGCCGCGGTGCGGGTGCCGAGCAGTGGCTTGTCTCCCAGCGGCGCGATCTCCGCAGGGGTTCCCGGACTGGTCGAGGCCACCGCACATACGCCGCCCACTCCGGCGAGTACCGTGGTGTCGCCAAAAACGAGGGCGACAGGCAGGAATTCGTCATCCTCGCCCGGTCCTTCAGCGGCCAGTTCTTGGCTGCGAAGTTCGCGGAGACTTCTAGGGCCGCCCTCCTGGAATTGGCTACGATCTGCATCCCAGGCCAGATCGTCCAACTGCTCGACGGGAAAGCCTTCGCCGGTCCACGGTCCTGCCATTAGTTCGGACGTTGAGACGTCCCAGACATGGACGGTGTCGTCGACTGAGCAGCCTGCCACAGCCGGTTGCCCCCGCCATCGTACGGAAAAAAGCTCGTAAACCGGGCCGGGCCGGAGATAGCGGGGATCATATCCACCCGGTGGGCGCCAGTGTGTCCACAGCGCCTTCCAGGGCAGGTGTACGCCCGAGTTCTCGATGCCCCTGCACATTTCGGCATCATCCCTCGCTGCTGCCATGAGGTGAAGCCATGCAGCCCACTGCGCCTGGGAAGAGGGAGCCACACCGTACATCTGCAGGAAGACCGCATCGGCAGCCGGGTTCGATCCGAAGAGCGAGCCGTCGTAAGCGCAGTGTGCTGCGTCCAGAAGCGCGGTCTGTGGCAGGTTGGCCAGTACTCTGCCGTCATCGAGCAACTCTTCGAACTCGCCCGCCTGTACCGTGTGCATGGCCAGTCCCTGAGCGGCGTACCCACCGACGGGGCCGGAGGCGGCCCATCCCTCGGGGTGGTGGAATTGTGGGTGGGTTTCAAGAAGCCACCGCGCCACGTGACGGTGGACCTGGGTGCTCAGTGTTTCGGGCATGCGGCGGCGCAAGGCCTCAGGCACGGACTCATCAATGAAGAAGACGACTTGGTCGCTGACGATGGTGACCAGGTCTGACAAGCGTTCGGCAAGTCGGCGCAAGGAGTCGTCATCGGAGTCCGGAATCCCAAGTGCCCGAACCATCTGACTCCATACCGGCAAGGGCACTCCTCTGGGTTCGGACAGGGCGAGTGCCTGGAGGTGCGGGTGGCTAATCGCTGTCGCGATCTGTGACTCGAGTCGCTCGCCCCGATCACCGACTGCGGAATCGTCCAGCCCAAGTGTGACAACCCCTCGTCGACGCGCCACCGGCCCCTGCCCCTGTGGGCCGACGTCGACGATCACTCCGGCCCCCCGAAGAGCGAGCCGTCCGGCAGCGGACTCCAGAACCCCGCTCGGTTGGGCGGATCGCCGAGTGGAACCTGCTCGCCAGGCGTTCGTGACCAAGACGAGTTTGTCTTTGGCGTGCCGCTTCGCGGCCCGGTGCCATCTGTGGGGTGTCAGCTCGGAGTCGGGTACCCCGATGGCGGTGAGCATGCGCCGGAAGATGTCATCCGTGTCGGCGCCAGTCGCATCGATGATGGCACTCTCAGGGATCTGCTCGTGCACTTCCTCGAGCAGCGAAGCACTGCCGAACTGGCTGACGACGCGGACCTGGGACCCGCCGGGACGTCCTTCGCGCCACCAGTCCACCAGCCGTGCGGCCAGCCGACCTGCTGAGAGGTGTTGGGGCTCGGAGAAAGGGTCGGACATGCAGCTCCTAATGAGGCGGGATGATGTGCAGCATAGTCTCGGCCCAGACCTCGCCGATCACGGACAGATGATCGTTCATCTCCTCGGTCATGGCGCTCTCCGGGTCTGTGGCGATCTTGCCCACCTTGCGCGATATCTGCGAGTTGTGGAGACCGAGTTTCTTAAGTCTCCTCTCTATTTCCTCCTTGGGTAGACCGTCCTCCATTTTGGCGAGTGCTTTGTTTTGCAGATCCTTCAGTCGTTCTCGGTCCGCTTGTCGCAGCTCCAAACCTTCAGGATCGGTGCGGTAGGTGGTGCTGTAGTGGACAGGAATCTTTCCGTCCCTCATGTCCGGGTGAGTGCGTAGCCGTGTCGAACAGTCGGCATGCCCCTCTCCCACACCACATGGTTCACGTTCCGTATAGAGGCCGGCAAGGGTGTACTTCTTGCCTTCTGGAGCGGAGTTGGTGCGATCGAACCAGTCGAGGAGATGCTTCTCCGAGTGACGCGGAGAGACTCCGGACTCATCCGCGGGAACAGACGAGTCGACGACGTAGCTGCTGTTTCCCTTGGAGTCCACGACTTCAATGACGGCGTAGTTCTTTCCGGAGAAATCCGGCTTGTGTCCAGTGGCATCAATGATCGCGTTGATCTGTTCAATGGTCGGCCGCTTAGAATTCCCGGTGAGTCGCTCGTGTAGCTCTTTGAGATTGTCCTTTGTCTCCTGGTCGGAACGGTACTGGCTCGGGAACTTATTGTTTGCCCTGTCACGCGCATCCGCGCTCACCGCGCGTTCGGAGTCCGTGGCGCGGTCAGGGTCTCCGTCCCCGCGCGGCTCGGCGTCCATGTACGGGCGGCCATCGCGGTCATGTTCGGGGTTGTGCCCGACTCCCTGGCTTTCGTGGTATGCGAGGCTGAGCCTGGCCAGAGATGCGACCACTGCATATCTCTGGCCATCATTCAACTGACGGAACTCGTCGCCGAGCGATTCCTCGAGGAACTTTCTGGAGAAGGCCGTTGGCGGCATATCCGTCTCGCCCGCCTCGCGAGCCTGCTTGACAGCGTCCATCCTGTCGGCTGCTTCTCTGAGCACTGACGCCAGACGTCCGTCGCGTGCCCACCCTCTCAGGCCCTCGTGGACGGGCTCGAGGTCGATGCGGTGTACCGGAAGACCCCTCAGATCGGGGTTTTCGTAGTCGCGCACGGCTTGCTGGGCGTCATCCGGTGCCAGGCCAAGTTGCTCAGCGTCGGGTCGCTCCGGCAGCGGAAGGGACGCGTTCCGCTCGGCCCGGGTCGGATCGGCGTCGTCAGGCGTTGACCCGTGTCCGGCAGGGTTCTCGGGCGCTCGGTGGTTTCGGTTGTCGGGGATGGCCGGTGCAGGGCGATCGGGGCGAGCTGTGGTGTTGGGCCGGGGGCCGGGCTGATCGTCTGTCGGTGGTTTCCGTTCGGAGGTGTCTTGCTTGAGTGGATCGGTTGGGCGCGGGGCGGGGGTGTGCTGCTGATGCGGTGTCCCGGCCGTGTGCGGCCCTGAGGTGGGGGTTCGCTGGTCGGTGGCCAGGTCACCTGTTGCGGCGTGCTTGGGCGCGGGGACTGTGTCGTCCGTGACGTTCCGGGGGTCGGTGTTCCCTGGGCGCTCGGTCGCTGAAGGGGACTGGTGTTCAGGGGTTGGGTCGCCGGCGTGGGGGGCGTGGGGTACGTCCGTTCGAGTGCTGGCGTGCGACGGCTGTACGGCGTCGTGTGCAGGCGAGGTGAGCCTGTCGCCTTCCGTACGGTTCTTGTTCTCGTCGGTGGTGTGCGGGGACCCAGAGTCCGGCTCGTATGTGGTGTCGGACGGATGGCGGGTTGAGGTGCCGTCGGTCTTTGGTGTGTCCGCGTGGGTGGGGCCTGGCTCAGCGTGGGACGGGTCTTCCCCGCTGTGGTTGTCGGACTCGGTGCGGGGTGGATTGTGCGGGGTGGTTTCGGCCTCCGAGTTGGGGGTGTTCTCGTCGGGGGCCTTCTTCGAGGGCTCGTCTGACGAGTTCTCCGAGTCGGGGGTCTTGTTGTTCTCATGGAGGGAGTTGTCGGACTCCGGGTGGGGAGTGCCGGTTCCCTCTTGGGGGTTGTTCGAGTCGTGGTGAGAGGTGCCGTTTTCGGGAGGGGGGGTGGGGTGGAGCGGGTTGCGGTTGGCGTCCAGGGGGATGTGCCAGACGTGTTCCGCGTTGGGGATGTGGAGGGGCTGGTGGCTGACCTCTCCGCTCTGGGTGTCGATCCAGATGATGTTGCCGTGGTGGTTCACGGCGTTGAAGGCGTGGCCGCCTCCGCCCGGCCAGTCGACCTGGACGATGGCCGCGGCACCGTGGCCGGCTTGCTGGAGGTCCGACGCGATGCGGTTGGGGGTTTCGGGGTCGCTGCCGGTGCCGGCGTAGGTGTGCGCGGCGCCTGACCACCGGATCTGGTTCGTGTTCGCGTCGTGCTCGGGGGACCAGGGGTCGAGGTTGCCGTGCTGGTCGACGTCGAGGGTGCGGGGCGCTGAGACCTGGGGGTTTCCGTACCAGGTCTCCAGGAAGGAGCGGGAGCAGTCGGCGCAGTTGTTGCTGCGACCCGGGACCTGGTTGCCGCCGTCGTTCTGGAGCTGGGACCAATGGCCGAAGGGGTCCGGGAAACGCTGCGGGGTGCCGTCGGGCTCGTGCGGTACCGCGTTGACCAGGGCCTGCTGGTCGTGGGGGTGTGGTTCGGTCAGGCCGCCGGGATAGTGGTCCAGGCCGTTGCGGATGGTGTCCAGGCTCTCCTGGTGCGGGTGCTGTTGGGGGGACGTGCCCGGTTCGGTGTGCGGCGCGCCCGGTGGCTGCGGTGTGGTGTGGCCCGCGTGCGACGGCGGGGTGGAGGGTGTCGCGGCGGGAACGACGGTGTGGATCGGGACGGGCGTCACCTGATCGTGCTGTCGGTCGTGGTCGCGAGACTTGTCCGTTCCGGCTTCGGATGTCTGCGACGTGTGGTGCTGTGACGCCGGTTGCTGCGGGGCGTCCGGGTGCGGATGGGTGCCGGGTGCCGTGCCTGCGGGCTGGTTCGGCTTGTTGGGGGTGGGGCGGGGGCCCGGCTGGTTCTGGGTGCCGGGCGCGCCGGAGCCACGGGAGGGCTGGGTGGGGCCGGGCTGCGCTGAGGAGTTCGGGGTCTGAGTGCTGCTGTTCGGGTTCGAGGAGGTTCGCTCCGGCCCGCTGCCGCTGCCGGTGCTGGCGCCGGTGTTGCTTGAGGTGGGGGGTGGTGGCGTCTGGTTCGCGGTTCGGTTCCTGGGCGAGTTCGGGTCCGCGTTCGAGTTCCGGTTCGGGCTCGGGTCCGAGTTCGGGTTCTGGCCCCGGGTGGGTGTGCGGGTGTCGGTCGCGTCCGTGGTGTTCCGGGGCGCGGTGCGGTCGCCCGGTGTGGTGCCGGGTGTGTTGCGGGGTGCGGACCGGTCTTCCGGGGTGCTGCGGGGGGTCGTCCGCTCATCGGTGCGGGGGGTCGTCCGCTCGTCGGTGCGGGGGGTCGTCCGCTCGTCCGTGCGGGGGGTCGTCCGCTCGTCTGTGCGGGGGGTGGCGCGGTCCTCCGGCCGGGGCGTCGTACGGTCCTCCGAAGGACTGCGGGGCGTCGAGCGTCCCTCCGGTGTTTCGCGCGGTGCAGTTCGGCTCTCCGGGGCCGTGCCGGGGGTGCGCTGCGTCGGGATGCGGCCGTCTGTCGCACCGGGCGTACGGCCGTCTGTCGCACCGGGCGTACGGCCGTCTGTCGCACCGGGCGTACGGCCGTCTGTCGCACCGGGCGTGCGGCCCTCTGCCGTCCCGGGCGTGCGGCCCTCTGCCGTCCCGGGCGTGCGGCCCTCTGCCGTCCCGGGCGTGCGGCCCTCTGTGGTACGAGGCGTGCGTCCGTCGCTCGTGCCGGATGGCCGTCCGCCACCTGCGCCGGATACTCGGCCGTCACCACCGCCGGGTACGCGGCCGTCCCCGGCGCTGGGTATTCGGCCGATGCCCGCGTTGGATGTGCGGCCGTCACCCGTGCCGGGTATGCGGCCCTCCGGCATCGCGGTTCGCGGTGTCCGGGGCGTGGTCGAGGACGTGGGGCTCGGCGTGGACGCGGGGCCCGTTCCCGTTGTGGTCGGGGTCGTGGAGGAGGGATTCCTCGTCGGGCCCGGGGTCGTGGTCGGGCTGGTGGGGCCTGCCGTGGAGGACGTGGTGCCGGGTGTGCTTGCCGTCGGGCGCGGGCCCGGGCCGTCGGCCGTGGTGGGCGGTGGCGTGGGCGAGGTCGGCATGGTTGGGCCGCCGTCCGTGCGGCCGCCGGTTCCGCTGGGGGAGTGGTCGGTGGGCGTCGGCGTGGGCGAGGCGTGGGACTGGGTGGGGACGCTGGCGGCCAGGCTGTCGATCGACGTACCGATGCCACCGCCCCTGCCGCTGCTCGACGAGGACGCCGTACCGTCGGACGACACATGGCTGGGTGCCGCGTGCGGGGCCGGTGAGGAGAAGCCGGAGACCGAGGAGTGGCCCGTGCCGGTGGGGGCGGACATGCTCGGGGCGCCGGACGAGACGTCGGTGTTCGGGGCGCTGTGCGAGGTTCCGCTCGGCGTGGGGTCGTCGAAGTCCGCCAGCGACGGTGTGTGCCGCGGGGCCGAGATGTCCGAGGAGGAATGATTCGGCGACCGGGAACCCGAGTCGGAGCCGGAGCCGGAGCCGGAATCAGAACCGGAGTCCGATCCGGGCCCCACGCCCACGTCCGGCGTATGAACACCGGCACCGCCCGTGTCGGCGGATATATCGCCGCCTATGTTCCTCCCCGGACCTGAACCTGAACCCGAATCCGAATGCGTGCTCGTACCCGAATCCGTGCGGTCCGAGTGCCCGCTCGTGTCCGAGTGCCCGCTCGTGTCCGAGTGCGTCGACGACGAGGAGTCGGATGACGACCCCGAGTCCGTATTCGTGTCCGAGTCCGACGACGACCTCGACGGGGAGTTGGAGTCCCCGTCACCGCCCCCCTGCCCGTGTCCGCCGTCCCCGCCCTCGCCGTTCTCCGTGCCCGACGTGTGATGGCCGTCGATGCGGCTGTCGATGGCGTGGTGGAAGCGGTGTCCGGCCTTCTGGCCCAGGTTGTCGCGTACACCCTCGACCAGGGTCTGGGGGGTCTGCTTGATGGCCTGCCAGCCGGCGTCCTTGCCGGCCTTCACGGTCTGGCCGAGGTCGTAGCCCTGCTGGGCGCCGAAGCCGACGTTCACCGTCTGGCGGATGAGGTCGGTGATGATCGCCTCGATGGCCGAGATGGCGGGTTCCTTCAGCGCCTGGACGATCGACTCCATGAGCGCCTCTTTGAGCTCGTCGAGGAGGCGGCGCACGATCAGCCGGGTGACCTGGGTGGCGCCGAGCGCCCCCGCTTCGGACAGGCCGAAGGTGAAGGGCGCGGCGGCCTGGGCGGCGGCGATCTCGAAGGCCAGGGCGATCAGCTGGGCGATCACCGCCCATTTGGCGAACTCGACGATGTATGCGCAGGCTTCCAGCACGTTTGCGATGGTGTAGGCGGCCTGTGCCGCGTTCGCGAGGTAGCCGTCGGAGCCGTTCCCGCCGTCGAACTTGGCGTAGGCCTTGGTGAACGCGTCGATCGACTCGCCGGCGTTGTGAGCCACCACGGTCCGGGCACTGGCGTTCGCCGAGGCGTGCAGGTCGGTGACGTCGTCGCCGAACTTCCGCCACAGGGTGGCGCACTCCCTGAGCTTGTCCTCGTCCGCCGTCGGCCAGCGGTAGCCGAGCATCTGGAGAACCCACTCGAGTTCGTCCGGCAGCATCATCGACACAGCGCACACACCCCCGTCTGCAACCGGCTTCCAACTCCCCCACCCAGCAGGGGAGATCGCGCTTGGAACAGCCGTACGCACAGCTTACGTACCGGCCCGCAAGCAACTTCAGAGGATTGCTGTCACAAATCTGTTGCAGGGCGGACCGCTTGACCGCGGCGCGCGCGGCGGCCTTCTGACGGCCCCGATCGAGCAGCCTCACGACTGCGGATCGAGCCGCCTCACGACCACGGATCAGGCTGTCGTACGACCACGGATCGAGCCGTCGTACGCCTGCTGATCAGTCCTCTTGCCGACGACGCAGATGGTGCGGCCCCGTCGGCATCTCCACCTGGCCGTCGTACTGAGTCGTGATGCTCTGCCAGGTGGCGTACTGGTCGTCCTCGTTCTGCTCGTGCCGTACGCCCATCTCGGTGAAGGCCAGCCCCATCCCCGCGAGCCGTTGCGCAAGGCTGTTCATCGACTGGTACATGCCGTCGCGCAGGCCCTCGTAGGCGACGCCGAACTTCTCGCCGATGTCGTCGTCGCCCCACGGCGGGGTGCCGTTGCCGCCTTCGAGTGCGGTCAGCCCGTTCTGGAGGCTTTCCACCGCCTTGCTGAAGTTCTGGCCCACCGTGAACATGTTGTAGCCCTCGGCCTTGAGGACCGAGGGATCGGCGCGCAGCCCGTCGTCGGCCACAAGTGCCCCCCGCGAATCGGCATTTGTTCGACTGTTCGACAGGCCACCCTAGCGGGCGGGCCGGGGCCGTACCCACCTCCGGCCCCTCATCCCCTCCAACCCCACACACGCCGAAGGGGCGGCACCCCTCGGGTGCCGCCCCTCCGATCGCCGTGCCGGGCTCGACGCGAGCTCAGAACCGCGCCGGGAGCCATCCGGTCTGGATCAGCTGACCCCCGCGCCGCCGCGTGTGGAAGTATCCGCGGCCGGGCGGCAGTTGCGACGGGGTGATGTTGCCGAGCAGCGCACCCTCCGTACGGTCGCCGGAGAGCACGATGCCCTGGGCGCCCAGTTCACGCAGGCGCTGCATCACCGGTTCGTACAGCGACCGGCTGGCACCGCCCGAGGACCGCGCGATGATGACCCGCAGACCGATGTCACGGGCGAAGGGAAGGTACTCGAGCAGCGGGGCCAGCGGGTTCATGCCCGTCGCCACCAGGTCGTAGTCGTCGACGATGACGAACGCGTCCGGGCTGCTGTACCAGCTGCGGTTGCGCAGCTGCTCGGGCGTGACGTCCGGGCCCGGCATGCGACGGTGCATCGAACCGGCCAGGCCCTCGAGCGTCTCGGCCAGGGCGGGCGCCGACGCGCAGTAGCGCGACAGATGCGACTCCGGGACACCTTCCAGATGGGCGCGCCGGTAGTCACCCATGACGATCTTCGCCTGATCCGGGGTGTAGCGCTCGGTGATCTGTTTGATGAGCAGCCGCAGTACCGCCGACTTACCGGACTCGCTCTCACCGAACACGATGAAGTGCGGATCCGTCTCGAAGTCGACGAAGACCGGCGCGAGCGACGACTCGTCGATGCCGATGGCGACACCGCGCTCCGGGTGCTCGTACCCCTTGGGCAGCCGGTCCGCCGGCATCTGGGTGGGCAGCAGCCGTACGGCCGGAGCGTGGCTGCCCTGCCAGTTGTCGTTGACGCCGCGCACGAGGATCGTCGTGGCCTCCGACAGGTCCTTGGTGTCCGAGGAGCCGTCGACGCGGGGCAGCGCCGTCATGAAGTGCAGCTTGTCCAGGCTCAGGCCGCGGCCCGGCATGGTGCTGGGCACGTTCTGGGCGACCTTGCGGTCGATCTCCGACTCGGTCGGGTCACCGAGCCGCAGCTCGATGCGGTTCTGCAGCATGTCCTTGAGCGCGGGCCGCACCTCGGTGTAGCGGCTGGCGGTCAGGATGACATGCACACCGAAGCCGAGACCGCGCGTCGCGATGTCGGTGACGGCCGCCTCCAGCAGCTCGTAGTCCATCTTGAAGGTCGCCCAGCCGTCGATGACGAGGAAGACGTCACCCCAGGGCTGGTCGGGCAGCAGTCCCGCGGCCCTGCGCTGCCGGTAGGTCTGGATCGAGTCGATGTTGTTCGCGCGGAAGTACTCCTCGCGCGTGTTCAGGATGCCCTCGACCTCGCTGACCGTCCGGCGGACCTTCTCCGCGTCGAGCCGGTTGGCCACTCCGCCGACGTGTGCCAGCTCCTCCATCGCGATCAGACCGCCACCGCCGAAGTCCAGGCAGTAGAACTGCACTTCGGTGGGTGTGTGGGTGAGCGCGAACGACGAGATGAGCGTGCGCAGCAGCGTCGACTTGCCGGACTGCGGACCGCCGATGAACAGACCGTGGCCCGCACCGCCGGAGAAGTCCCGGTACAGCACGTCGCGGCGCTGCTCGAACGGCTTGTCCACCAGACCGACCGGCACATTGAGCCGGCCGAGCGCCGTGTACTCGGGCGCGGTCAGGCCGCGCTCCGGAGTGACGGCAAGCTGGGGGAGCAGCTGCTCCAGCGAGGGCGCCTCCTCCAGCGGGGGCAGCCACACCTGGTGCGCGGGCGGTCCCTGGTTGACCATTCGGCCCACGATGACGTCCAGGACCGTGTCGGCGAGCGCGTCGTCCACGCCGCTGTCGGCCTCCGGCTCCTCGACCACCGGCTGCACGGGCAGCGCCACATGCTCCGCCGTGAACAGCGCGGGCCGCAGCTGGGTGGAGCGGTTCACCCGGGACGGACCCTCGCCGTGGTACGCCCCCGACACATACGCGGCCTTGAAGCGGACCATGGTGTCGGTGTCGTAGCGCAGATAACCCGAGCCGGGGATCGACGGCAGGTGGTAGGCGTCCGGGACACCGATCGCCGTACGGGACTCGGCGGCGGAGAAGGTGCGCAGACCGATCCGGTACGACAGATAGGTGTCAAGGCCGCGCAGCTTGCCCTCCTCCAGACGCTGCGAGGCCAGCAGCAGGTGCACACCCAGCGAGCGGCCGATACGGCCGATCTGGATGAACATGTCGATGAAGTCGGGCTTGGCGGTGAGCAGCTCGGAGAACTCGTCGAGCACGATCACCAGCGAGGCCATCGGCTCCAGGGCCGCGCCCGCCGCCCGTGCCTTCTCGTAGTCGTGAAGGTTGGCGTAGTTGCCCGCAGTGCGCAGCAGTTCCTGGCGCCGCTGCATCTCACCCGTGATCGCGTCACGCATACGGTCGACGAGCGTGAGGTCGTCCGCCAGGTTGGTGATGACGGCCGCGGTGTGCGGCATGTCCGCCATGCCTGCGAAGGTCGCACCACCCTTGAAGTCCGCGAGGATGAAGTTCAGCGTCTCCGAGGAGTGCGTCACCGCGAGACCGAGCACCAGCGTCCGCAGCAGCTCCGACTTGCCGGAACCGGTCGCGCCGACGCACAGGCCGTGCGGGCCCATGCCCTCCTGCGAGGCCTCCTTCAGGTCGAGCATGACCGGCTCGCCGTTCTCGCCGACACCGATCGGCACCCGCAGCCGCTCGTGCAGCGTGCGCGGCCGCCAGGTGCGCGAGACATCGACGGAACCCGCGTCACCGATGCCCATGAGATCGGTGAAGTCCAGGTTGGACAGCAGGGGTTCGCCCTCCTCCGCGGTGCCGACCCGGAAGGGGGCGAGCTGCCGGGCCAGGGACTCGGCCTGCGCGGCACTCAGCACATCGGGCTTGCCGGTGTACGCGGACTCGTGGCCCACGTACAGCCGCATGCCGTTGGGCTTCGCGTGGACCGTCAGACCGGCGCGCAGCTCCTCCTCCAGTTCGCCCGGGGCGATCTCCAGGAAGGTGACGCCCTGGAGCCCCTCGACGCTGGCGAGTTCGGAGTCCGGCGGCACCGTGCCGCCGTCGAGCACCACGATCAGATGCGGCTGGTCGTACACCGGGTTCGCGTCCCGGTTCCAGCGCGGTCGGTCCGTCAGCTGGTCGGCCAGCGCCTCCTCCAGCTCCCCGAGGTCGTCGAAGAGGAGCCTGGCCGAGCCCGCGCCGTCCTTGGCCTTCGGATGCTGGCTGTGCGGAAGCCACTTGATCCAGTCCCAGTCGGCCGCCGCGGACGGGTGCGCCACGACGGCGACCATCAGGTCCTCCGGCGAGTGCAGCGTCGTCAGTTGGGCAAGCGTGGCACGGGCGTTGCCGTAGACCGTGTCGGTGTCTCCGCTCACCGTCACGTGGTAGAAGGCGCGCAGCGAGACCGAGACGGGCAGGTCGGCCAGGCTGCCGTGCGCATCGAGGAAGGCCTTCATGGCCGCCGCGGTCAGCGGCTCCAGCTCCTCCTTGGGCGCGGTCTCCGGGGCGACGAGCGGAGTGTTCAGCTGCTGGGTGCCACGGCCTATCCGGACGGAGGCGAAGTCCCCGTCGGTCGGGCGCCGCTCCCACAGCCGCCTGCCGTCGGCCGCCAGCGCCCACAACTGGTCCGGTTCGGGGTGCTGGAAGAGCTGGCTGCGCCGCTGCAGATCGGCGGTCTTGTGCACCTCCTTGCGGACCTGCTCCAGATAGCGGAAGTAGTCACGCCGGTCCTGGGCCATCCCGGCGCCGCCGCCCTGACGGGACTTGGTGAACTGGGCGATCGCCATGGCCAGGGTCGAGGCCAGCATCAGTCCGCCGACCACCCGCATATAGGACGGCAGACCCGGCATGAAGAAGAAGCCGACCGACCCCAGCATGCCCATCATGGGCAGCAGGGTCATCAGCATGCTCTCCTCGCCCTCGCGCGGGATCTCGGGGGGCGTCTCGAGTCTGACCTCGCCGTCCGGGACGACCGGGGGCGCTGTTCGCGGCGGCCGCTTGATGATGACGACGCTCACCGATGCACTCTTCCTTCGCGATTGATACGTCTTGGTACCGACGCCCCCGTGTACCGCGACCTGTTCTCGTTCGCGTAGGCGTCGTCCACGCAGGCGTCGATCCTACTGATGCGCACCGTGCGCAAAGGAGGCAGGACGATGGAGATGCCTGGCGGGTCCTGGGGGAATGGAGGAGGCAGGCCCCGGGCCGGAGGCGGCAACGGATAGGGTGGCGCTCCGCGTCGTACGAGCGACGTGAAGTCGTGAAAAAGTCGTGAAGAAGTCTTGTCTAGCAGGGGGAACTACCAGGTGAGCACGGGGACTTCGACAGGATTCTGCCGAATCACCATCGCAGCGCCGGACAGCCGTGTCGATGTGGCGCTGCCGGAGGACCTGCCGATTCAGGACCTCTTTCCCGAGATCGTCAGGCTCTCGGGCCTGGTTCAGCCGGACACCAGCCCCGCCGGCTACCACCTCGTACGCCGCGAGGGGCAAGTGCTCGACGCGAGCCGGTCGTTGCAGGAGCAGCGGGTCAGGGACGGCGAGGTGCTGCTGCTGCGCACGTTCGCCGACTCGCTGCCGCCGGCCGTGCACGACGACGTGGTGGACGCGATCGCCGCCGCCGTCAAGCAGGACCTGCGCAGCTGGAACGACAACCTGATGCGGGTGGCCGGCCTTGTCTCCGGTGCGCTGCTGCTGGTCATGCTCGGCTTCGTCTTCTGGTTCGCCGACCCGATACGGCACGACATGCACGGTCTCCAGGGCATCCTCGCCGGTGTGGTCGCGCTCGCCCTGACGGCACTCGCGGGTGTGCGGGCCCGGGTCTACGACGACCGCGCTTCCGCCGTCGCGCTCGGTGTCTCGGCCCTGCCGCACGCGCTCATCGCGGGCTCCGGTGTCATCCCCCAGGACGCGGGTCACGGTCCCGGCCGGATCCAGTTCCTCGTCGGCTGCGTCGCTGTGCTGCTCTTCTCCATCGTGCTGATCATGCTGCTGCCGCAGGGCGACGCCCCCTTCGTGGCCGCCGCGCTCGCCGCCGCGATCGGCACGCTCGCCGTGTTCTGCGGTGTCCTCACCGACGCACAGCCCCGGCAGATCGCCGCGGGCACCGCGGTCGTCGCGCTGGCCGTCGTCGGCTTCCTGCCCGGCTGGTCGGCCCGCTTCGCCAAGCTGCCGATCGGCTTCCGTAACCCGGAGGACCTGGCCCGGGCCCGTCGCGAGGGCCGGGACGGCGACCTGGAGGCGGTCGACGTCCAGCGCATCGTCGCCCAGACCAGCCGGGGCCACGAGCTGCTGCTCGGCCTCGTCGGCGGCTGTGCCGCGGTCATCGTCGGCGCGGGCGGCGCGGTGCTCGGCTTCAGCGACAGCGGCTGGGCCCAGCTGCTCGCCCTGTGCACCGGCCTCGCCGCGATGCTGCGGGCCCGTCTGTTCCGCTACACCGCCCAGGTGACATGCCTGTTCGTGGCCGGTGTCGTCACCCTCGGCCTCCTGGTGCTCGGCCTCGCGATCTCGCCCCCGACCGACATCCTGGTCGAGCTGGCCCAGGGCAACGCCGGCCCCGTCGACATACGGACCCTGTGGCTCGGCGCCTCGGTCGCGGCCGGTGTGCTGCTGCTGATCTCGATCGCCCTGATCGTGCCGCAGAAGGGGCTCTCCCCCTTCTGGGGCCGCATGCTGGACCTCGCGGACTCCCTGGTCCTGCTCTCCCTGGTCCCGGTCTGCCTGGCCGTCCTCGATGTCTACGGCAAGGTCCGCGGCGGAGTCTGACCACCGCTCGACGGCGAACGGCGCCCCGCTGCTGCGGGGCGCCGTTTCCTTTGCCGTGCGTGCGGATCGCCTACTGCGACCGGCCCCGGCCTCCCGCGCGAAGGCCGCAGCGGTAAACCGTGGGACGGGCAGGCGCAAAGGTTGCGACAGGGGCGCCTTCTGAACCGGTAAACGCCCCCTGTCACGCAACCCTGTCGTGGGTACCGTCGCTGATCATGTATTCGATGACGGGGGCGGGATGATGGACCAGTTCGGTGTCGATCCCGATACGTTGACAGACCTCGCGGGCAAGTTCGACCGGGAAGCGAAAGGGCTGACCAGGCCGATCGACGACTTCGCGGCGACGGCGTCCGGGATCGGGGAGGCCTTCGGCCTGCTCGGTGCCTGCGACGGCGCGGCGGAGAAGTACCAGAAGTTGCTGTCCAGCACCGTCAAGGCGCTCGGGCACCTCCCCGGGGTGCTCGGCAGCGACGCCGACCGGCTGCGCCTCAACGCCGCGAACTACAAGGACTCCGACCAGGTGGCCATACGCCATCTCAACGCCGCGACCGGGCCGGCAGGTGGTCCGGCGTGAGCGTCAACGGCTGGATCGACGGCAAGGTCCTGGAGATTCTCCAGGCGTGCGGGGTGGAGCTTCCGGGCGGTGACGGCGAGAGCCTCCGGACGATCGCCCGTGCCTGGGACACCATGGGCACCGAGCTGACCGAGGTCGTCCACACCCTCGATGTGGCGATCGCGGGGGTCGACAAGCAGGGCTGGCACGGCGACGCCCGCGACGCCTTCGAGAAGCACTGGCAGGAACAGAAGCAGGTCATCGGCGACGTCGCGCGCAACTTCCACCAGGTGGCCGACGGGCTGCGGGCGTACGCCGACGAGATCGACAGGATCAACGAGGAGATCATCGACATCTGCGTCGAGATCGCCGAGATGGAGATCGCCGGAGCGGCGCTGTCCTTCTTCACCGGCTTCCTCTCCGACCTCGTCGCGAACACGGCCGTGGCCGCACGGATCAGCAGGATCGTCGACCTGGTGAAGCTCTTCACCTCGGCCGCCGAGAAGGTGGCGGCCCTGCTGGAGCGGTTCGGCGCGCTCACCGAGGAAGGGGCGGCCACGCTGGCCCGGGTTCTCTCCAAAGTGGCCCAGTTCAGCGCGAAGTTCCTCACCAAGGGCGGCGAAAGCCTCGTCACCAACTTCGTCGCCGACTCGGGCAGCATGATGGTCAATCAGGCCGTTCACGGCCAGCCCGTGACCGTGGGGGACGACCTCGCCGGCGGTGCCTGGGCCGCCGGCGGCACGGCCGTGTTCACCGGGGGCGGTGCGGCGGTGGCGGGCACGGCGGAGCTGGGCGGGGTGGCGGGCAACATCCTCAGGGGCGACGGACTGTTCGGCACCACCGTCAACGGTGCGGTGGCCAACGTCGCGGGTGGCCTCACGGCCGACATGGCCAACGGCCAGGACGCTTCGACGATGGGGCAGGACGCCCTCACGAACGCGGCGACCGGCGCCTTCGGCAACGCCCAGAACCACGGCGTCAACCACGCCCTGGAGGAGCATGGAAGTCTTGGCGGTGAGAACCTCAGTGACCGGGGCAAGCTTGCCGACGACGCGTTCAAGAACACCGTGGGCACCACGTTGAACACGGGCGTCTACGCGGCCGGCTCCGGCATCGAGTCTGACATCCAGGACCTGGCCAAGAGCGAGGGAGAGCAGCCTACGCCATGAGACTTGCGGCGACCTGGACCCCGAACCCGGACCACCCCGCTTCGTGGAGCGGGTTCCTCCTGGCGCTCCTCGGGGTCGCCGGGTGTCTGATCGTCATAGCCGGGGCCGCTGTGACCATCGCCCTCCTGCGCGCCCAAAGGCCCAGAAAGTGGGGCAACTACGTCATCGGGCCGGTGGTCCTCGTCGTAGGCCTGGCCGCCACGGGCTTCGGCTTCCGGCTCTTGTGACGCTGCGGCTCGCGGCTTGCCGTCTCGGAAGGCGCAGGCAGTACCGCGATGTTGTCGGCGCGTTCGACGGTTTCGCTTCTACGCTGCCCCCATGACCTCGACCGATCAAGCTGCCATGACTTCGACCGACCAAGAGGACGTCGACAACGATCAAGAAAACGTCGACACCGGTCAGGAAGATGCCGATGGCGACCAGGCCGGGCTCAGCGCGAGGTCCGAGAAGCTGGGGGAGCCCGAGAACCTGGGGGAGCCCGAAGAGCTGGGGGAGTCCGAGAAACTGAGGGAGCCCGAGAAGCTGGGGGAGCTTGAGGAGCCCGAGGAGCTTGAGGAGCCCGAGGAGCCCGAGGAGCCCGAGGAGCGGCACCAGGCACTGAGCCCCCGGCAGGCCCGCCGCATTCGCATCGCCGTGGCCGGGGCGATCATGGCTGCGGTCGCTGTCATGCTTGTCGTAGGGCTCCGTGAGCAACCCTCGCTCCTGACCATCGGTGTCTACGGCGCCACCCTCGTCCTGTGCGGCGTGGTCATCGAGCTCAGCCGCCGCGGCCGGACGCGTATCGGCACATGGCTGCTGGCGACCGGCCTCGTCGCCGTCGTCGCCGCGGACCAGTTCCTGCGGGCCCGCTGACGCCCGTCGGCCTCGGACCCCGAGGGCGGGAAACCTGCCCGCTACGGGCTGGTACCCTGTGTGACGGCCGTTCGTGTACGCACCCCCGGACCTCGCCCGATGCCCTCAGGGGCCGTCAGGGATCTGGAGGCCGCGCCCGGCGGATCCCCGCCACCCGAGTTGTGGAAGCTCCCCTGAGATGAAGACCAGGGGCACTCGGTGGCACTCAGAAGACTACGAGGAGTACGCGTGTCGCTCGACGCCGCCACGAAGAAGCAGATCATGTCCGAGTTCGGTACCAAGGAGGGCGACACCGGCTCCCCCGAGGTCCAGGTCGCGCTGCTGTCCCGCCGCATCTCGGACCTGACCGAGCACCTCAAGACCCACAAGCACGACCACCACTCCCGCCGTGGTCTGCTCATCCTGGTCGGTCAGCGCCGCCGGCTGCTGCAGTACCTGGCCAAGAAGGACATCCAGCGCTTCCGTACGCTGGTCGACCGCCTCGGCATCCGCCGTGGTGCGGCGGGCGCCAAGTAAGACGCCGTGGAGGGAGCGGTTCCCATACGAAGGGGACCGCTCCCTTTGCTGTACGTGCGGACTGTCACTGCCGCTTTGTAGTGTGGTAGCACAACGCAGGACGTACGACACGCGTGCGAGGAGCGTCCGGACCCCGGGCGCATCCCGCACACCGAACGAGGAGAAGCGCACCTCGCCGCCGCCGGTCCTCGGTAGTGGCCCCCGGGAGGAAGCGAGCCCCGGGTGCTTCGATCGAAGACCGGCCCGCACCAGATGGCGCGCTTCTCCGCCACCGTCCCCCTGCCACACGGGCAGCGAAGGACGAAGACGAGGAGAAAACGCTAGTGGAGAACGAGACCCACTACGCCGAGGCCGTCATCGACAACGGCTCCTTCGGCACCCGCACGATCCGCTTCGAGACGGGCCGCCTGGCCAAGCAGGCCGCCGGCTCCGCCGTCGCGTACCTGGACGACGACACGATGGTCCTGTCGGCCACCACCGCGTCCAAGAGCCCCAAGGACCAGCTCGACTTCTTCCCGCTGACGGTCGACGTCGAGGAGCGGATGTACGCGGCCGGGAAGATCCCCGGTTCCTTCTTCCGCCGTGAGGGCCGTCCCTCCGAGGACGCCATCCTCACCTGTCGGCTCATCGACCGCCCGCTGCGCCCGTCCTTCAAGAAGGGCCTGCGCAACGAGATCCAGGTCGTCGCCACCATCATGGCGCTCAACCCCGACCACCTGTACGACGTCGTGGCGATCAACGCCGCGTCCGCGTCCACGCAGCTGGCCGGTCTGCCCTTCTCCGGCCCGATCGGTGGCGTCCGCGTCGCGCTGATCAACGGCCAGTGGGTCGCCTTCCCGACGCACACCGAGCTCGAGGACGCCGTCTTCGACATGGTCGTCGCGGGCCGTGCCCTGGAGGACGGCGACGTCGCGATCATGATGGTCGAGGCCGAGGCCACCGACAAGACCATCCAGCTGGTCAAGGGCGGCGCCGAGGCGCCCACCGAGGAGGTCGTCGCCGCCGGTCTGGAGGCCGCGAAGCCCTTCATCAAGGTGCTGTGCAAGGCCCAGGCCGACCTCGCCGCGAAGGCCGCCAAGCCGACCGGCGAGTTCCCGATCTTCCTCGACTACCAGGACGACGTCCTGGAGGCGCTGACCGCCGCGGTCCGCCCGGAGCTGGCCTCCGCGCTGACCATCGCGGGCAAGCAGGAGCGCGAGGCCGAGCTGGACCGCGTCAAGGGCCTGGCCGCCGAGAAGCTCCTGCCGGAGTTCGAGGGCCGCGAGAAGGAGATCTCCGCCGCGTACCGTTCGCTGACCAAGGCTCTGGTCCGCGAGCGCGTCATCAAGGAGAAGAAGCGCATCGACGGCCGCGGTGTCACCGACATCCGCACCCTGGCCGCCGAGGTCGAGGCCATCCCGCGGGTGCACGGCTCGGCCCTGTTCGAGCGCGGCGAGACCCAGATCCTGGGCGTCACCACGCTGAACATGCTGCGCATGGAGCAGCAGCTCGACACCCTCTCCCCGGTGACGCGCAAGCGCTACATGCACAACTACAACTTCCCGCCGTACTCCACCGGTGAGACCGGCCGCGTCGGCTCCCCGAAGCGCCGCGAGATCGGCCACGGCGCCCTCGCCGAGCGCGCTCTGGTGCCGGTTCTGCCGACGCGCGAGGAGTTCCCGTACGCGATCCGTCAGGTGTCCGAGGCCCTCGGCTCCAACGGCTCGACGTCCATGGGCTCGGTGTGCGCCTCCACCATGTCGCTGCTGAACGCCGGTGTGCCGCTGAAGGCCCCGGTCGCCGGTATCGCCATGGGTCTGATCTCCCAGGAGATCGACGGCGAGACGCACTACGTGACGCTGACCGACATCCTCGGTGCCGAGGACGCCTTCGGCGACATGGACTTCAAGGTCGCCGGCACCAAGGAGTTCGTGACCGCCCTCCAGCTCGACACCAAGCTGGACGGCATCCCGGCCTCCGTCCTGGCCGCGGCCCTCAAGCAGGCCCGCGACGCGCGTCTCCACATCCTCGACGTGATGATGGAGGCCATCGACCGGCCCGACGAGATGTCCCCGCACGCCCCGCGGATCATCACCGTCAAGATCCCGGTCGACAAGATCGGTGAGGTCATCGGCCCCAAGGGCAAGATGATCAACCAGATCCAGGAGGACACCGGCGCCGAGATCACGATCGAGGACGACGGCACGATCTACATCGGTGCCGCCGACGGCCCGTCCGCCGAGGCCGCCCGCGCCACGATCAACGGCATCGCCAACCCGACCATGCCGGAGGTCGGCGAGCGCTACCTGGGCACGGTCGTGAAGACGACCACCTTCGGCGCGTTCGTCTCGCTGCTCCCGGGCAAGGACGGTCTGCTGCACATCTCGCAGATCCGCAAGCTCGCCGGCGGCAAGCGCGTGGAGAACGTCGAGGACGTCGTGGCCGTGGGCCACAAGGTCCAGGTCGAGATCGCCGAGATCGACTCCCGCGGCAAGCTCTCCCTCATCCCCGTCATCGAGGGCGAGGAAGCGGCCGAGGACGCGAAGGACGACACCGACCAGTGACGTCCCGTGGCTTCAAGGCGACGGCCCGCACCTCCTCGGAGGCGCGGGCCGTCGCCCGTACCCAAACCCTGATCAAGGGGGCGAACGGCATCGGCACTGTCCGTAAGACCACCCTTCCTGGTGGACTGCGCATCGTCACCGAGACTCTGCCCTCGGTGCGCTCCGCCACGTTCGGCATCTGGGCGCACGTCGGCTCGCGCGACGAGACGCCGGCGCTGAACGGGGCCACGCACTACCTCGAACACCTGCTCTTCAAGGGCACGGAACGGCGTAGCGCGCTGGACATCTCGGCCGCCATCGACGCGGTCGGCGGCGAGATGAACGCGTTCACGGCGAAGGAGTACACGTGCTACTACGCGCGTGTGCTCGACACCGACCTGCCGCTGGCGATCGACGTCGTCTGCGACATGCTCACCGGCTCGCTGATCCGCGAGGAGGACGTCGACATCGAGCGCGGCGCGATCCTCGAGGAGATCGCGATGACGGAGGACGACCCCGGCGACTGTGTGCACGACCTGTTCGCGCACACGATGCTCGGCGACACCCCGCTCGGCCGCCCGGTCCTCGGCACGGTCGACACGGTCAACGCCCTGAGCGCCGACCGTATCCGCCGCTTCTACCGCAAGCACTACGACCCCACGCACCTGGTGGTCGCGTGCGCGGGCAACGTCGACCACAACAAGGTCGTCCGCCAGGTGCGAGCCGCCTTCGAGAAGGCCGGCACACTCACCCGGTCGGACGCCGCGCCCCTCGGACCGCGGGTAGGCCGCCGTGGCATCCGCACGGCCGGCCGGGTCGAGCTGCTGTCCCGCAAGACCGAGCAGGCGCATGTCGTCCTCGGCATGCCCGGCCTGGCCCGCACCGACGAGCGCCGCTGGGCTCTCGGGGTGCTGAACACGGCGCTCGGCGGCGGTATGTCGTCCCGGCTGTTCCAGGAGGTCCGCGAGAAGCGGGGCCTCGCCTACAGCGTGTACTCGTACACCTCCGGCTTCGCCGACTGCGGTCTGTTCGGCGTCTACGCGGGCTGCCGTCCCAGCCAGGTGCACGACGTCCTCAAGATCTGCCGTGACGAACTGGACCAGGTGGCCGAGCACGGCCTGTCCGACGACGAGATCTCCCGCGCCATCGGCCAGCTGCGCGGGGCCACGGTCCTCGGGCTGGAGGACACGGGCGCGCTGATGAACCGCATCGGCAAGAGCGAGCTGTGCTGGGGCGACCAGATGTCCGTCGACGACATGCTGGCCCGGATAGCCGAGGTCACCCCGGACGACGTCCGGTCCGTGGCCCGGGACGTCCTCGGACAGCGGCCCTCGCTGTCGGTCATCGGCCCGCTGAAGGACAGGCAGGCGTCCCGTCTGCACGATGCGGTCGCGTAATCCCCTCCGGTTAAGGAAGCAAGAGATGAGCAAGCTGCGCGTGGCGGTCCTGGGCGCCAAGGGCCGGATCGGTGCGGAGGCGGTACGGGCCGTCGACGCCGCCGAGGACATGGAACTGGTGGCCGCCCTCGGCCGGGGCGACAAGCTGGAGGCCCTCGTCGACACGGGCGCCCAGGTGGCGGTGGAGCTGACCACGCCTGCCTCGGTGATGGGCAATCTCGACTTCTGCGTACGGCACGGCATCCACGCCGTGGTGGGCACGACGGGCTGGACCGACGAGCGCCTCGCGCAGCTGCGGGGCTGGCTGGCCCAGTCACCGGAGACGGGCGTCCTCATCGCCCCGAACTTCTCCATCGGCGCCGTGCTGACCATGAAGTTCGCCGAGGTGGCCGCCCCGTACTTCGAGTCCGTGGAGGTCGTCGAGCTGCACCACCCGAACAAGGTGGACGCCCCCAGCGGCACGGCCACGCGCACCGCCCAGCTCATCGCCGCCGCGCGGGAGAAGGCGGGCAGCGCCCCGCAGCCCGACGCCACGGTGACGGCCCTGGACGGCGCCCGCGGAGCGAACGTCGACGGGGTGCCGGTGCACGCGGTCCGGCTGCGCGGTCTGCTCGCCCACCAGGAGGTGCTGCTCGGCGGCGAGGGCGAGACCCTCACCATCCGCCATGACTCGCTGCACCACAGCAGCTTCATGCCGGGCATCCTGCTCGGTGTCCGCCGTGTCGTGACCGCTCCGGGCCTCACCTTCGGCCTGGAGCACTTCCTCGACCTGAAGTAGAAGCGGCTGTCCATGCGCGCGAAGCTCACCTACGTCGTCACGGCCGCCGTCCTGGTCGTCTATTTCGTCCTGGTCGGCAGCCGTGGCGTGCTCCTGATCCAGGCCGGCACCGCGGTCACCGTCACCTTCGGCATCGCGGTGCTGATCCTGCCGGTCATCGGTGTGTGGTTCCTGTGGAAGAACACCCAGTTCGTCCGCAAGGCCAACCGGCTCGCCGCCGCGCTGGACGCCGAGGGCGGTCTGCCGGTCGACGAACTCAGGCGTACTCCCGGCGGCCGGATCGACCGCGACTCGGCCGACGAGGTCTTCGCCCGGCGCAGGGCGGAGACGGAGGCGGCCCCGGACGACTGGCGCAGCTGGTTCCGGCTGGCCATCGCCTACCACGACGCCCGTGACACGCCCCGCGCCCGCAAGGCGATGCAGCGGGCGATCGCCCTGCACGAGGGCAGGCCGGTCACACCCTGACGAGTGCGTTCCCTGCCCCGGCCCGAGGGCCGGCCGCCCGCGACGCAGAAGGGGCCGCCCCGCATCCGCGGGGCGGCCCCTTCGTCGTCGTGTCGTCGCGCCTCCGGCGGCCCCGCGCCGTCGCGCGACCGGCCCGGCGTCCTGGCCGGTCAGACCCGGCCGTACTCCGCGGCCCAGGCCTCGACCGTGTCCGCCGCCCGGTCGAAGGCCTGCGGGCGCGCCAGGAAGTCGGCGCCGTGCGTGGACAGCAGGGGCGGCAGCTCCTCGGCCGCGCGGTCCTTGCGTACGAGGACCAGCGCCTGTCCCTGCACCGTGCGCGGAAGCCCGAGCCAGCGCACCGGCTGCTGCACTGTCCGCACCGAGACGACCCGCTCCCAGCGCGTCGTACGCGTGACGAAGAAGCCCACCCGGCGCAGCCCCCGCGCGCTCACCCAGACGCCCATGCGCAGCAGCCGCAGGGCCCCGGCGATCACGACCAGCGCGATGACGAAGACCATGACGGCGCCGGACAGCGTGCCGGTGAACGCGATGATGACAGCCGCGAAGAGCACGTACGAGGCCAGGAGGAGCAGGAGCGCGGACGCACCCACCCGCCACGGGCCGGGGCGGTAGGGGCGCCGCCAGCGGTCGCGGTCGTCGTACGGCAGCGGGGTGTCGTCCGCTGCCTGCTCGAAAGCACGGTCGGCCGTAAGGAAGGGCAGGGGCACGGCTGATCCTCACTCGCTCATGGGGCTGTGCCCGGTGAGGCTATCGAGCCGTGTCCCGGCTCACCACCCTCGGGGGGCCGAGGGAGTGCGCCCGTGCGCCAGTCGGACGGCGGGGGCGCGTGTCAGCGCCCGTCGGAGGCCTCGGAGTGCTGCGTCGCCGCGGGCGACTGGTGCGACATCGACGGCATGCCTATGACCAGGGCGCCGACGAGCCCGGCCACGATGGTGAGCCCCATCAGCCAGCGTCCGGCTATCTGGCCGGCCGAGGAACGCTCGCGGGGCGGGCGCGTGACATTGCTGCGGAAGGAGTCGGCCTCGGCGAGGAAGGCGAACGGTACGGGCTCGCGCCGACGGAACATGGGGAGCGCATCTCCTCTGGCTGGTAGGGACCGGGTCTCCCGGGGCTTGCTGCGGACCGGGTGACCCGAACGGGGCGCCGTCACTCATACAGACGCGCGAGGCCGCCGAAAGGTGCCCTGTTTCGCCGATTTCGCCGAACTTCGCTGCCGAATGTCGTGGCCCGGCCGCGAACGCCCCGTTGTCAGTGCAGGGCCGTAGAGTGGGCGCCGCCCGAGCCTGTGATGGGAAGGATCTTCCACACCGTGACCGACACCCCCGCCGACGACCTCAAGCCCAGCTTCCGCAGCGATGTCACCGTCGAGCTGGTCAAGCACAGCGCGGCCGACTCCGACGTGCTGTGGGCCGCCCGCGTCTCCACCGCCGGCGAGCAGTCCCTCGAGGAGCTGAAGAAGGACCCGGAGCGCTCCAAGGGGCTGATCAACTACCTGATGCGGGACCGGCACGGCAGCCCCTTCGAGCACAACTCGATGACGTTCTTCATCAGCGCCCCGATCTTCGTCTTCCGCGAGTTCATGCGGCACCGCGTGGGCTGGTCGTACAACGAGGAGAGCGGGCGCTACCGCGAGCTCGAGCCCGTCTTCTACGTCCCCGACGAGTCCCGCAAGCTCGTCCAGGAGGGCCGTCCCGGCCAGTACCGGTTCGTGGAGGGCACCCAGGCGCAGCAGGAGCTGGTCGGCCGGGTCATGGAGGACACGTACGTGCACGCGTACGAGGCGTACCAGGAGATGCTCGCCGCGGGCGTGGCCCGCGAGGTCGCCCGTTCGGTCCTCCCGGTCGGCCTGTTCTCGTCGATGTACGCGACCTGCAACGCGCGCTCCCTCATGCACTTCCTCGGCCTGCGCACCCAGCACGAGCTGGCCAAGGTGCCCTCGTTCCCGCAGCGGGAGATCGAGATGGTCGGCGAGCGGATGGAGGCGGAGTGGGCCGAGCTCATGCCTCTCACTCATGCCGCCTTCAATGCCAACGGGCGCGTTGCGCCGTGATTCCGCGCCTGTTCGCGGTTCGGGCACAGATGTGCGGTCAGCCGAGCGAAGTGTCCGTATTGCGGCATTTCGAGAAGTTCATCTAGCCTGATCAAACGGACCCGGCACTGCTTGAACCCCCGAGCAGGCAGTGCCGGGTTCCACCTTTGTCAGGACTTTCCCCACACCCCGAGGGCAGACCCCGCCCTGAGCAACGAGTAGCGTGTATGCCATGGCTCCGACCTCCACTCCGCAGATCCCCTTCGGGCGGATCCTCACCGCCATGGTCACGCCGTTCACGGCGGACGGCGCACTCGACCTCGACGGCGCACAGCGGCTCGCCACCCACCTGGTGGACGCAGGCAACGACGGCCTGATCATCAACGGCACCACCGGCGAGTCCCCCACCACCAGCGATGCGGAGAAATCGGAGCTGGTACGGGCCGTCCTGGAGGCGGTCGGCGACCGCGCCCACATCGTGGCCGGTGTCGGCACGAACGACACCCACCACAGCATCGAGCTGGCGCGCGCGGCGCAGAAGGCCGGCGCGCACGGACTGCTCACCGTGACGCCGTACTACAACAAGCCCCCGCAGGAGGGGCTGTACCGGCACTTCAAGGCCATCGCCGACGCCACCGAGCTGCCGGTCATGCTCTACGACATCCCGGGCCGCAGCGGGGTCCCGATCACCACGGAGACCCTCGTCCGCCTGGCGGAGCACCCGCGGATCGTCGCCAACAAGGACGCCAAGGGCGACCTCGGCCGCGCCAGCTGGGCGATCGCCCAGTCCGGCCTCGCCTGGTACTCCGGCGACGACATGCTCAACCTGCCCCTGCTCTCGGTGGGCGCGGTCGGTTTCGTCTCGGTCGTCGGCCATGTCGTCACCCCGGAGCTGCGGGCGATGGCCGAGGCCTACGCCAGCGGCGACGTCCAGAAGGCGCTGGAGATCCACCAGAAGCTGCTTCCGGTCTTCACCGGCATGTTCCGCACCCAGGGCGTCATGACCACCAAGGCCGCGCTCGGGCTGCAGGGTCTGCCCGCCGGACCCCTGCGCGCGCCCATGGTCGAGCTGTCGCCCGAGGAGACCGCTCAGCTCAAGATCGATCTTGCCGCCGGCGGGGTAGAACTCTGACACAGACTTCACAACTGAATAGGCAGGACCCAGGTGCCTGCACCCCACACAAACAACTGCTTTTGCACGAACGTCATGCGCGCCACGTGCCCGTACAGGTACGTGGCGTGCGTGGTGAGGAGAGTCTTTTGAGTCATCCGCATCCTGAACTCGGCCCGCCGCCGAAGCTCCCCGAAGGCGGCCTGAGGGTCACGCCACTCGGCGGCCTCGGGGAGATCGGCCGGAACATGACCGTCTTCGAGTACGGCGGTCGCCTCCTGATCGTCGACTGCGGAGTGCTCTTCCCCGAGGAGGAGCAGCCCGGAATCGACCTGATCCTGCCGGACTTCTCGTCCATCCGTGATCGCCTCGACGACGTCGAGGGCATCGTCCTCACCCACGGACACGAGGACCACATCGGCGGCGTCCCGTACCTGCTGCGGGAGAAGCCCGACATCCCGCTGATCGGCTCCAAGCTGACCCTCGCGCTGATCGAGGCGAAGCTCCAGGAGCACCGCATCCGCCCCTACACGCTGGAGGTCGCGGAGGGTCAGCGAGAGCGGGTCGGCCCCTTCGACTGCGAGTTCATCGCCGTCAACCACTCCATCCCGGACGCCCTCGCGGTCGCGATCCGGACCCCGGCCGGCATGGTCGTCCACACCGGCGACTTCAAGATGGACCAGCTGCCGCTGGACAACCGTCTGACCGACCTCCATGCGTTCGCACGGCTGAGCGAGGAGGGCATCGACCTTCTTCTCACCGACTCCACCAACGCCGAGGTTCCCGGGTTCACCCCGCACGAGCGCGACATCTCCAATGTCCTGCGCCAGGTCTTCGCGGGCGCCCGCAAGCGGATCATCGTGGCGAGCTTCGCCAGCCATGTCCACCGCATCCAGCAGATCCTGGACGCCGCGCACGAGTACGGCCGTCGGGTCGCCTTCGTGGGCCGCTCCATGGTCCGCAACATGGGCATCGCGCGTGACCTCGGCTATCTGAAGGTGCCGCCGGGTCTGGTGGTGGACGTCAAGACCCTGGACGACCTACCCGACGACGAGGTCGTGCTGGTGTGCACGGGCTCGCAGGGCGAGCCGATGGCGGCGCTGTCGCGGATGGCCAACCGGGACCACCAGATCCGGATCGTCCAGGGCGACACGGTGATCCTCGCTTCGTCGCTGATCCCCGGCAACGAGAACGCGGTGTACCGCGTGATCAACGGTCTGACCCGCTGGGGCGCCAACGTGGTGCACAAGGGGAACGCCAAGGTGCACGTCTCGGGCCACGCGTCCGCGGGCGAGCTGCTGTACTTCTACAACATCTGCCGCCCGAAGAACCTGATGCCGGTCCACGGCGAATGGCGCCATCTGCGGGCGAACGCCGAGCTGGGTGCCCTGACCGGTGTCCCGCACGACCGGATCGTCATCGCCGAGGACGGCATCGCCGTCGACCTCATCGAAGGCAAGGCGAAGATCTCCGGCAAGGTCCAGGCCGGATATGTGTACGTCGACGGCCTCTCGGTCGGCGATGTCGGGGAGCCGGCGCTCAAGGACCGCAAGATCCTGGGCGACGAGGGCATCATCTCGGTCTTCGTGGTCGTGGACGCCTCGACGGGCAAGATCACGGGTGGACCCCATGTTCAGGCCCGTGGTTCGGGCATCGAGGACTCCGCCTTCAGCGAGGTGCTCCCGAAGATCACGGAGGTGCTGGAGCGCTCCGCGCAGGACGGCGTCGTCGAACCGCACCAGCTGCAACAGCTGATCCGGCGAACCCTGGGCAAGTGGGTCTCGGACAGCTACCGGCGCCGGCCGATGATCCTGCCTGTGGTGGTTGAGGTCTGACACCTGGTCAGGTCCTGACGCAGATGCAACTGGAGCGGGGCCCCTCGATTTGCATCGAGGGGCCCCGCTCCAGTACGTTTACGGCTCCGCCAGCGGGGGAACCCGGCGCCATCGAGCGTCAGGAACCTGCCCCGGCAGGGCGGAAATCCTGACTCAGAATCTCTGATAAAGTCGGGAAAGCCGGAAAGGGAAACGCGGGAGCGGGAACCTGGAAAGCACCGAGGAAATCGGGTCGAGAAAAGATCTGATAGAGTCG
>NZ_JBIAXT010000039.1:0-75352 GCF_042896945.1 Streptomyces sp. NPDC001222
AACGAGCTTCGCTACTCGGAGAGTTGCGCGATGGCCGCCCCATGACCAGGGGCTATGCGGAGATCGCTGCTACACCACTCGGCGGGACACCATCGATGCGGCGGCTTGGTGGGCCAACGAGAAGCAGTACTACAACGCCGATCCAAACAAAAAGATCGATCCGGCCCATGCGGTCAACGACCCCAATCCTGCGAAAAGGACCAATTTTTACAGATGGGGCCACTACACGCAGATGGTGTGGTCATCCACCAAGGAGATCGGCTGTGGGATAAAGCAGGGTGCGCCCAAGCCCAACGGATGGTTTGTGGTGTGCCGGTACCGCTCCGCAGGCAACATCGTGGGACAGACCCCCTATCCGCCCGGACAAGCACCGCACCCTGCAGGGCGAATGGCAACGGTGGCCGGTGAGGATGTAGACGTTTACAACGTCAAGAATGAGCCGGACGGTGCCGGACGGGTGATCGGCATCCTGCGCGTCGGCCAACGAGTTGAGCTCGTGGGAAGCTGTAGGCCGGAATCCTGGTGCCAGGTCACCGGACGCAACGTCCCCGGTGGCAACGGCTGGGTTTGGGGGCACCTGCAGTTCTGAAGATCGGCGGAGTCTCAATGGGCAGGCTCAAGCTGCCTTGAGGGCACTCAGCAGCCGGTGTACTGATCACCGGTCTGCCTGACCAGCGAGACTGAAGGAGTCCACGGCTCTGACCAAGCACTGAGCACGGCCCGATCAACCGGCTGACGGCCCAGAGACGGCCCAGGGCAAGAGAAGAGCCCCCTGCCAGCGGAGAAACCGCAGGTAGGGGGCCTGTCTGTGGGCGCTTACTTCTTCTTGCCCTGGTTCTTGACCGCCTCGATCGCCGCCGCGGCCGCCTCCGGGTCGAGGTATGTGCCGCCGGGGGTGATCGGCTTGAAGTCGGCGTCCAGTTCGTAGGCGAGCGGGATGCCCGTCGGGATGTTCAGGCCCGCGATGTCGGCGTCCGAGATGCCGTCGAGGTGCTTGACCAGGGCCCGCAGGCTGTTGCCGTGGGCCGCGACCAGGACCGTGCGACCGGCCAGCAGGTCCGGGACGATGCCGTCGTACCAGTACGGCAGCATGCGGAGGACGACGTCCTTCAGGCACTCCGTCTTCGGGCGCAGCTCCGGCGGGATCGACGCGTAGCGCGCGTCGTTCGCCTGGGAGAACTCCGAGTCGTCCGCCAGCGGCGGCGGCGGGGTGTCGTAGGAGCGGCGCCAGAGCATGAACTGCTCCTCGCCGAACTCGGCCAGCGTCGCGGCCTTGTCCTTGCCCTGGAGGGCGCCGTAGTGGCGCTCGTTCAGGCGCCAGGAGCGGTGGACCGGGATCCAGTGGCGGTCGGCCGCCTCCAGCGCGAGCTGCGCGGTGCGGATCGCGCGCTTCTGGAGGGACGTGTGGACCACGTCGGGGAGCAGGCCGGCGTCCTTGAGCAGCTCACCGCCCCGGACCGCCTCCTTCTCGCCCTTCTCGTTCAGATTGACGTCCACCCAGCCGGTGAACAGGTTCTTCGCGTTCCACTCGCTCTCGCCGTGGCGGAGGAGGATCAGCTTGTACGGTGCGTCGGCCATGCCTCAGAGCGTAATCCACACATTCGTCGCCCTGCCCGCCTGCCCGGAGGGCGGACGGCCCGTCCCCCTCCCGTACGACAGTTGACGGCATCTGTTAATTGAGTGGCCGACCCGAACCCCACCCTCGTAAGTTGTGCCCACCGCTGGAGCCACTTACGTTCGTGGGGGATCGCACATGTCACTCGCCGCCCTGAGGCGTGCCGCCCGGGAGACCGTGTCCGGGCTTCCACGGGAGTTCTGGTGGCTGTGGACCAGCACACTCGTCAACCGGCTCGGCGCCTTCGTGGCCACCTTCATGGCCCTCTACCTCACCCTGGACCGCGGATACTCCGCCTCGTACGCCGGTCTCGTGGCCTCGCTGCACGGCCTCGGCGGCGTCGTCTCCTCCCTCGGCGCGGGGGTGATGGCCGACCGGCTGGGGCGGCGGCCGACCCTGCTCATCGCCCAGTCGTCCACGGCCCTGTCCGTCGCCCTGCTCGGCTTCATGCGCGACCCGGTCGCCCTCGCCGCCGTGGCCTTCGTCGTCGGCATGGCCGCCAACGCCTCCCGTCCGGCCGTGCAGGCGATGATGGCCGACATCGTCCGGCCCGAGGACCGGCTCCGCGCCTTCTCCCTCAACTACTGGGCGATCAACCTCGGCTTCGCCGTCTCCTCCATGGCCGCCGGGTTCATCGCCGAGTTCAGCTATCTCGCCGGGTTCCTGATCGAGGCGGGGATGACGATGATCTGCGCGATCGTCGTCTTCGTGAAGCTGCCCGAATCCAGGCCGGCGCCGCTCGCCGAGGAGGCCGGTGACGACGTGCGCCTCGGGACCGTGCTGCGCGACGGCCGTTTCATGAGCGTGGTCGGGCTGTCCTTCCTGGTCGCGCTGGTCTTCCAGCAGGGGTCCGTGGGCCTGCCGGTGGCGATGGGCCGGGCCGGGTTCACGCCCGCGGACTACGGCCTGGCGATCGCCGTCAACGGCGTGCTGATCGTCGCGCTCCAGATCCCGGTCACCCGGTTCATCGAGCACCGTGACCCGCGCCGGCTGCTGGTGGTCTCGTCCCTGCTCGCGGGCTACGGCTTCGGGCTGACCGCCTTCGCGGGGTCGATCGGCGCGTTCGCGCTGACGGTGTGCGTGTGGACGCTCGCGGAGATCGTCAACGCGCCCACGCAGACGGGTCTCGTCGTCCGGCTCTCCCCTGTACGCGGGCGCGGTCGGTACCAGGGCATGTACACCCTGTCGTGGTCCGTGGCCAGTCTGATCGCCCCGTTGATGTCCGGTGTGGTCATCGACCGGCTCGGCGCCGCATGGCTGTGGGCGCTGTGCGCGGTGGTCGGCACGGGCGCCGCGGCCGGGTACGGGGCGCTGATGCGCCGCCTTCCGGCGGAGGGGACGACGGCGGACAGGAAGACGACGGAGGCGGAGCCGGAGACGGCGGGCGCGGAGGTCGGCGCGGCCTGAGGGGACGCTCCCGCATGGGGGGGCAGCCCGTCAGAGCTCTGGCTCCCACGCCACTCGAAGCGTTCGACGCCCGGAGTGAGGACGATCAGGAGGTCGGCGTCCTGCCCGGGGGCGGCGGCGAAGGCGTGCGGCATACGCGGCGGCGCGCTCTCCGTGGACCCGCCGTTCGCGCGGCCCGAGACCGCCGCCCCGCTGCGCGCCGCCTTCGACGAGCTGCGCCTCGTCGTCACCTCGCTCGCCACCGCCGACGACGACCCGGGCGTGCTCACCGACACCGTCTGGAGCGGGCTGCACGGACCGCTCACGCTGATGCGCGGCGGCCGGCTGCGCCGTGACCGGCACGACCGCCGGCTCGCCCTGCTGATCGACCGCATCGGCCCGCCGCGGAGTGAGGAGGCCTACAGCTCCCGCTGCGCCTCGTAGAGGTTGCGCGGCCGGACCACGTCCGTCGTGCCGTACAGCTCCAGCCGGGAGTGCAGATCGCCCGTGAAGTCGGGCACGTCGATCTGGTCGAACTCCGTGACCTCGTTCAGGCCGACGGTCGCCGACCAGGGGGCCAGTCCGTCGAGCTTCATCAGACCGGCGCGGCCGTTGGTGACGCGGACGTTCCAGTGCGTGAAGCGGGCGCCGAAGAGCGGCCCGGCGGAGGCGTCCCCGCCGTGGCGGCCGTTGTTGTTCACCGTGATGTCCGTACGGACGTCGGCGAACGGCAGCCCGCGGTGCGAGTCGAACGTGCCCATCTGCATCTCCCCGCGCGACCAGACGTTGTACGAGGACAGGCCCTCCACGTTGATGCCGTGCAATTGGGTGTTCGCGGGGGCCGGGACCGTGCGCTGCTCGATGGTGAAGTCCTCGATCAGGTTGTCGTGCGAGCCCTCGCGGCAGAAGTACGGGTGGTGCGAGCCCCGGCCCGCCACGCGGGTGCGGCGCAGGGTGCAGGAGGAGGCGGCGACCAGGCCGAAGCCGTTGTCCACGTTCGTGACGACGACGTCGTCCGCCCAGCAGTCGTACGTGCACTGGAACACGACCCCGTTGTACCCCTTGTCGAGCAGGTGCGGGGACTGCGGGGTCTCGACCACCCGGAGGGTCAGGCCCTCCACGCCGGCGCCGGTCAGCGCCCGTACGTGCGTCGTCAGCCGCGGGTCCCACTCCGGGCGCACGTCGAGCGGCAGGGGTCGCTCGAACGTGACCTTCCGGCCCGCCACGCGCGCGATGCGCACGGGCCACTCATAGGGGACGTACGACGTCAGCTTGGTCTTGTCGTCCCAGTAGTACGCCTCCGGGCCCGGACCGCCGCCGGACATGTGCTCCAGGAGGGTGTGCCCGGCGTCGTCCGCGAGGCGGAGCAGGACGAGCTGACCGGGCCTCAGCCGCCGGGCGTCGGCGACCGTCACCGTCCAGGAGCCCTGCCGGGCCGGGGACACCGTGGTGAGCGTCTCCCACTCGTCGCGCTTGTTGCCGGTCCAGCCCTCGAAGGGCCACGCCTTCGCCCGGACGGCCGCGACCAGGGAGTCCCAACGGGCCGTCGGCGCCAGCCAGATCAGGCCGCCGGCCCAGGACCAGGAGGACTTGTCGCCGCCGTACCGGGAGCCGTAGACACCGATCAGCTCGGTGAGGTTCCTGGTCGCGTACAGCGTCGTACGGCCGCTGCCCGCGCCCCGCAGGACGACGTCGTCGTAGCCGAGGCGGATGAGGTCGTCGATGCGGAAGGTGCCGGGCGGGATGAGGACCGTGCCACCGCCGGCCCGTCCGGCAGCGGCGATGGCACGGTTGATCGCGGGTGCGCAGTCCGTCGTGCCGTCGGCCACGGCTCCGTACGCGGTCACATCGGCGACCACGGGGCGACGGGGGAAGCGCGCCGCCCCGCGGCGGTAGCCGGCCCGGCCGACGTAGGGGATCTGCGGGTGGGTGAAGGGGGTGCGGACGAACTCGCGCCACAGCGCGGGGACTTGGCCCTTCTGCGGGGCGGGTGGAGTGGGTGCGGCGGCCGTCGCCGTCGTTCCGGTCACGGCGACGGCCGCCACGGCGATGGCGCTGCCGAGCAGGCTCCGTCTGGTGATGTCCGCGTGCCCCATGCCCATGCCCGAACCGCCTTCCAAGGATCTCAGGAACGCCCAGAGAGGTGAATTTCCATGGATGTGAACGCTGTTCAGATTTGCGTTGGCAGTGAGCATGCCACGACGCCCGTTGACCGGGGAAGAGTCAATGCAGGATTGATTGGTACGGTCCAGATGGTCAGTCTTCGGAGCGTCGAGTCAGATGACTGAACGCGTCCAGGTTGCGCGTCGACTCCCCGCGCGCCACCCGCCAGGCGTACTCCTTGCGGATCGCGGAGGCGAACCCCAGTTCCAGAAGGGTGTTGAAACTGCCGTCCGCCGCCTCCAGGACCGAGCCGAGCAGCCGGTCCACCTCCTCGGGGGTGACCGCGGCGAGCGGCAGCCTGCCCGTCAGATAGATGTCGCCGAGCGGGTCGACGGCGTAACTCACGCCGTAGAGCTTGAGGTTGCGCTCCAGCAGCCAGCGATGGACCGCGGACTCGTTCTCGTCGGGGTGGCGGATCACAAAGGCGTTCAGAGACAGGGAGTGCCGGCCGACGATCAGCGAGACGGTCGTCGACAGCTTGCGCGTCCCGGGGAGCTTCACGACGTACGAGCCCGACTGCGGGCTCTCCCACTCCAGTTCGGCGTCCTTGAGGACCCCTTCGATGACCTGCGCCGCCTGCTGTTCCTCAGCCATGCGGGCAGCGTACGCGACGGGCGTCAGCCGTGGTGCGCGCGCACCCGGCGCCGGTGGGCCCCCATGGCCTCGGTGTACACCCCGGCCGTCGCCGAGGCCGCCGTGTCCCAGCCGAACGACCCGGCGTGCCGGGCCGCGGCCTCGCCCATCCGGGCGCACAGCTGCGGGTTGTCGGCGAAGTCGCGCAGTACGCGTGCGTACGCGGCGGGGTCGTGCCCCTGGACCAGGAATCCGGTCTCCCCGTCCCGGACGGCGACGGGCAGACCACCGACCGCGGCGGCCAGCACCGGCGTACCGGCCGCCTGCGCCTCGATGGCGACGAGCCCGAAGGACTCGCTGTACGACGGCATGACCAGGACGGAGGCGGCGCGGAACCAGTCGGCGAGCTGCTCCTGCCCGACGGGCGGCCGGAAACGCACCACGTCCGCTATGCCGAGCCGGGCGGCGAGCTTCTGCAGCCCCTCCGGCTTGGCGAGACCGCTGCCGCTGGGGCCGCCCACGATCGGCACGACGATGCGGGAACGCAGCTCGGGGCGGTCGTCGAGGAGGACGGCGACGGCGCGCAGCAGCACGTCGGGCGCCTTGAGGGGCTGGATGCGGCCCGCGAAGACGGGGATCAGCGCGTCCTGCGGAAGTCCGAGCCGGGCACGGGCGGCGGCACGGCCGTCGGCGGGCCGGAAGCGCTCCAGGTTGACACCCGGGTGGACGACGGCGACCTTGCCGGGGTCGGCCGCGTAGTGCCGGACGAGTTCGGCGGCCTCCTCGGCGGTGTTGGCGATGAGCCGGTCGGCGGCGGACACGATCTGGGTCTCGCCGATCACACGGGCGGCGGGTTCGGGGGCGTCACCCTCGGCGAGGGAGGCGTTCTTGACCTTGGCCATGGTGTGCATGGCGTGCACCAGCGGGGCGCCCCAACGCTGGGCGGCCAGCCAGCCGACATGGCCGGAGAGCCAGTAGTGGGAGTGCACGAGGTCGTAGTAGCCGGGGCGGTGGCCGGCCCAGGCCTGCATCACTCCGTGGGTGAAGGCGCACAGCTGGGCGGGCAGCTCCTCCTTGGCGAGCCCCTCGTAGGGGCCGGCGTCGACATGCCGGACGAGGACGCCGGGCGCCAGCTCGACGGTCGGCGGGAGGGCGGCCGTGGTGGCCCGGGTGAAGATCTCGACCTCGATGTTGATCGCGGCCAGCCGCTGGGCCAGCTCCACGATGTAGACGTTCATACCGCCGGCGTCGCCCGTGCCGGGCTGGTGGAGCGGCGAGGTGTGCACGGAGAGCATGGCGATACGCCGGGGCCTGCGGTGCGGCAGCCGCAGCCGGGAGGAAGCCGCCGGGGAGCGACGCCCGAGCCTGCTGACGTACTGGCTCACGTCGCGTTCCTCCTTGTTGCGTGCATGCCGTGTGCGAGGGACCGCACACCCTGCCAACGGTGCGAACGCCGACACGGGGCGCTCCATTTCCCCTGCGGGTGGTTTTACTGAATCATTACCGCTCTCCGATCAACCGTTCGATAGCCATATGGATGGGGCCGGGGGGGTCTCGCCGGCCCTGCGGTCGCGGGATCGGACGGGTGCCGGCCGTTCCGTTGCCCACAGGCCCCCCGCCACGTTGTCCACAGGCCCCCCGCCACGTTGTCCACAGGCCCCCCGCCACGTTGTCCACAGGCCGCCCGCCCTCCCCGCGCCGCCGCTTACTCTCGTACGCATGTCAACCCGCGCCGCGTCCCGCCCCGTGGGTACGGTGACGCGCGGGACCACCAATCCGAACCGGCTGCGCCGGATGGACCGCTGGATCGCCGCTGTCCACGGCGCCGAGCTCCGCCGTACGGCGGACCCGGTGGCCGTCGACCTCGGGTACGGGGCCGCCCCCTGGACCGCGGTCGAACTACTGCACCGCCTGCGCACCGCCGCGCCCCGCACCGAGGTGGTCGGGGTGGAGATCGAGCCCGCCCGGGTCGCGGCCGCGCGGCCGTATGCCCGCGAGGGCCTGGTCTTCCGGCACGGCGGCTTCGAGGTGCCGGTGCCCGGCCGCCCCTGCCTCATCCGCGCCGCCAACGTCCTGCGGCAGTACGAGGAGGGCGAGGTCGCCGCCGTCTGGGAGCGGCTGTGCGCCCGCCTGGCCCCCGCCGACCCGGCGACCGGCTCCCGCGGCGGGCTGCTCGTCGAGGGCACCTGCGACGAGATCGGCCGCCGCCATGTGTGGGTGGCCCTCGGCCCGGAGGGGCCGCGCACGGTCACCTTCGCCACCCGCCTCGGCTCCCTGGACCGCCCGTCCGACCTGGCCGAGCGGCTGCCGAAAGCGCTGATCCACCGCAATGTCCCGGGCGAGCCCGTGCACGCCTTCCTGCGCGACTTCGACAATGCCTGGGCCGCCGCCGCACCCTTCGCGTCCTACGGCGCGCGCCAGCGCTGGATACGCACGGTCCGCCGGCTGACGGCGGACTGGCCGGTGACCGACGGCCCGGCGCGCTGGCGCCAGGGCGAGGTCACGGTCGCCTGGGAAGCCCTGGCGCCTCGCGCGTGAATCCCTCCTGCATCTCCTGACCCCTCCTGACCTGCGGGGAACGATCTTCCGGCGTGCTTCGTCACATACGCGGCGGATTCGCCGTACGAGGGTGGCCGAGGGGGCAGGGAGATCACCGTGCGTGGGTGACGGAGGGGCGGGGACCGCCGTACGCGGGCGGCAGGAAACACGGCCGTAGGAGAGCGGCCACGGGGTAGGGAGATCGTCGTACCAAGTGCGGCAGGCGAGGGAGTTTTTTGTGCGGATAAGTCCCGCCTCTGTCGCTTTGCCCGCCGACATGGCACGATCCCCCAGACGCCGCAAGTTACTGACGGTAAACCAGATTTGGGGGCGAAGTATGGGATCCGGGAAGCGGACCCTGACCATGGCGGCCATCGCTCTGGTCTGCGCGGTCACCGTGCTGGGCGCACCGGGCGCCGCGTATGCGAACCCGGGCCCGGCCCCGACACCCACTCCGCCCGGCGGGTCGGCTCCGACAACCGGCGGGTCGACCCCGACCGACAAGGATCTCGAAGCGGTCCGCGGAAAGCTGGACACGCTGTACCACGACGCCGCGGTCGCCACGGACGCGTACAACGCGGCCGAGGAGCAGACCAAGCGGCAGTCGGCGCGGATCGTCGATCTGGCCCGAGAGATCGTCAGGGGCCAGGAGCGGCTGGACCAGTTGAAGGACCGCGCGGGTGCCGCGGCCCGCGCCCAGTACCGCGGCGGCGGGCTGCCGCCCGAGGTCAGGCTCTGGCTGAGCCACGACCCGCAGAAGTTCCTCGACGACGCGGGCACGATCCGTCAGGGCGAGCACGCGACCGAGGGACTGCTCGCGGAGATGACGCGCACCCAGGAGGACTTGAAGCAGTACGCGCGCGACGCCGCCGACCAGTGGAAGCAGCTCGAGGCCCACCGCAAGGCCAGGGCCGAGGCCAAGAAGAAGATCGAGAAGGAGATCACCGCCGCCGAGAAACTCCAGTCCGAGCTGAAGAAGCAGGAGCAGGAGCGGCTGCGGAAGCTGGAGGAGCAGGCCGCGAACCAGGCACAGACCGCCTGGCTCGACACCGGGATACTCAAGGACATCAGCACCGAGGCCTCCGCGGAGGGGCGCAAGGCCGTGCAGTTCGCGAGCGACCAGATCGGCAAGCCGTACGTATGGGGTGCCGAGGGTCCGAGGTCGTACGACTGCTCGGGGCTGACGTCCCAGGCCTGGGCGGCGGCGGGCACCGCCATCCCGCGCACCTCGCAGGAACAGTGGAAGCAGCTCAGGCACGTCGACATCAAGGACATGCGCCCCGGCGACCTGATCATCTACTTCCATGACGCCAGCCATGTGGCGATGTACGTCGGCAACGGCGCGATCATCCACGCACCGCGCCCCGGACGCACGGTGACGATCGCGGGCGCGGGCACGATGCCGATCCTCGGAGTCGTGCGCCCGGACGCGAAGTGAGGGCGGCCGGTCCGGCGTGACGCGCCCCACGTGACACGGCGCACGCCGCCGCTCGGCCCGCTCCCGCACCCGACGTGACTTTCGTCATCCCCGGCGCTGTCACCCCTGTCCAACTGCGGTAGGGGATGCGGCATATGACGGCGGCCCGATGCCCGGCACCACGCCGTCGGGCATTCCGCTGCGGCCTCGGCTACCGCTAAGGTCCCCGTCGGTGGGTCGAGGTCCCTCGCCCCGCCCGTGCCCTCGGGGGGAGGGAAGGAACCCAAGACGATGCCCGTACCCGTACCGCGGCAGAGAGCGATCCCGGCCGTGGAGAGTGGTCAGGCTCAAGCCGCGTCCCCGCCGGGGACCCAGGCCGCACCGGGGCCGCCCACCCGTACCAAGGCTCCGGCCGACACGCTCACCCTGCTGGTGATCGAGGACGATCCGGCCGGCGCGCCGATCGTGCCCGAGCTGCTCGACTCGGCGGGCCGCCCCATCCGGCTGCGCACCGCCCGCAACCTCACCGAGGCCGAGCGGCTGCTCACCGACGACGTCCACTGCATCCTGCTGGACCTCGCGCTGCCCGCTCCCGGCCGGGCCGACCGGGAGGACGACGAGCTGGCCGTGCTGCGGCACGTCCTCCGGCTCGCGCCCCGCCACGCCGTACTGGCGCTGACCGCGTCCGGTGACGCCGAGCGCGGCACCGAGGCCGTGCGCGTCGGCGCCCAGGACTATCTGTTCCGCGACGAGCTCGACGGACGTCTGCTGAGCCGCGCGATCCGCTACGCGGTGGAACGCAAGCGGTCCGACACGGCCGAGCGACGGCTGACGGAGTCCAGGCTGCGGGCGCAGGAGAACGCGCGTCTGGAGCGCGGTCTGCTGCCCACCCCGCTGCTGGACGGCTCCTCGCTGCGCTTCGCGGCCCGCTACCGCCCCGGCCGCTCGCGCGCGCTGCTCGGCGGTGACTTCTACGACACGGTGCGTACGCCGGACGGCACGGTGCACGCGATGATCGGCGACGTCTGCGGGCACGGCCCGGACGAGGCCGCGCTCGGCGTGGAGCTGCGTATCGCCTGGCGTGCGCTGACGCTGGCCGGTCTGTGCGGCGACGAGCTGCTGTCCACGCTTCAGCAGGTCCTGGAGCACGAGCGGCAGAACGAGGAGATCTTCGCGACGCTGTGCACGGTGGACATCGCGCCGGACGGCCGCAGCGCCGGGCTGTGCCTGGCCGGCCACCCGGCCCCGCTGATCGCACGCCCGGGCCTCTCCCGCGCCCTCGGCGGGACGCCCACGGCCGAGCTGCTGCCGTACGTCAACAACGGCCCCGCGCTCGGTCTGCTGCCGCGCGCCCGCTGGCCGCGGACGCAGGTCGAGCTGGGCTCCGCCTGGAGCCTGATGCTCTACACGGACGGGCTCATCGAGGGGCGCGTCGGCGAGGGCCGGGAGCGCCTCGGCCAGGACGGCATGGTGGAACTGGTCCGTCGCCGGCTGGCCGAGGGCCTGGCCGGCGAGGCGCTGCTGCGGGCGACGGTCAGCGAGGTCCGCGACCTCAACGGCGGAGAGCTGACGGACGACGTGGCGGTCGTCCTGCTCGACCGCGTGCCGTGACCCCGGGCGGGTCGGCTACCGCCCGCCGTTGTACGGACCGTAGGGTCCGTCGCTGCTGCTTCCGCGGCGGCGACGGCCCCAGCCACCGCCCGAGACCTGCCTGAGCGCGGGCCGGACGTCCACGAAGAACACGATCGTGGCGACCAGGCCGGCGAGCTGGAGGAAGAGCATCGGCACCAGCAGGTTCACGGCGACCGCGATACCGAGGATGATCAGCCAGAAGCCCTTGTTCTGCTTGTCGGCGGCGCGATAGGCGTCGTCGCGGTACAACGCGGCCATCGCCAGTGCCACCACGGCGAGCACCAGCATGGCGAGATAGAGCAGCGACAAGAAGCCGCCGAATGCCGTCATCAGCACAATGCCCACCGCCCGGGTCGAGTCCTCTGTACGGCCACCGTACCCGCCCGCGGCCGCCGTGTATCCGTAGAACGGGCCGGGCACCCACGAAGTGCCCGGCCCGCCCTCGGTCTCGCGACGTAGCGCGCGACCGGTCATACGGTGCTTGCTCGGCCTACTTGGCCGGCGGGGTGGTCTTCTTCGCCACCGGCTTGCGGACCGGCGCCGACTTCTTCGGCGCGTTCTTCTTGTCGTCAGCGGGCTCGGCCTTGGCCTCGGCCGGCTTCTGCTCGTCCTTGACCTCGACGGGCTCCGGCCTGCCCTCGACGGCGACCGCGAGGTCCTCGATCTCGTCGGCGGCCTCGCCGCGCCAGGTCTTCACGGCCTGCTCGCCGTGCTCGGCGACCTTCTCGTAGGTCTCACGGGCCCGGACCGCGTACTCGGCGGCGACGCCGACGCCGCGCAGGGCGATGTCCTGGGCGGTCTCGCCGAGCTTCTTCAGGTCGGCGTCGAGAGTGGTCCCGAACTTCTTGAGGTCCGAGTCGAGCGAGTTCAGGAACTCGCCGACCCGCGCCTGGATTGTCTCCTGCGTCACCTTCACCCGGGCACCGGCCTCCTTGGCGCGGGCCGCGGCCCGCTCCTGGACCGCCTTCGGGTCGGTGTTGCGCACCGCATCGATACGGGCCGGGGCCTCGGTGCGCAGCTGCTCGACCAGGCCGGGGACCTTCCTGGCCTGCTGGATGGCCAGGTCGGCGGTGCCGGCGGCGAAGTAGAGCGGGGTCGGGTCGCTGAGGGTCTTGCGCAGGTCGTCGGTGATGGCCATGGGAACGGTCCTCCCGGTTCGGCTTTCGACTGAGGGTTTTGGGTGGTCCGCCGGTCGCGTCCGGGTCGTCCCGGTCATGCCGGCCGGCCCGGTCGACGGCTGGTGCGCCGCGGACCGGCATCGCTGTCGTCGGCCGTGCGGGGGCCGGGGGTGTCGGCGTCCTGGACGTCGTCCGTCTCCAAAGCCTTCGGGGCCGCCCGGCTGTCCTCGTCCGCCGTGCCCGACTGGGCGATCTCGACTCCGTTCTCCTTGCGGAAGGACTCGTAGATCTGGAGCAGCACCTGCTTCTGCCGCTCGGTGAGCGCGGGATCGGCGAGGATGACGGCGCGCGTCGCGCCTTCCGGCCGGCACTCCCCCCGGTCCCGCTCGGCGTCGAGAATGCCGGCCCGCACGTACAGCGTCTCGGCGGAGATCCGCAGCGCCTTGGCGACCTGCTGCAGCACCTCCGCGCTCGGCTTGCGCAGCCCGCGCTCGATCTGGCTCAGATACGGATTGGACACCCCGGCGGCTTCGGCGAGCTGCCTGAGCGACAGCTGCGCATTGCGCCGCTGTTCGCGCAGATACTCACCGAGGTTGCCGACGTTGAGCGATGCCATGCCTCCACTGTGCCCCACTCGCGCTAACAATTGCAAGCACACCGCTTGCAAAAGTGCGCCGCGCCGCGAACGGCGGCTGCCGCGTGGCGACTCGGCGCAGGCCGGGGGCGACGTGCACCGCGCGGTCGACAGGCGAGGGCATCATGTGCCCGGTCGGTCCGACCGCCGCCCGGCCGACGGGACCCGTCAGGTGTCCACCGTGACCGCCCCGGCCCGGTGACCGCCGCGTGGCAGGGTGCGAACCAGGTACAGTCCGACCGCCGCCCGGCCGACGGGACCCGTCAGGTGTCCACAGTGACCGCCCCGGCCCGGTGACCGCCGCGTGGCAGGGTGCGAACCAGGTACGGGCTGACCGTGGATCGGTCCGGCAGGCCCAGTGCGGCCGTGGCCTCCACCAGCGTCATCGCGTAGGCGTCCACCGCCCGGCGTACGTTCGGGGCCTCCAGGCTGTCGCCCGTCACCAGCCGGTCGAGGTCCACATACGCGGAGCGGATGATCTCGATCCACCGGTACACCCGCCAGTCCTCCCGCCAGCCCTTGGTGCAGTCGTCCGGCAGACGTTGCGACCAGCGGTCCAGCAGCCGTCGGCGGATGTCCGGGCGGGTGGGCGTCAGATGCATATGGCGGACCAGGTCGTACAGCGGGTCCCCGATCATGGCCATCTCCCAGTCGATGAGGGTGAGGCCGCCGTCCGCACGGCGTACGAGGTTCCAGGGGTTGAGGTCGCCGTGCAGTAGCACCGACCGGCGCGGGGCGAGGATGTGGCGGGTGAGGATCTCGTCCAGCCGGACACGGTCCGGGAGTCCCAGTTCCCGGGCCAGGTAACTGGTGTCCTTGGGCAGTTCGCCGACCATGCGGACCAGCTCGGCCCGCAGCCAGGAGTAGAAGTCCACGTCTCCCAAGACGGGGGCGACCCGGTCGCAGGGGACGTGCGTCAGTTCGACGAGCTGATCGACGAGGTCGTCCGCCTCGTGCGGCAGCAGTCCGTACTCGGGGTGGGCGGGCGGCCGGATGCCGTCGGCCGGCCCCTCGTAGGTGTGGATGGTGAACTGCTCGCGCAGCCCGCTGGTGCCCAGCGCCAGGACCCGCGGCGCGTGCACCCGGACCCCGGTCTGTTCGATCGCGCCCAGCACCACGTGCTCGTTGAGGAAGCGCCGTTCGAGCGGGTTCGACGACCCCGCCCTCCGGCGCACCATCACCGGGAAGGCGACGCCCGCCACCCGTACCGCCGTGTTGAGGTGGGCCGTGCCCTTGAACACGCGGTCCGCCGGCGCGGCCCCTTCCTCGAACAGCGCCTGGCTGACGGCCCAGGGCGGGAAGTCGGGGCGGACGGGAACCCGCCGGTCGTGGTCCCAGACGATCTGGGGCATGGTGCGCTCCCGGCCGGGCCGGACCCCGTGGGACTCGTTCCATCTGAAGAGGATGCGCTCGATCGCCCGCTCGTCCGGTACGTGCCTCAGACGCAGCGGCTCCTGCGCCGCCAGCAGCGCCCGGTGCACCGCCTGGGTGGCGGCGTCCAGGTCCCGCTGGTCGTAGCAGTCGCCGAGCGACTCGGCGGCGCGCATCACGTCCGGATAGACGGACTGGGCGCGCTCGAAGGCCAGATAGTGCCCCAGGTCCCGGTCGAGACCGTGGACGGCGCCGCTGCGCCGCTCCCCCATGACGGTGCGCCATGCCTCGACGGCCTCCTCCCACTGGTGGCTCGGGTACCGCATGCGCACCAGATGGGTGGCGAGGTCGTGCAGGGGGTCGCCGTAGGTCGCGAGCTCCCAGTCGACGCAGATCAGCGGCGGATCACCGTGGGAGGACACGATGACGTTGTCCCGGTGCAGATCGGTGTGCAGGAGGCTGAAGGGGCGGCTGATGAGCGCGGGCACCCGTTCCGCGAAGCGGACCATGGCGTCCTCGGGGATGCCCAGCATCACGAACAGACCGCCGAACCTGGCCCAGTTGCGCACTCTGATCTGCTCCTCCGCCGCGAGGGCGAGGGCGCGCAGAAAGGCCCTGCCGTCCCGGCCGGCCCGCGGCCAGGACGCGGGCAGCGGCGGCAGATGCCGTCGCCGTACCTGGGTCATGTCCGCGAGCAGACCGGCCAGGGCGGTGATGTGGCCGGGGTCCAGCGGGGTGCCGTCGGGGCGGATGCTCGACAGGGGGACGCCCTCGACGTGGCTGAGGACCACGGTGTCCCGGTGCTTGGCCAGACACCGTGGAACGTGCGGCAGTACGGCCCCGATCGCGTCGAGGATCTCCGACTCGTCCTGCCAGGTCCTGATGACCGCGGGCAGCGCGGACGGGATCCGCTGCCGCACCGTGACCGTCGCCCCGGCCTCCGCCGCCACGAGGGCGGCGTCCCGCTCGGTCAGCGGCCTCACCCGGTAGTGCAGGTGGTGGTGGCCCCGTTCGAAGGCCCCCAGCGCCCGGGCGTAGCGCAGAAACCTCCCGAACGCGACGTCCGCCGGCCGCCGGAAAGCGCGGTGGTCAGGCACTGGCGGACCGCCCAACAATGACTCCTGCATGACTGTGCGGCACTCTCGATGTTCATGCGCCGCGAACGAAGTGGGCACACCCTAGGGCATCGGGGCCCGTGGCAGGTGACGGACTCGGCATTCCCCACGGAACCCGGCGCTCGCGGCACTCGGAAGGGGCACGCGCCGCGCGGGTCAGCGCACCGGGCCGGGCCGCTCGCCCACGATCCGCAGCACCGGTTCCAGCGAGACCACCACGCACTCGGCTCCCGCCTCCCGCAGCGCCTTCTCCTGGGGACCGCTGCCCGCGCAGCCGAGGAACGGTATCCCGGCCTGCCGGGCCGCCCGGAGGTCGGAGGGGGTGTCACCGATCATCAGGGCGGTGGACGGGGAGGCGCCCATCGCGCTGAGGGCGCGGTTGAGGCAGTGCGGGTCCGGCTTCAGCCGGTGCAGATCACGGGTGCGGCCATAGACATGCGGGGCGAAACAGCCGGTCAGGTCGCGGTCGTCGAGGTAGCTGAGGGCGGTCCGCGGCGAGTTGTTCGTCGCGACGGCGAGCTTCGCGCCGCGGGCGGCCCAGGTCCGGATCAGCGGATCCGCGTGGGCGGTGGGCCAGGCGGTGACCACCGCCTTGAGCTCCTGCTGGGTGAGGCGCTCCTCCAGCTCGGTCACCAGATCGCTGCGCGGGCGTCGGCGGTTCACCGCGTGCAGGACGGCCATGGGGTCCGGACGGGCGCGTTCGTCCTCCGTCAGCAGGTCCCGCAGCCCCTGCCGCTCCAGCCACTCGACGAGATCCTTCGCCACGCCCTCGGCCGAGTGTCCCGCGAACAGGCGGCAGATCGGACCGTCGAAATCGAAGAGTACGAAGCGCACAGGACCGATCAGATCCCGCAACTGCTCGTGCTCTTCCGCATTTTGATCCGTCAGTGTCGTATCAAAGGTCACTAGGAGAGTGTCAGGTCCGTGGTGATCGTTTCCCAGAGGGCGTCGAACCACTTCTGCGACTGCTCCACGAACACGGCGTCCCGGGTGCCCGTCCGGCGCTCGAAGGAGAACAGGAGCGACCTGGCGCCCAGGGTGTCGTACATCTCCAGGGTCTGGCTCTCCACCTCCTCCTCCCGCTTGGTGAGCATGTAGTACGCGATCAGGGCCTCCGCCCCGTTGAGGAGATAGAGCTTCACCGGCGGGGTGAAGGGCAGCGCGCGGAAGGTCACCCGGACGTCGATGTTGTGCGACGCGCGCAGGGCCTGGAGGTTGTGGCGCAGGACGTGCCCCTGGGCGTTGCGCTGTTCGAGCCACCGCCGGTGGACCGGGTCCTCGTCACCGGGGCTGCTGACGGAGATCGGGAACGCGAGGTTGATGTCCCGGGAGGGCAGGAGGATCCGCACATCGATCGACTGAGGGCGGATACGGCCCTCGTGGATCTGCCGGACCGGTTCGCCGAGGGCCAGCATCAGCGTCTCGGCGGTCAGGCAGGCCGCGTCGACACGGACGTGCGGGACCGCGAACGCCTCCGTGAGCCGCGGCGCCAGTCCGACCATCGTCGGCTGCGGCTCGTCCCTGACCGGCGCGGGTTCGGCGACCCGGGGCGGGCTGCCCTTGGTGACGTTGCTGAGCAGACCGTCCTCGTGGAGGGCGCGCAGGGCCTGGCGGACCGTGCCCCGTTCCACCCCGAACTCCTCGGCCAGTTCGGCCTGGGTGGGCAGCCGGTCGCCGGCCTTCAGATCGCCGGCGCGGATACGGGCCCGCAGCGCGTCGGCGATCTCCTGGGGCGAGGACCTTCTGCTGCCGTTCACTGCGACGTTCTCCTGGGTCACGACCAAACGTTACAACCCACGCCCATCTGCGGGGAGTTGTTTAATACCTGCTTATCGGTCACGACCAACTGGCGATAACTGTTCGATGGTTGGCAAGCACATGGACGGAGTTGGCAAGGGCTCACCTCCGCAGAATCCACAGCACCGGCTCCAGCGACCGCACGACCACCTCGGCGCCCTCCTCGCGCAGGCGGGCCTCCTTCCCGTCGTTGCGCGCGTAGCCGAGGAACGGCACCCCGGCCTGCCGGGCCGCATACAGGTCGGCCGGGGCGTCACCGATCATCACGGTGCTCCCGGAGGCCGCCCCCATCGCCCGCAGGGCCCGGTTCAGGGGGTACGGGTCCGGCTTCATCCGGTGGAGTTCGTGTGTACGGCCGTAGATGTGCGGGGCGAAGCAGCCGGCGAGGCCCCGGCTGGCCAGATACGCCGAGGCCGTGCGCGCCGCGTTGTCGGTGGTGATCGCGAGCCGGGTGCCGCGCGCGGTCCAGGTGCGGATGAGCGGATCGGCGTACGGGGTGGGCATGGCGCTGGGGACGGCCCGCAGCTCGTGCTGGGTGAGCACCTCCTCCAGCTCGGCCACGAGATCGCTGCCCGGGTGCCGCCGGTGGACCGTGCGCAGCACCACCTGGGGGTCGGACTGCGCGGACTCCTCCCCGTCCTGCGGCAGGCTCAGTCCCTGCTCGTGCAGCCACCGCTCCATCGCCCGTGCGACCTCGGCCGCCGGGTGGAGTGCGAACAGGCGGCAGATCGGCCCGTCGAAGTCGAACAGCACGAAGCGTGCGCCCTCGACCAGTTCACGCAGTCTCTCGGTCTCTTCTGTCACCGGCATGGTCCGCGTCGTATCAGAGGTCACTAGGAAAGTGTCAGGTCGGTGCTGATCGTTTCCCAGAGGGCGTCGAACCACAGCTGCGACTGCTCCACGAACGTGGTGTCCCGCAGGGACGCCCCCTGGGCGAAGCAGAACAGCAGCGACCGGGTGCCCTCGGCGTCATACACGTCCAGGTGCTCCTGGTCGATCTCCTCGCCGCGGCGCGTCAGCGTGTAGTAGGCGAACAGCGCCTCCGACCCGTTGAGGAGATAGAGCTTCACGGGCGGGGTGAAGGGCAGCGCCCGGAAGGAGACATGCACGTCGATGCCGTGCGAGCTGCGCAGCGCCAGCAGATTGTGCCGCAGCACATGGCCCTGCGCGTTGCGCTGCGCCAGCCAGCGACGGTGCAGCCGGTCGTCGTCCGGGCCCTCCACCGTGGTGGGGAACGCCAGATCGATCCGGCCGCTCGGCAGCAGTACGCGCACATCGACCCTGGCCGGTTCTATGCGTCCCGCGTGAATCTCGCGCAACGGCTCGCTCAGCGCCAGCGTGAGCGAGACCGCGGTCAGGCACAGGGCGTCGATCACCACGTGCGGTGCGGCGAACGCCGCGGATGTACGCGGACCGAGCGCCACCGTCGTGGGCTGGGGCAGGGCCCCGGGCCCGGCCTGCGCGCCGCCCGCGTGCCGCGCCACGGTCGCCGGGCTCCCCTTGGAGACATCGGTGAGCAGATGCTCCGAGTGCAGGATGCGCAGCGCCCGGCGTACGGCACCCCGCTCCACGCCGAACTCCGCCGCCATCTTGGCCTGGGTGGGCATGCGCTGCCCCGGCCGCAGCACCCCGGATCTGATCCTGCTGCGCAACTCGTCGGCCACGTCGTGGTGGGACCTCTGTGGCCGTTGTGACCCCGTCCGCCCAAGGGCGGCAGTGTGTTCCGCCTCCACGGCAAAACGGTACAACTTCGCGCCATCTTTGGGCAGTTCACCGGGAGGTGGTTATGAGACGACTCCAAGTGGAGATAACTCAGTTGAAGTTGGTCGCCAACTTTGATGAAAGTTGGGCGAGTTTGAGCGTTCTTGAACGACGTGGCCACCTTTTTGACAGGTTGGTCACCTGGCTCAAGACGTCGCTCGCCCAGCCCGGCTGACCGGAGGTTCAGGTTCCGGCAGTCTGGCCGTCCGGACTCCCTTCCGGAGGGGAGCCGGGAGCTCGGTCGGCCCGCACCACCTCACCACCACAACCGAACAGCCGTAAGGCACCCACAACCGAACAGCTACGGATGCACGGCACGGCAGCCACCACCTGCACGGAAGGAGCACCACCCGCGAGCGAGCCCCGAAGGGCTCAGAAGATGTCCGGGCACCACGGCCGCCTGGACGTACGCAGCAGGGCGTCGGCCACGGAGGCGGCGCCCTTTTGCTGTTCCCGCAGCCGCCCGAGCGCCGCGAGCCGTACGGCGGACTCGTCCCCCAGCCACAGGGTCGCCAACTCGGCGGCGGGCAGGGTCAGCTGGGGCTCCTGGTCGGTCGGGGTGCACCGCGCGCCGTCCGGCCCGGCCTCCAGCCGGTAGCGGCCGCCGACCAGTCCCGCCTTGTCCACGACCTCCAGGACGAGCGTGCCGGCGGTGGCGTACGTCCGCGCCTCCAGGGCCCGTACGACGTCCAGGATCCGCACCCACAGCCAGTCCGAGTACGTGACGAGTCGGGCGGCGCGGGGGTCGGGCAGGAGATGCGGCAGCAGGTCGTCGGGGGCGCGGTGACCCGACCGTACCGTCGTGGTCCAGTCGATCGAGCAGAGGTAGTGCCACAGGGCGCGCTCGGCGGCGGGGTCCGTGGCGATCAGGCTCTTGACGGTCACCTCGCCGCCGGGCTTCTTGTCGTCGCCCCAGTGGTTCTCGCACTCATAGGTGACCAGGCCCTCCACGGCGCCGGAGGGCCCGCGGTACACCGCGTGGAACGGCTCGGTCCAGGGCCGGGCGTCGATCCGGATCGCGCCCGTGCTGACCTGCCACCAGCGCTCGGAGCGGTCGATGGCACCGGCCTGGCCGCTGCGCAGGCGCTCGTGCAGTGCGGGCCCCAGCTCCCGCACCGCGGCGCCGTCGACGAGGTCGACGCGGCCGCCGTCGTCCGGGGCGGGGCGGTGGCGGTCGAGGCCGGTGCGGGGGATCTCGACCACCCACTGCGCGGTGTGGGTGGCCGGCCCGAAGCCGAAGCGGCCGTAGATCGGGTACTCGGCGGCGATGAGCGTGGCGACGACGTCACCGCGCTCCTTCGCGGCCGCGAGGTCGAGGGCCATCATGCGGCTCAGCAGACCACGGCGGCGGTGGGTCGCCGTGACGGAGACGTTGGTGATCGCGTCGGCCGGGACCGGGGTGCCGCCGACCGCGGTCAGCTCCTGCGGGAAGGAGCGGAAGGTGGCCACGACGGGGGTCCCCCCGCCCGGGGAGCGGGGGGCGCCGCGGTCGAAGGCGCCGAGGGTGCGGGACGGGACGAGATACGTGGCCAGATACGCGACGTCGTGGTCCGAGACCTCCGGAGGACGGAGGAAACCGGTCGCGAGGGCCCGGTTCCACTCCTTGATCTCGGACTCGGTGATGGCGCGTACGTCGATGTCCCCGGGGCGGCTCATGCGGACACGCTAGGGGGTGCCGGCAGGGCTGTCGCCCGAATATGCAAGCCGGCGAAATGCCGGCCGGCGGCCAGGAATTTCCGCCGCAGGACACCGGCGCTCCGGCAGGCAACGGGCCCTGGGCGTGTTTCGAAAGCAGCGTCGTCCGCCCGAAGGGCGGGGCGGGGCCCGCGGCGTCCGGTGCAGGGGGCACCTCCCAGCGGTAGCTGGGGGAGCATCGCAAGGCGGAGGGTCGTCCGCGTACTGGGCGTACGCGGACGACCCCGGCAACGCGGCGAGGTGCCGTGCCAGGCGTCCCGGGCCAGACGGGACTTCGAAACACGACCTTGGGGGCCTGACAATTACGGCCGGGCGCGCGACTCCCCCAGCCTGGCGGCTGGGAGGTACCCCCGGGCACGGCACCTCGCCGCGTTGCCGGATCACCCGCAGACGCCGCGCGCCGATCCGGCGCGAATCACCCCCTAGAAGGCCGCGCGTATCGCGCCGACCTCCCGGCCTCCGCCCAGCAGGGGCGCCCGGCCGATCCGGGACACCACCGGGGCCTCGACGCCCATCAGAGTGAGGGCCCGGGCGAGGATCGGGCCCAGCGTCCGGGTGCCGCCGTCGTCCACCTTGAAGGCGAGGGCCCGGCCGTCGGGCAGGGCGACGGCCTGGACCGCCTCCGCGCCCATCTTCGACAGGGCGCCGGGGATCTCGCGCATCAGCCAGGTGTCGGGCCTGCGGGTGCCCGCCACGTACTCCGGGTGCGCTCGCATCGCGTCCGCCACCCGGCGTTCCGCCGTGCCCGGCGCCGCGAGGACGAAGGAGCGGAAGGCGCGGGCCAGGCCGACGAGGCTGACCGCCATGAGCGGGGCCCCGCAGCCGTCCGTGCCGACCGCCGCCACCGGCTCCCCGGCCGCCTCCTCCACCACCGAGTGGATCAGCTGCTGCAACGGGTGCGCGGGGTCGAGGTAGGAGTCCAGCGGCCAGCCCCGCAGCGCGCACGCCGCCAGCATCGCCGTGTGCTTGCCGGAGCAGTTCATGGTGATGGGGTCCCGGACGGCCCCCGACGCGAGGTACGCCTCCGCCTCCGTCGGGTCCAGCGGCAGATCGGGCGGGCACTGGAGCCGCTCGGCGGTCAGGTCGTGCTCCGACAGCATCTGCCGTACGAGTTCCCGGTGGAACGCCTCGCCCGAGTGGCTCGCGGCGGCGATCGCCAGCCGCTCCCCGGTCAGCTCCAGGCCCGCGCGCAGCACGCCGGCCGCCTGCATCGGCTTGTTGGACGACCGGGGGAAGACCGGTGCGTGCGCGTCCCCGAGCGCGAACTCCACGGAACCGTCCGCGGCCAGCAGTACCAGGCTCCCGCGGTGCCGCCCCTCGACGAACCCGGAGCGCACCACCTCGGCGAGCACCGGGGGCACAGGGGACGGAGCGGACGGGGTGGGCTGGGCGGGGACGGTGGGCTGGGCGGACGTCGACATGGGCGGTGGCCTTCGGGACGGGACCCGCCCGGCGACGCCCGGCCGGAGGGTCTCCGGCCCGGCGAGCGCCCTCGTGCACACTCGGGGCCCCGGGTTCGCCAGGGCCCTCGTGTCACATGAGCAGGTCGTCTACTTGCGCTTCCCCTTCACGGTACCTGCGCGCGATTTCCGCACTGCAGTCGTCCGCCGTGCGCTGCAGGTGCTGCCGTCGCCGGGACACCTGCCGCTCGTACCCCACGAGCCGGATCATCCCCGCGCCCAACTCCTCGTCCGTGCGCGCCTGGAGGTCCGACAGCTCGACCTCGCCGAGCATCCGGGACGCCAGCCGCCGGTACTCCTCTCCATGCGGTGTGCCGAGCGTCACATGGCGGGCGGAGGAGCGCTGGCGGGCGGGCGCGTCCCGGAGGATCTCCGCGAGCCGCTCCATGACGCCCTCGGCCGCCCGGCCGCCGCGCCGGGCCAGCTCCGCCCGCAGGATGTCGATACGGCCCTGGAGCAGCCGTCGTACATAGCTGAGGTCGGCCTCGTCCCGCTGGGCGTCCCGGCGCAGCGCGCGCACCTCGCCCAGCCGCAGTGCGGACAGATCGGGCCCGGGCGGGTCGGTGGCCAGGGGGCTGTCCGTGCGCTGCACGGGCGCCCGGTGCTGCCCCAGAACTCCCGACACGGCGGGCGCCACAATCCCGGGCGGGTGCCCGGTACTCGATGTGCTCATGTACCTCTACCGTCCCCTCGACCGGCGCGGCACCCCCCACGGATGGGCCGCGACACACGCATCGTGCCACTCCATGCCACCGTCGCGTGACCGAGTGCCACCGATCTGCCCCGGATGGAGGTGTTAAGGGGCAATAAGAATGCCCTCATAAGAAATCACCGGTCCGGTTTTCACCGACCGGTCCCGGAACCTTCTCCCAGGTACCGGAACGCCCTCCCAGGTACCGGAACGCCCGTCCCGGGTGCCCCGTACAGGGCGTTCGGGCCGCACGGCATCATGGACCCCATGCGTGCGGTGGTGCAGAGAGTGGACGGCGCGAGTGTCGTCGTGGACGGCGAGACGGTCGGCGAGATCGACGGCGAGGGGCTGTGCGTACTCGTCGGGGTCACGCACGAGGACACCAAGGAGAAGGCGGCCCAACTCGCCCGCAAGCTGTGGTCGATCCGCATGCTGCACGACGAGAGGTCCTGCTCCGACATCGACGCGCCGCTGCTGGTGATCAGCCAGTTCACGCTGTACGGCGACGCCCGCAAGGGCCGCCGCCCCACCTGGAACGCGGCCGCCCCGGGCGATGTCGCCGAGCCCCTCGTCGAGGAGGTGGTCGCCCAGCTGCGTGCGCTGGGCGCGACGGTGGCGACGGGCCGGTTCGGTGCGCAGATGCGCGTGTCGCTGACGAACGACGGCCCGTTCACCGTGCTCCTGGAGATGTGAGCCCTGCGGGCTTCCGGAAGCTCTGGGCCCTACGGCTCCACGACGACTTCCTGCGCCGCCGCCGTCGAGTCCGCCATCAGGGGGGCGTCCACCGGGATGTTCCGCTTGACCAGGGCGAGGGCGACGGGACCCAGTTCGTGGTGGCGTACCGACGTCGTCACGAACCCGATCTTGCGGCCCTCCGGGCCGTCGTCCGCGAGCCGCAGCTCGGTGCCGTGCGGCGGCAGATGCACCTCGCTGCCGTCCAGGTGCAGAAAGACCAGTCGGCGCGGCGGCTTGCCCAGGTTCTGGACGCGCGCGACCGTCTCCTGACCGCGGTAGCAGCCCTTCTGGAGATGCACGGCCGAACCGATCCAGCCCAGTTCGTGCGGAATGGTGCGGTGGTCGGTCTCGAAGCCGAGGCGGGGCCGGTGCTGCTCGACCCGCAGCGCCTCGTACGCCAGCAGGCCGGCCGCGGGGCCGCTCTTCCCGGCGTAGGACTCCAGGTCCCCGCGCGGCAGGAAGAGATCGCGGCCGTACGGCGTCTCGCGGACCAGGACGCCCTCGGGGACCTCGGCGATCGAGCCGGCGGGCAGATGCACGACGGCGAAGTCGTCAGTACGGTCGGCGACTTCGACGCGGTAGAAGAACTTCATCGACTCCAGGTACGCGATCAGCGCGTCCTGGGTGCCGGGCTCCACATGGGCCCAGACCGTCTCGCCGTCGTCGACCAGGTACAGCGCATGCTCGATATGGCCGTGCGCGGAGAGGACGAGAGCCTCGGTGGCCTGGTGCGGAGGCAGTTCGCTGACGTGCTGGGTGAGCAGCAGATGCAGCCAGCTCAGCCGGTCCTCGCCGCTGACGGTGAGGACACCGCGGTGCGAGAGATCCACGAATCCGGAGCCGTCGGCCAGGGCGCGCTGCTCACGGAACAGGTCGCCGTAGTGGGCGGCGACGCCTTCGTCCACGCCCTCGGCAGGGACCGCGCCGGGCAGGGACAGCAGGGGGCTCTTCATGGATCCAAGCCTACGACGCGGTATTTGAACTCTTCACCGAGCAGTCCTCGCATCGGCCGAAGATCGCAAAGTGCTTCATGTCCGTGTCGAAACCGAACGTCTCGCGCAGCTTCGCGATGAACTCGGCGGCGATGTCGAGATCGGCTTCGATCACGTTCGTGCAGTCGCGGCAGACCAGGTGGATGTGGTGGTGCCGGTCCGCGAGGTGGTACGTCGGCGCGCCGTGCCCCAGATGGGCGTGGCTGACCAGCCCCAGCTCCTCCAGCAGCTCCAGGGTGCGGTACACCGTGGAAATGTTGACCCCCGACGCCGTCTTCCTCACTTCCACGAGGATGTCGTCGGGGGTCGCATGCTCCAGGGTGTCCACGGCTTCGAGCACGAGTTGCCGCTGCGGGGTCAGCCGGTAGCCGCGCTGCCGCAGATCGCTCTTCCAGTCGGTGCTCACCACAGCACCCAGTGTAGGACCGACCGGGTCCCGGGTCCCGGGCCGCCGAGCGAGAGGGAGGCGCCCGTCGGGGCGCCGGCAAGCGCCCGACGGGCGGCCCGGCCTACTTGAAGAAGGCGATTCCGTCGTCCGGGAGGTCGTCCGGGAGGGCCTTGGCCCAGCGCTCGACGTCCTCCGGGGTGACGACCTTCTTCAGATGGGCCGACATGTAGGGGCGCAGCGGGACCTCGGGGGTCTGCTTCTCGCCGACCCACATCAGGTCGCTGTTGACGTACCCGTACAGCCGCTTGCCGCCGGTGTAGGGACCCGAGGCCGCCGTCCGGGCGACGGCGTCCGTGGCGAGGTGGACCTGCGGCTTCTTCTCGGCCATCTCGCCGTACCAGACCTCGACGACCCCGTCGTCGCGGGCCATCGTGACCTCGACCTTGCGGTCCTTGTCGATCCGCCAGTAGCCCGACTCGGACTCCAGCGGCCTGACCTTGTTCCCCTCGCCGTCCAGCACCCAGCTGTGGGAGTGGTACTCCAGGAAGTCCCGGCCGTCGTGGGTGAAGGAGACCTCCTGCCCGAAGTTGCACTTCTCGGAACCGGGGAAGTCGTGCACGCCCGCGCCGGCCCAGTTGCCGAGCAGGAAGGCGAGCGGGACAAGGTGCTTGTGGAGGTCGGACGGGATCTCGATCATGAGCAGCTTTTCGTCGTGTCCGGCGGGGGTGTGGGGCTCAGCGCTGGCCCTGGTACAGCTTCTTCACAGCCAGCCCGGCGAAGGCGAGCACGCCGACGCAGACCAGGACCAGCAGGGTTTCGAAGAAGATCTCCACGGGGTGCTCCTCGGCTGAGCGGGGTGAGGTACGTATGTACAGGACCGGGGCCCAGCTTACGCGGCCGGGGCCCGGTCCTCCCTTCGAGGTACGTCTTCACGGGGTCGGCTGCGGTCAGCCGAGCAGTTGGCTCTGCAGGGTCACCGTCTGCTGGAAGGGGACGGCCGGTGCCGTGCCCTTACGGGACTCGACGACCATCGCCACGATGTCACCGGCCTGGAGGTACGCGTGCCGGACCTGTTCGTCGCCGTACGGCTTGTCCTCGGCGTAGACGACCCGCCAGACGCCCTTGACCTCGGCCGCGCCGGGGAAGTCCGCGTCCAGGTGCGACACGTCGGCGCCATGCACCTCGTGCTCGGGCGCGTTCCCCCCGCCGAAGGCCTCGCTCGCCCGGTGCGCGACCTCCGCCGTGCCGAATTGCAGCAGGTAGACGCGGGTCCGTGTGCCGTCCTGGGTGGTCCAGCCGCGGGCCGCGACGTGCCGCAGGCCGAGGTCGGTGAGGCTCTGCCCGAGCTCAGTCCGGTCCTCCCGCACGGCGAACTCCGCCAGGAGGTCCTTGGTCGCCAGCCAGCCCTCCTCGCCGTTCAGCGCCTTGTCCTCGGACGCGCCCCTGGGCGCCGGCAGGACGAGGGCGCGCAGGTCGGCGTAGTGGGCGCCGGCCGGGTTGTCGTCGGCGAACGGCCCGGGGCTGCCGGAGGGCAGCGGCGGCTTGCTGAGCATCGGGTAGTCCCACCGCCCGTCCGACCGGGTCGCCAGCGCCGGGAGGTCGGTCCGCTCCATGCGTGTGATGCCGCACGCCGTCCCCGCACCGGCCGCCGCGAAGACGACCACGGCGGCGGTCCACCGCAGAACGGCCCGCAGCACCCGCCGCTCCTTCGGCGGCTCGGGGCCGTCGGCGGGAGAGGGCCCCGCCGGCGTGGCCGCCGCCGGCACGACGTCCTCCGGCGTCCCGGCCTGGATCCGTGCCTCGGTCTGCTCCGGCGCCGCGGTGTCCTCCGGCATCCCTGCCCGCCCCTCCAGCTGTCGCGCCTGCTCCGTCATACGGCCGCCCCCGGCTCCTTGATGCGATCGAGCTGCTTGGTCAGCAGGGCGGCGACCTCCTTGGTGTTCAGGTCACGCGGACCCGACGCGGTGACGCCGACCAGGACATTCCCCTCGTACGCCGAGCAGGCCATCGTCTCGACGCCCTTGTCGCCGTCCTCGCCCTTGCCCTTGGTGTCCTCGCCCTTGGGAGGTAGGAAGCACTTGGCGTTCTTGTGCCCCTTGATCTCGGGACCCTTGCGGAAGATGTCCAGGGCCGCGAGGAACTCGTTCTGGAACGTCGAGAGGTCACGGACGGCGGCCTTGTTCTCCATCTGCGTCAGAACGATGCTCACCGTGACGGCCCCGTCGTCCTGGAAGATGTCGCCGGCCGGCTGGACGTAGCTGCGCATGGCCATGCCCTGGACGCGCTCCTTGTCGATCTCCCTCTCCAGCCGTTCGCGCTGAGTGCGGGGCAGGTCGTGATACGCCTCCTTGCGCAAGGCGGTGGCCTGCTCCCCGCTGAGCCGGGCGTCAGAGCCGAACTCGCCGAGGTCCGGGCCGCGCTGCCAGAGGAGCTCGTACGGCACGAGCATCCCGGCCAGGCCCGTCTGCGCGGCCGGCTTCGCCTCCGCCGCCTTGTCCTCCGGGAACGTCCACAGGGGTGCGCCCGGATGCCAGTCGGCGTCCCGGACGGTCACGACGGTGTACCCGACTCCGGCGACGACCGCGCCGACGACGAGTACCGCCCCGGCAGCGGCGGCGACCCGGCCACGGCGAACCCGCCGTACGGGCTCCTTCGGTGCCGGCTCTTCCTCTGCCCGGCTCTGATCTGCCTGGCTCTTGCTCACAGACGCTCCAACTGTCGCTGGGCGAGATCCATGATCTGCGCCTTGGAAACCGGCTCGGCCGAGTCGATGAAGATTTCTACGGCGATGTCACCGCGCCAGGCGAAGGCCTCGGCGCCGTAGCCGGTGCCCGGCTCGGAGCTGACGTACGCCATGCCCGCCCCGGTGCCGGGGATCGGCCAGCTCTTGGTGCCGTGCCGGCCCTGTGTCCAGCCCTCTTCGGCTTTGGTTCTGTCGGCAGCGCCCGTGGTCTCCTCCTGGCGGTACTGGAGCAGGTGGATCTCCACGATGGATCCGTTGCCGGTCTCCCAACCGGCCTCGGCGCCCCGGCGGAACTCCTCGTCGACCAAGGTCCCGAAGCCGGCGCCGGGCTTGGTGAAGAGTTCGGCGTACGCCGCCAGTCCCAACCAGCCGTCGTCGCCCTTCAGCACGTCCACGTCCTTGGCGCCACGCGGCTTCGTCAGCAGAAACTTGCGCAGGTCTCCGTCGGTCTTCACCTGGCGATCCTGCGCGGCCGACAGCGGCTCGGGAGCGGGCCCCTTGGCCTGCGGGAGCGTGGGCTGTGACAAGGAGGGCAGCCGGGTGGGTTCCCTGTCGGCCTGGATCAGGTAGCCGATGCAGGTGCCGGCGACGACGCCGAGCACGGCGGCCGTCGCGATGAGAAGCGCCGTACGGCCACGACGGCGGGCGCGGGGCGCGGGCTCAGGCAGCTCCGCTGCCACTTCGGGTACCTCTTCGGGTACCTCTTCGGGTACTTCCAAGACATCCCCCACAAAAAGCGAAGCGCGCATTCCGCATGCGCGCTTCACAGGAGACTCTCGGTCAACACCCGTGGTTGTACGGTGGTTTGATCACGACTCGATGTCGTCTCCTCCGACCGCCGCGACGAAAGCGGCCCAGGCGGCGGCCTCGAAGACGAGGGTTCCGCGGGCGGGGGCCTTGCTGTCGCGGACGGGGACGACGGAGGGGAGGTTCTGGGCGACCTCTACGCAGTTGCCGCCGTCCGAGTTGCTGTAGCTGCTCTTGCGCCACGTCGCGCTGCTCAGGTCGACTCCTCGCACGGCAACTCCTCCAACATCCGCAGGACGAACTTCCGCGACTCGGCCGGGTTCAGAGCCAGGTCACGTACCGCATCATAGGTGCGGTGCAGGCGCTCAACCCTGCTTGCTTCTTCGACGAGTTCGCCTCGCACGTCGTTCTCCGCGTAGGCCACCGTACGTCCGTCCAGCAACCTCAGGAACATCACGTCCGTACTGTCCAGGCCGTGCAGTCCAGTGCCGAACGGCAGTACGTGCAGGGTGATGTTCGGACGCTCCGAAGCCTCCGCCAGGTGCTCCAGTTGCCCCCTCCAGGCCTGAGCGCTGCGCAGCGAGTTCCGCAGTACCGTTTCTGAGAGCAGAACACGGAACGGTGGCGCATCGCCCCCTTCCAGCACCTTCCGTCGCCCGATGCGCGCGTCGACCTGCTGGTCCAGCTCTTCACCCTTGAGGCCGCCTGCTGCAAGCGCCTCGCAGGCGTACCCGGCGGTCTGGAGCAACCCCGGGGGCCTGCTCACCGAGTACTGCCACAGGCTCACCGCCTCCGCCTCCAGCATCATGCACCGCCGGTACTGCTCCTTGAACTGCGTCGGATCCCCCACCGCCAGTTCCCACAGGGCCAACAGCAGGCCCGGTGTTCCGTAGTACTGGTCCAGCGCCTGGACCACCTCGGGGCTGCCCAACGTCTGGCCGCTCTCCATCTTTCCGAACAGGGACCAGTCCCAGCCCAGCACCTCGCCGAGCTTCCGCAGGCTGTCGCCCCGCTCGGTGCGCAGTAATCGGAGCTCCTCCGCGAACCGCTTCCTCGGTTCCTGGCTGCGCCCTGTGATCACCCGTCGCGGCGGCATCGCGCTCCCCTCGTGGAGGACGGCCGTGGAAGGTGTGGAAGAAGTGCCGGGCGACGGCGAAGGAGGTCTCGTCCACGGCGTTCCGGCCCTGCTCAGCGGCCATGCTCTTACTGTGCGGAACACGCAGCGTAGTTCACTTGTCACACGGAGCGCAGGCGTTGGCGGAAAGGAACGGCACCCATGACGGCGGAGTCCCCCGAGCGCGGAGCGCTTCTCTACGACCCGGCGACGGGCAAGGTCGGCGCGTACCAGGACCGGTCGGGGCCGTACGCGCTGCTGCGCCCGGTCGGCGGGGGCCGGGAATGGCAGGCCGACCCCGCCGCGCTCCGCCCGGCGACGGCCCGGGAGCGGCTGAGTGCCGGAGTGACCGCGGCGAACGAACGCACCCGGTCGGCCGGCGACACGAGCGGCCCGCCGCTCCCGGTCCGCGGCTGTGCGCTGTGCACGGAGCTGGACGGGCTGCGGGCGGCCGCGCGGGCGGAGTACGACGCGAGCGCGGAGACGGACGCCAACGTTCTGCTGCGCCGCCACCACAACCGGGAGCACCGCGCATGACCCCCGTCGCACTAGGCTGCGGGCATGGCGAAGAAGCTCGTGATCAAGGTAACGGCCGGGGCGGACGCCCCGGAGCGCTGCTCGCAGGCGTTCACCGTGGCGGCCGTGGCGGTGGCCAGCGGCGTGGACGTCTCGCTCTGGCTGACCGGGGAGTCGTCCTGGTTCGCGCTGCCGGGCCGGGCCGCCGAGTTCGAGCTGCCGCACGCGGCGCCGCTGCCGGATCTGATCGCGTCGGTCCTGGCGGCCGGGCGGATCACCCTGTGCACACAGTGCGCGGCCCGCCGCGAGATCACGGAGAAGGACGTCATCGAGGGCGTACGGATCGCGGGCTCGCAGATGTTCGTCCAGGAGGCGCTGGCGGACGACACGCAGGCACTCGTGTACTGAGACCGGGCCGCCGGGCCCGGTCGGCACTAGTGCCGCTTCTTCCCGTCCAGTTCGTCCCACCACTCGTCGGACTTCGGGTCCCCGGACGGGTCGTCCCACCAGCGGTCGTCGGGACCGCGCCGGTTCGCCACCACCGCGGCCACCGGCGGGATCACCATGGCGACCACGCACATCCCCACCGCCGCCGGGACCGACCAGAGCCGCACGACGCCCCACGCCAGGACGAACAACCCGATGCAGGTCCCCATCATGGCGAAGTACAGATGACGCCGGCGTGCGTACATACCTCCAGGCTATGCCCGGAGCCCGGACATGCTGAAGGGCCGCACCACCAGTAGCGTCCAACCCCCGGGGATGCGGCCCTTCAGCCGTCACTCACGGCCCCTCGGACCGTCGTGGAGTGTGCCGTCAGACGGCGATCGCGACCTCCGCGAGGCCACCCTTCTGGGCGACGACCGTACGGTCCGCGGTGCCGCCCGGCACCAGGGCGCGCACGGTCCAGGTGCCCTCGGCCGCGTAGAAGCGGAACTGTCCGGTCGCCGAGGTCGGGACCTCGGCGGTGAACTCGCCGGTCGCGTCCAGCAGGCGCACATAGCCGACGACGGGCTCGCCGTCGCGGGTCACCTGACCCTGGATCGTGGTCTCACCGGGCTTGATCGTCGAGGCGTCGGGGCCGCCGGCCTTCGCTCCACACATGGTTCTTCCTTCGGGTAGGTCCGGGGTCCGGGATTACTTGGCGGCGCCGAGCTCGATCGGGACACCGACGAGGGAGCCGTACTCGGTCCAGGAGCCGTCGTAGTTCTTGACGTTCTGGACGCCGAGCAGCTCGTGCAGGACGAACCAGGTCAGCGCGGAGCGCTCACCGATGCGGCAGTAGGCGATGGTGTCCTTGGCCAGGTCGACCTTCTCCTCGGCGTAGAGCTCCTTGAGCTCCTCGTCCGACTTGAACGTGCCGTCGTCGTTGGCGTTCTTCGACCACGGGATGTTGCGGGCGCTCGGGACGTGGCCCGGACGCTGCGACTGCTCCTGCGGCAGGTGCGCCGGGGCGAGCAGCTTGCCGGAGAACTCGTCGGGCGAGCGGACGTCGACCAGGTTCTGCGCGCCGATCGCGGCGACCACGTCGTCGCGGAAGGCGCGGATGGAGGTGTCCTGCGGCTTGGCCTGGTACTGGGTGGCGGGGCGCTCGGGCACGTCGGTGCCGTCGACCAGCTCGCGGGCGTCCAGCTCCCACTTCTTGCGGCCGCCGTCGAGCAGCTTCACGCTCTCGTGGCCGTACAGCTTGAAGTACCAGTAGGCGTACGAGGCGAACCAGTTGTTGTTGCCGCCGTAGAGGACCACCGTCTGGTCGTTGGCGATGCCCTTCTCCGACAGGAGCTTCTCGAAGCCGGCCTGGTCGATGAAGTCGCGGCGGACCGGGTCCTGGAGGTCCGTCGTCCAGTCGATCCGGACGGCGTTCTTGATGTGGTTCTTGTCGTACGCGGACGTGTCCTCGTCCACCTCGACGATCGCGATGGTCGGGTCGTCCAGGTGGTCCTGAAGCCAGTCGGCGTCGACCAGGACGTCGCTGCGGCTCATGCGCTTTCTCCTCCGGGGCAGTTGCGGCGGGTGATGCGGGTGCGGTGGGCGCGGGTACACGATCGGGCTGGGGCGTACACGGCGCACAGGGGCCCCGGAATCAGGCGCGGGGCCGGCGATACGAGAGGGGTACGGGAAGGGTTCCCGCTCAGAAGGGGCGACAGAGCATGGCGGCGACGCGGCACAGGTCTACTGCCCGCCGCTTCGTGAGATCCGCCTGTCGCTGCATGGGGTCGATCGTAGGGACGTATCGCCGGGCGTGTCACCGGTGTGTCGCATGCTGAGATGCGATCGTCCGGGATGTGAGAAGGAGTCAGGGGCCGGGCCGCCGCCGGGTGACCGGCGGGCGCACCGGGTCACCGGCTCATCTATGGAGCGGACGGGTGTGTCTCGCCTTTCGGACAGTCGTCCTTCGGGGCGGGGGCCGTCGGGCGTCCTACCCCACCAGCCTGACGTCCGAACCCTTCGCCGTGATCTCCACGCCGTCCTTCGCCGCCCGCACCGTGTCGAGGTGGATGCCGCCCGGCAGTTGGGCGATTCCCTGCCGGAAGTCGGTGATGGCCCGGATCCGGTTCTCCCCCAGCGAGACCCCGTCGAGCTGGGGCAGTCCGTCCGCGTGCACCTGGAGGTTGTTGCCCCGGACGGTGACCGAGCTGAGCACGGAGACGGGCTGCGTCGACTTGACGCCGGGGGCCGTGAAGGTGAGCGTCACCTTGATCTTGCCGTTGCCGCCGTCCGACAGCCCGATCACCCGGGCCGTCACGCCGAGGCCCACGTCGGTGGGCTCCGACCTGGCGGTCCTGAGCAGCTCGGCGTAGGAGATCAGCGCGGTGCCCGTGGCGTCGGAGGCGGTGGCGGAGCTGTAGTTCCCGGAGAACCTGACGCCCTTCATATGCGCGTGGAGGTCGTCTATACGGACCTTCTGCCCGTCGTTGCCGGTGGGCGCCTCGTAGTCCTTGATGCCGACCTCGACGTCGTCCAGCTCGCCGCCGGCGACCTGGGTGAGGAAGGGGAACCCGTTGATCGACACGTCCGGGGTGGCGGCCAGGTTCTCGGCGGTCCGCAGCTTGTCGGCCACCTTCCCCTCGGCGAAGTGGACCGCGACCCGGTCCACGATCGCGAAGAGCCCGCCCAGGATCACGGCGACGATCAGCAGTATTCGCAGTGCGCGCATGCTCGGTGTTCCCCCACCTCGGCGGTCGTGCACGACAGATCAACGACGGCCGAGTGGCCGCCGAGCGCGACTGTAACCCCGTGCGCTGTGGCGGCCGTCGGATTGTCGATCACTTGTGACATGCACGGAGGCATGACTAGCCGAGCGCACGCCCCAGCAGGTAGACGGCCGGCGCCGCCGCCGTCAGCGGCAGGGCCACGCCCGCCGTGAAGTGGACGAAGCGGGACGGGTAGTCGTAGGACGCGGCCCGGTGGCCGATCAGGGCGCAGACGCCCGCACCGAGACCGAGGAAGGCGCCGGAGGTGCCGAGACCCGTCGCCCCGCCCATAGCGATGCCCGCCCCCGCCGCCGCCAGCAGGGCCACGACCACGGAGGCCGCGGTCGGCAGCGGCAGCGCACGCGCCAGGACCGTGGCGGCGACCGCGACGGCGCCGACCGTGACGGCGTCCGGCGCGGCCGCGAGATGCCCGGCCGCGATGATCGACAGCGCGGACGAGGCGACCGTCGCCATCAGGCCGTACATCCGGGTGTCCGGATCGGCGTGCGACCGCAGCTGGAGCACGAGGGACAGCAGCACCCAGACCCCGAGGGTGCCGAGGATCGCGGCGGGCGCGTGCTCCCGGCCGGCCACGAGCAGCGCGACGTCCGCGGTGACCGCGCCGAGGAACGCCAGTGCGATGCCCTGCCGGGCGGGCCACATACCGTTCAGCCGGAACCATCCGGCGGCCGTCACGGCCTGGAGCACCACGAGCGGTACGACGAGGGCGTACGTCCCGAGGGCCGCGGCACCGGCGAGCAGAACGCCGAGGCCCGCGGTGAGCGCGGCGGGCTGGAGTCCGGGCTCGATGATCGGCGAACGGCCCTCCAGCCGGGCCCGCTGGTTGGCGGGCAGGGAGGAGAGGTCGACGGGGGCGGACGGCGTGGCCGTCGCCGTGCCGGCGCCCGGGCCGTCGGCCCGGGTCGGGTGGGCCAGGCCCCCGGTGGGGGGTGCCGCGTAGCCGTGGGGCTCGTACGCCGAGCCCTCCGGCGGCAACGACCGGCCGTACGCCTGTCCCTGCCACTGCTGTTGCGGCGGGTACTGCTGAGGCTGCTGTTGCTGCGGGTACGGCTGCTGCTGCGGATACGCGGCCGCGTTCGGGTCGTACCACCCCTGCTGCGGTGACTGCTGGGGACAACCCTGCTGCGGCCCCGGCTGCTGCGCCTGGGGCGGATATCCCTGCTGCCCATAGGGGTCGTAGCCCTGGTCGTACCCCTCGTGGGGCGGGTTGCTCATCGCTCATCCTCCTGCGAACGGCGGGAGCACCTCGACCGTGCCGCCCTCGGCCAGCCGTACCGTCTCATGCGCGCGTGTCCCGACGGGGTCACCGTCGACGAGGTAGGAGCATCGCCGCAGGACACGCACGAGTTCTCCGGGGTGTCGCAGACGGACCGCGTCGAGCGCCTCCGCGAGCGTCGTCGCGTCGTACGGCTCCTCGGCGGTCCCGGCCGCGGCCTTGGCGGCGGCCCAGTAGCGCACCGTGCCCTTTGCCATCTGCTTCCTCAGCTCGTCGTCGTGAACGCCCTCAGGCTAGTGCCTCGGCAGGTGACGTTCGCCCGTGAAGGAGCGACGTCATGGGCCCCCGGATCCCCCTGCTCGAGCGAAGCCGAGAGCTCGGGGCGTGCCCTGGGGGTACCCCCCTGCTCGAAGAACTTGGGGAAGTGCCGGCCGGAAGGCCTCGTACTGGATGGACTTGGGCTTTCGGCCGGCACGCCGAGAGCACGCACCTGACGCCGCAGGGCCGCCCTTCGGGCGACGACGCGAGTGTGACGACAGCCCCTAGCCCGCGCGCGAGACCGCCCACGCGCCGATCCTCGCCATCAACGCGTCGTCGGCGGCGTGCTCGGCATGGCCCATCCCGGGCTCCAGCCACAGTTCGGCGTGGTCGGGCGCGGCGTCCGCCAGCATCCGCGGGTGGTCGACGGGGAAGTAGCCGTCCCGGTCGCCGTGCACGATCAGCAGCGGGGTCGGCGCGATCAGCGGGACGGACTGCACCGGCGAGAGGGGCACCGGGTCCCAGTCCCGGTGGTGGATACGGGTGCGCAGGCCGTAGCGGCCCACCAGGCGGCCCTCCGGCCGGGTCACCAGCCAGTGCAGCCGCCGCATGGGGGCCGTGCCCCGGTAGTACCAGCGGGCCGGGGCGCTGACGGCCGCCACCGCGTCCGTGTCCGCGCCCTCCTGGTGCAGTGCCGCGTGCCGCAGCACCACCGATCCGCCCATCGAGAAGCCGATGGTGGCCACCCGGGAGTGCCCCAGTTCACGCGCCCAGCGCACCGCGGCCGCCAGGTCGTGCACCTCGCGGTCGCCGACCGTGGAGCGTCCCCCCGACGCACCGTGCCCCCGGAAGGAGAAGGTGACCACGGCGCCGTACCGGGCGAGGACGCCGGCGACGCGGCGGACATGAGGCCGCTCCAGATCGCCGGTGAAGCCGTGCGCGACGACGATCGCAAGATCGTCCAGATGGCCGGCGGGTGCACGCTCGGTGTCGTCCGCACCGGCTCCCGGCTCGTATGCGGCGTCGATCGCGACGCTGTCGACCGTACGCAGAACCGTCCGCAGGGGCCCACGGCTCGTCGTCTCGAAGTGTGGACGAACCGTGGATGGTGCCATGTGACCTGCCCGACCAGTGCTCATGTGGGCTATTCTGCTGTGCAGAGGACTCGGGCAGCGTAGCCCCCGGGTCCTTTTGTGCTTTCGGAAGCGTTGTATACGAAGCGGGAAACCGCAGGTGTACGGGCCGGCGAACGCGCAGCGGGTCCCAGGGCAGGCGGGATTCGCCACCGTACGAACGAAGCAGTGCCGCAAACGTCCTCGAAGGGACCGAGGAGGAACCAGACGTTATGGGCGAGCGAACCGTGCACGAACCGACGACGATTGAGGCGGGAGGCGCACGATGAGTTCTCTGCTTCTTCTGACCAACGCTCTCCAGCCGTCCGCGGAGGTGCTTCCCGCTCTCGGCCTGCTCCTGCACAACGTGCGTGTGGCCCCGGCGGAAGGCCCCGCTCTCGTCGACACCCCCGGCGCCGACGTGATCCTCGTCGACGGGCGCCGGGACCTGCCGCAGGTGCGCAGCCTGTGCCAGTTGCTGCGCTCCACCGGGCCCGGCTGCCCCCTCGTCCTCGTCGTCACCGAGGGCGGTCTCGCGGCCGTCACCGCCGACTGGGGCATCGACGACGTGCTGCTGGACACCGCGGGACCGGCCGAGGTCGAGGCGCGGCTGCGGCTGGCCATGGGCCGCCAGCAGATCGTCAACGACGACTCCCCGATGGAGATCCGCAACGGCGACCTGTCCGTCGACGAGGCCACCTACAGCGCCAAGCTCAAGGGCCGCGTCCTCGATCTCACCTTCAAGGAGTTCGAGCTCCTGAAGTACCTGGCGCAGCACCCGGGCCGTGTCTTCACCCGGGCCCAGCTGCTCCAGGAGGTCTGGGGCTACGACTACTTCGGCGGTACCCGCACGGTCGACGTCCATGTACGGCGGCTGCGCGCCAAGCTCGGCCCCGAGCACGAATCGCTGATCGGCACCGTCCGGAACGTCGGCTACCGGTTCGTCACCCCGGAGAAGCCGGACCGCTCGGCCGAGGAGCCGAAGGCGAAGGCCCCGGCGGGCCGGCCAAAGGCGGAGGATGCGGGCGAGACGGCGGCCGTGTCCGCGGCCGAGGTCACGGCTGAGGCATAGAACCACGTAGTCCCTGCCCAGGGGCGGTCCATCCGCGTAGACTCCGCGCGTGGCCAAGGTGACTCGGGACGATGTGGCGCGGCTGGCGGGTACTTCCACCGCCGTCGTCAGCTATGTCATCAACAACGGACCCCGGCCGGTCGCCCCGGCCACGCGCGAGCGTGTCCTCGCGGCGATCAAGGAATTGGGGTACCGGCCGGACCGGGTCGCCCAGGCCATGGCGTCGCGGCGCACGGACCTCATAGGCATGATCGTCCCGGACGCGCGCCAGCCCTTCTTCGGCGAGATGACGCATGCGGTCGAGCAGGCCGCCGCCGAGCGCGGAAAGATGGTGCTGGTCGGCAACACCGACTATGTGGCCGAGCGTGAGGTCCACTATCTGCGGGCCTTCCTCGGGATGCGCGTCTCCGGGCTGATCCTGGTAAGCCACGCGCTCAACGACCACGCCGCCGCCGAGATCGACGCCTGGGACGCCCGGGTCGTGCTGCTGCACGAGCGGCCCGAGGCGATCGACGACGTCGCGGTCGTCACCGACGACCTCGGTGGCGCCCAGCTCGCCGTCCGCCATCTGCTGGAGCACGGCTACCCCTATGTCGCCTGTATGGGCGGCACCGCCGAGACCCCCGCGGTCGGCGACCCGGTCTCCGACCACGTCGAGGGCTGGCGGCGGGCCATGCAGGAGGCCGGGCTGTCGACGGAGGGCCGGCTGTTCGAGGCGCCGTACAACCGTTACGACGCCTACCGGGTGGGCCTTGAGCTGCTGGCCGGCCCGAACCGTCCGCCTGCCATCTTCTGCTCCACCGACGACCAGGCGATCGGCGTGCTGCGCGCGGCGCGCGAGCTGCGCATCGAGGTGCCGGGCGAACTGGCCGTGGCCGGGTTCGACGACGTCAAGGAGGCGGCGCTGACGGATCCGCCGCTGACGACGGTCGCCTCGGACCGGTCGGCGATGGCCCGGGCGGCCGTGGACCTGGTCCTCGACGACGGCCTCCGCGTGGCCGGCTCCCGCCGCGAGCGCGTCAAGCAGTTCCCGTCACGCCTGGTGGTCCGCGGCTCCTGCGGCTGCGAGGGCTGAGCGAGGCCCCACGCCGCCGCCGCTCTTCCGGTCGCCGCCCGCAGCACGACGGCCCGCCGGTGGACCGGCGGGCCGTCGCCAGGGGTGTGTGCCCCCGAGCGTCGTAAGGGTGCTCAGAACAGCAGGTTGTACTGGTTGAAGCCGGTGCCCAGGCTGATCCGGGAGCCGAACAGGTCCGCGGACGCCTTGTCGGTGCCGGGGTAGAGCCACAGCTTGCCGCTGGAGTCGCGGGTGATGACGTCGGCGATGCCGTCGCCCGTCACATCGCCGTTGGCCACGTACGAGGTGAAGTTCCAGCCCGTACGCGCCTTGATCCGGGTCGACCACGGGGTGTGCTCCTGCTGGGTGCCCCGGTACAGCCACAGCGTGCCGTCGGTGGAGCGGGCCAGCAGGTCGGCCTTGCCGTCGCCGGACAGGTCGCCCCGGCCGAAGATCTGCACGCCCTTCCACGCCCGGTCGACGACCTTGACCCGCCCGTAGAACTGGCCGTTGCCCTTGCCCGGGTACAGATACACCGAGCCGTCCGTGTCCACCGCGACCAGGTCGGGGCGGCCGTCACCGGTCATGTCGCCCGGCACGGCGTAGGACTTGTAGCCGCCCCACACCGAGCTGATCTGCATCCAGGTGAACTGCTGGGCGGCGTGATCGTAGTAGCTGCGGTACAGCTTGCCGTCGCTCTTCTCGCGGACGATCAGGTCCTGGAAGTAGTCGCGGTCCAGGTCGGCCTGGAGAGCCCAGCTGGCGGTCTGCCAGCCGCTGCTGCCGAAGGCGCGCCGGGCGAGCGAGGTGCCCTTGCTGTCCTGCTCGAACAGGCCCCCGGACGGGGTGCGCTCCAGCAGGTCGGCGCGGCCGTCGTAGTTCAGGTCCGCGTCGTCGATACGGGGCTGGGCGGCCCAGGTGTACGACGAGACCTTGGTGAAGACCGGGTAGGCGCCCTTGCCCGTGCAGCCCGCGACGCCCCACGACACCACGCCGACGATCTTGCCGCCGACCACGAGCGGGCCGCCGGAGTCACCGTTGCAGGTGCTCTTGGTGCCCTCGTCGGTGCCGGTGGCCGGGGTGCCGGCGCAGATCATCGAACCCTCGGCGAAGTAGTCCGCGCCGATGACCGACTTCATCGCACTGTTGCAGGTCGCGTCGGCGACCATCGGCAGGCTCACCTTGCGCAGCGTGGCCGACAGGTCGGCACCGTCGGCGCCGGAGGTCAGGCCCCAGCCGTAGACGGTGGCGTTGGCGGTGGTGCTGGGCTTGTAGAGCGCGCTGTCGTTCGACGCCGCCAGCCGCATCCACTGCTGCTCCAGCGGCGCGCCGAGGGTGAGGACGGCGATGTCGTTCTGGAGCGTGTCGTGGCTGAAGTGGGGGTGGCTCCACTGGCGTATGACGGACACCGCGGTCCCGCCGTCGAGGTCACCCGAGCCGGCCCGCACGACACCGTTGTCGACCCAGTCCAGACCGGCGACGCAGTGCGCGGCGGTGAGGACCTTGTTCGGGGCGACCAGGGTGCCGCCGCAGAAGTAGCCCTCGTCGGTGGCGGGGTCGTAGTAGCCGAGCTGGACCATCCAGGGGGCGGAGGCGATCGTCGTCTCCGTGCCGCCGATGATGAACGAGGACGGCTTGCCCGTGGCGGCGGGCGCCTTGGCGGCCGCCGTCTGCGCCTGCTCCTTGTTCACGGCCGCCTGCTTCCTGGCGGCGTTGATCAGGCGCTGGTGCAGTACCTGGGACGATGCGGCGGGCTTCGGGGCATCGGTCCGCTGCTGGGTGACTCCGGGCGTCGGGAGTCCGTCGGCGGCGGCCGCCGACTGGGCCGCCAGGGCGCCGACGCCGCTCAGGGTCAGCGCGAGTGCGGCCGCGGGGAGGGCCACGGCGGGGCGTCTCCAGCGGTCGCGCAGGGCATGTATCACTCATGGCTCCTGGGTGTGTCGTAGACAGGGCCCGAGGAGGGCGTACGACGCACCGGCCCGACGCAGCGCGGCGCGAGCCGCGCAGAGCAGTCGGGCGAAACCGCGGAGCCCCCCTCCGGTGGCCGCGATCGTAGCCTCGGGCGCCCTTCTTTCACATGGGCCGCACAACCCTCAGACAAATGTTCGCCCACCGCTCCCCGATCACTCATCTCATGGAAACCTCAGGTTTCCCCTGCCTCCATGGCACCAGGAGTCCCGAGGCTGTCCCGGCCTTCCCGCGGCCCTGCCCTCGAAGGCTTCCGCGAGGCGCCTTTATATCGGGCATACGAGGTTCTGTCGGGCTTCTCAGCGGTGACTCAGCTGGCTCTCATGATCCCGGGACACTCTCTATTACATGACCGAGAGCTTCCGCCGCAGCGGCGAGTACGAGTACCCCCAGGGTGACGGACACCAGTTCGCGTACCCCCGGCAGCAGCACGTCGCTCCCTCCGTGAACCCCGAGTGGCCGCCCCCGCCGGCGTACGAGCCGGCCCGGCCGGCCTTCGCCCCGGGATACGGCGGAGGCGAGGGCGATGGCGGCGACGCGGCCGCGCATCTCGGTACCGTCCCCGCGGCGCCCGAGCCGAGGAAGCGGACCAAGGGGCCGCTCGCGGTCCTCGCCGCCGTGGCGATCGTCGCCGCGGCCATAGGCGGCGGCACGGCCTACGGCATCCAGGAACTGACCGGCAAGACCACCGTCCCCTCCAGCTCGACCAGCACCAACGTCGTGCCGTCGAGCAAGCGGGGCACGGTCGCCGGGGTCGCCGCCGCGGTCAGCCCGAGCATCGTGGAGATCAGCGCCAACTCGGGCCAGGGCCAGTCGACCGGCTCCGGCGTGATCATCACCGGCGACGGCGAGATCGTCACCAACAACCACGTCATCTCCGGCGCGTCCTCGATCAAGGTGGCCACGAGCAGCGGCAAGTCCTACACCGCCCAGGTCGTCGGCACCGACAGCAAGAAGGACCTCGCGCTCATCAAGCTGGAGGGCGCCTCCGGGCTCAAGGCCGCCACGCTCGGCAACTCCGACGGCATCCAGGTCGGCGACCAGGTCGTGGCGATCGGCTCCCCCGAGGGCCTGACCGGGACCGTCACCAGCGGCATCGTCTCGTCCCTCAACCGCGACGTCACCGTCTCGACCGACGAGAACCAGGGTCAGGGCCAGGGCAACGGCAACGGCCAGTGGCCGTTCGAGTTCGGCGGCCGCCAGTTCAACGGCGACACCGGGTCCTCCACCACCACCTACAAGGCGATCCAGACGGACGCGTCCCTCAACCCGGGCAACTCCGGCGGCGCCCTCATCGACATGAACGGCAACATCATCGGCGTCAACTCGGCGATGTACTCCGCCAGTTCGGACTCGACCTCGTCGAGCGCCGGCAGTGTGGGGCTCGGCTTCGCCATCCCGATCAACACCGTCAAGTCCGACCTGGCGACCCTTCGCTCCGGTTCTCGGAAGTGAGCGGACGCCCGGTAGGGCCGGTTGGTAAGGAGCACGACATGATCAAGCAGGTTCTGCACCCCACGACCGCCCCCGTCGCCCCCGCCCGGGTCTGCCTGGCCCTGGCCGTGGCACACGAGCTCCACACCCCGGCGGCCCCCGCGCCGGAGGCGTACGAACTCCGCGCCGTCGTGGCCCCCGCGGCCCCCGCGGCCCCCGCCTACAAGGCGTACGAGCTGCGCGCACCGGACCGCCGGGTCCCGGAGGTGGCGGTCCCCCAGCTGATGGGCCTGCGCCGCACCAACGTCGGGCGCCCCCGCCGCAAGGTGCCGCTGAACCGTCTCACCACGGCGATGTGCTGACCCTCGAAGCGTCCACCGCTCCGCAGATCCGCACACCTTCGGCCCGCCCGCCACTCCGCAGATCCGCCCGCCTCGGCGCCCCGGCGCCGGCACCCGTCCGATCCGCCCGCCGTACGCCCCGGCGCCGGCGCACGCCCCCCGTGCGCGGACGATCCCGGCGCCGGTAGCCGTCCGGTCCCTTCCGACTCTTCCCCGCGAAACGTGCGAGGCTGAAGACGTTCAGCCACCGTCCCGCCGCACCCCGAGGATCCCCCGACACATGAGCCCCGCCGAAGGCGACCGTGAACCCCAGCGCATTCTGATCGTCGACGACGAGCCGGCGGTCCGCGAAGCACTCCAGCGCAGCCTCGCCTTCGAGGGCTACGACACCGAGGTCGCCGTGGACGGCGCGGACGCGTTGGAGAAGTCCACCGCGTACCAGCCCGACCTGGTCGTGCTCGACATCCAGATGCCGCGGATGGACGGCCTCACCGCCGCCCGCCGGATGCGCGGCGCGGGCACCACCACCCCCATCCTGATGCTCACGGCCCGCGACACGGTCGGCGACCGCGTCACCGGTCTCGACGCCGGGGCCGACGACTACCTCGTCAAACCCTTCGAGCTGGACGAGCTGTTCGCCCGCATCCGCGCCCTGCTCCGGCGCAGCTCGTACGCGGCCACGACGGTGGGCGTCCCGGAGGAGGAGGCGCTGACCTTCGCGGACCTGCGGATGGATCTGGCGACGCGCGAGGTCTCACGGGGCGGGCGGCCGGTGGAACTGACCCGTACCGAGTTCACGCTCCTGGAGATGTTCATGGCCCATCCGCGCCAGGTGCTGACCCGCGAGCAGATCCTCAAGGCGGTCTGGGGCTTCGACTTCGAGCCGTCGTCGAACTCCCTCGACGTGTACGTGATGTACCTGCGCCGCAAGACCGAGGCGGGCGGCGAACCCCGGCTGGTGCACACGGTGCGCGGTGTGGGCTACGTCCTGCGGCAGGGCGGCGCCGAGTGATCAGACGTTTCCGCTCCCTGCCGCTGCGCTCCCGGCTCGCCCTGCTGGTGGCGGCGGCGGTGGCGTTCGGGGTGGCGGCGGTGTCGGTGAGCTGCTGGTTCCTCGTGCAGGGCAAGCTGTACGAGCAGGTGGACAACGACCTGAAGAGCTCCAGCGCCCCGGTGCGGCCGGGCGGTCTGGCGAACGTCCTGGCCGAGTGCAGGACCACGCCCTCCCCGCAGGAGGACCGCGGCCCCGAGATGAGCACGTACTACACCCAGGTGGTCAACGCCGACGGCCAGATCTGCGTGTACGCGAACTCGGCCGGCATGGTCAGGATCACCCGCAGCGACACCGAGATCGCCCGGAACCCGACCCACGGCATCCTCCACAACAGCGTCGACAGCAAGGGCGCGCCGGTTCGGGTGCTGACGACGCCCCTGCTGAGCGAGACCCCCGCGGGCCCTCAGCTGTACCCGGGCTACGTCCTGATCGTGGCGTACCCCCTGAAGGACACCGACAAGACGCTCGACGACCTCGCCGTGATCCTCCTGATCGTGTCCGGCCTCGGCGTCGTGGGCGCCGGTGCCGTCGGCCTGGCCGTGGCCCGTGCGGGTCTGCGTCCCGTCGACAAGCTGACGGAGGCCGTCGAACACATCGCCCGCACCGAGGACCTGACCACGCGGATCCCGGTGGACGAGGACAGCATGGACGAGATCGCCCGGCTGTCCCGCTCCTTCAACTCGATGACCTCGGCCCTCGCCAGCTCCCGCGAGCTGCAGCAGCAGCTGATCGCGGACGCCGGCCATGAGCTGCGCACCCCGCTCACGTCCCTGCGCACCAACATCGAACTTCTCACCCGCAGCGAGGAGACGGGCCGCCCGCTCCCCGCGGCGGACCGCAAGGCGCTCCTCGACTCGGTGAAGGCCCAGATGACCGAGCTGGCCTCGCTGATCGGTGACCTCCAGGAGCTGTCCCGCCCCGAGAAGGGGCTGCACGCCGGCAAGGCCCAGGTGGTGGAGTTGCAGGACACCGTCGAGGCCGCCCTGCGCCGCGCCCGGCTGCGGGGCCCCGAGCTGACCATCACGGCGGCCCTCCAGCCCTGGTACGTCCGGGCGGAGCCGTCCGCGCTGGAGCGGGCGGTCGTGAACATCCTCGACAACGCGGTGAAGTTCAGCCCCGCGGGCGGCACGATCGACGTCGCCCTCACCAACGGCGTCCTGACGGTCCGCGACCACGGCCCCGGCATCGCGGCCGAGGAACTCCCGCATGTCTTCGACCGCTTCTGGCGCTCCCCCTCGGCCCGCGCGCTGCCCGGCTCGGGCCTCGGCCTGTCGATCGTGGCCCGCACGGTCCAGCAGGCGGGCGGCCAGGTGGCCCTGCAGCCGGCGGACGGCGGAGGCACGGTGGCGACGCTCCGGCTGCCGGGCGCCCCGACACCGCCGCCGAGTCCGGACGAGTAACCGCCGGACCGTCCCACACCCATCCCGTTCCCTCCCCTCGTACCGGGCCGCCCCTTACCCTCGTATCCATGACCAGCGACGACACCGCCCGCCCGGCATCGACCCGCTCCATCGACACCGTCACCGCGCTCCCTCCCGCACAGGCCGAGGCCGTGCTGGAGCTGCTCGCCGAGGCCGCCCGGGTCGACGGACAACAGGCGGTGTCCGAGCAGGGGCGGCTGCAACTGCGCGGTGGCGAGCGTGAGGGCGTCTCCCATCTGCTGCTGAGGGTCGGCGAGACCCTCGTCGGGTACGCCCAGCTGGAGGACACCGACCCGGTGGAGGCCCCCGCCGCCGAACTGGTCGTGCACCCCTCGTACCGCGGCCACGGGCACGGCCGGGCGCTGGGCGCCGCCCTTCTGGCCGCCTCGGGCAAGCGGCTGCGGGTGTGGGCGCACGGCGGTCACTCCGCCGCCCGGCACCTCGCCCAGGTCCTCGGCCTCACCCTCTTCCGCGAACTGCGCCAGCTGCGCCGCCCGTTGGACCAGCTCGAATTGCCGGAGCCGAAGCTGCCCGACGGTGTCACCGTCCGCACCTTCGTGCCCGGCCAGGACGACGCGGCCTGGCTCGCCGTCAACGCCGAGGCCTTCGCCCACCACCCCGAGCAGGGCTCCCTGACCCAGCGCGACCTCGACGACCGCAAGGCCGAGTCGTGGTTCGACCCGCAGGGCTTCTTCCTCGCGGAGCGGGAGGGTACGCACGGCCTCGAACTCATCGGCTTCCACTGGACCAAGGTCCACGCGGAGGAGCAGCTCGGCGAGGTGTACGTCCTCGGTGTCCGGCCCGGCGCCCAGGGCGGCGGCCTCGGTCGCTCCCTCACCACGATCGGCCTGCGGTACCTCACCGCCCAGGGCCTGCCGACCGCCATGCTCTACGTCGACGCGGACAACGCGGCGGCGCTCGCGGTGTACGAACGGCTGGGCTTCAGCACCTACGAGACGGATCTGATGTACCGGACGGAGACCTGAGGCTGCTGGGGCTGCTGGGGGGCGTGGCGGTGACGCCCTAGCGGGGCTGGTTCAGCAGTTCCCGGACGATCCGGGTCTGTTCGGCGCTCGTGCCGACTCGGGCCGGGAGCCGTAGACGCTCCGTCCAGCCCCGTCGTACGCCGCCACGCCCCCGCCCTCAAGCACACCCCCGCCCCGGGCCGGACGCAGCAGCCCCAGCGCGACCGGAAGCAGCCCCCCGCCCCATACACCGCACCCGTTCCCACCCCGACTCGGGCCGGGACGCCGTAGACGCTCCGTCCAGCCCCTCGTACGCCGCCACGCCCCCTGTAGACGTCCGCGAGCCGCTCCTCGCTATCCCGCACGTCATGTCGCCGTAACCATTGATTCAGACGGACTTGCGACGCTCAGCCAATGAACGCCGTCGTGCCCGAGCCCTCGCCGCCCCCGCACAACGGGGCCGGCGCGGAACGCGGGGTTCCGTTCTCCACGCCGCCGCCCGCCCTCTCCGACGCGCCCGTCACCCGGTCGGCGCGGAAGAATGGGTTTATGAGCCAGCAGAACGCCCAGGCACCGGCCCACCCGTCCCCTGCCACCCCCCGTGAGGGGGAACCCTCGGGTCGCGCGAACACGCAGAACCAGCAGCCCTCTGTGGGTTCCATCGCCGCGCACCGCCCACACACCGTGGCCGCGACGGTCTCCGAACTCGAACCAGACATCGACGCCGACCTCGACGTCTACGAGGAGGGAGAGGGCGCCCAGCTCCCGCAGGGCCGCTTCCTCGACCGCGAGCGCAGCTGGCTCGGGTTCAACGAGCGCGTGCTCGAACTGGCCGAGGACCCGAACACGCCCCTGCTGGAGCGCGCCAAGTTCCTGGCGATCTTCGCCAGCAACCTGGACGAGTTCTTCATGGTCCGGGTGGCGGGTCTGAAGCGCCGTATCGCCACCGGTGTCGCCACCCGCTCGGCGTCCGGCCTCCAGCCCCGCGAGGTGCTGGAGATGATCTGGGCCCGCTCCCGCGAGCTCATGGCCCGGCACGCGGCCTGCTTCCACGAGGACATCGCCCCGGCGCTCGCCGAGGAGGGCATCCACATCGTCCGCTGGAGCGAGCTGACCGACAAGGAGCAGGCACGCCTGTTCACGCTCTTCCGGCACCAGATCTTCCCGGTGCTCACCCCGCTGGCCGTCGACCCCGCGCACCCCTTCCCGTACATCTCGGGACTCTCGCTCAACCTCGCGGTCGTCGTGCGCAACCCGGTCTCCGGCCACCGCCACTTCGCGCGGGTCAAGGTGCCGCCGCTGCTCTCCCGCTTCCTGGAGGCCTCCCCGCAGCGCTACGTCCCCATCGAGGACGTCATCGCCGCGCACCTGGAGGAGCTGTTCCCGGGCATGGAGGTGCTGGAGCACCACACCTTCCGGATAACCCGCAACGAGGACCTCGAGGTCGAGGAGGACGACGCCGAGAACCTGCTCCAGGCCCTGGAGAAGGAGCTCATGCGGCGCCGCTTCGGGCCCCCGGTGCGCCTGGAGGTCGAGGAGTCCATCGACCGGTACGTGCTGGACCTGCTGGTGCGCGAACTGAAGATCTCCGAGGCCGAGGTGTACCCGCTGCCGGGTCCCCTGGACCTCACCGGTCTCTTCGGCATCGCCAACCTCGACCGGCCCGAGCTGAAGTACCCGAAGTACGTCGCGGGCACCCACCGTGACCTCGCGGAGGTCGAGTCGGCGTCCGCGCCCGACATCTTCGCGGCGCTGCGGGAGCGGGACGTCCTGCTGCACCACCCGTACGACAGCTTCTCCACCTCGGTGCAGGCGTTCCTGGAGCAGGCGGCCGGCGACCCGGACGTGCTCGCCATCAAGCAGACGCTGTACCGGACCTCGGAGACCTCGCCGATCGTCGACGCGCTCATCGACGCGGCGGAGTCCGGCAAGCAGGTCCTCGTGCTGGTCGAGATCAAGGCCCGCTTCGACGAGCAGGCCAACATCAAGTGGGCCCGCAAGCTGGAGGAGGCGGGCTGCCACGTCGTCTACGGGCTCGTCGGCCTGAAGACGCACTGCAAGCTGTCCCTGGTCGTACGGCAGGAGGGCGAGACGCTCCGCCGCTACAGCCATGTCGGCACGGGCAACTACCACCCGAAGACCGCACGCCTGTACGAAGACCTGGGGCTGCTGACCGCCGACCCGCAGGTCGGCGCGGACCTGTCCGACCTGTTCAACAGGTTGTCGGGCTACTCCCGCCGGGAGACCTACCGCCGGCTGCTGGTCGCCCCCAAGTCCCTGCGCGACGGCCTGATCTCCCGGATCAACAAGGAGATCCAGCACCACCGGGCCGGCCGGCCCGCGTGCGTCCGCATCAAGGTCAACTCGATGGTGGACGAGGCGATCATCGACGCGCTCTACCGCGCGTCGCAGGCGGGCGTCCCGGTCGATGTGTGGGTGCGCGGCATCTGCGCGCTGCGCCCCGGCGTCACCGGCCTGTCGGAGAACATACGGGTGCGGTCCATCCTCGGCCGCTTCCTCGAACACTCGCGTGTCTTCGTGTTCGGAAACGGTGGCGAACCCGAGGTGTGGATCGGCAGTGCCGACATGATGCACCGCAACCTCGACCGCCGCATCGAAGCACTCGTCAGGGTCACCGACCCGGCGCACCGGGCGGCCCTCAACCGGCTCATCGAGACCGGTATGTCCGACACCACGGCCTCCTGGCACCTGGGCCCGGACGGCGAGTGGACCCGGCACGCGACCGACGCGGACGGCCAGCCCCTGCGGAACATCCAGGAGATGCTCATAGACGCCCGGAGGCGCCGGCGTGGCACAGCAACACCTTGATCCCCCGACCAACCCCACGGCCGGGCCCACCGGGGACGCCCTCGCGGGCTATCTGCGGGCCCAGGCCACGGAGTTCCTCCGCTCGCTGCGGCAGCACCGGGAGACCGGTGCCGGGGGTCCTTCGGCTCATGGGGGTCCTCCCGCCCGTGCGAAGTCGCGCGTGGGGGACGAGTCGCACGTAGGGGGTCCCGGCACGGAGGACTCCGGCGACGCGGCGCTCGCGCTGCGTCGCTCGGCCCGCCGTATCAGCGGCACGCTGCACACCTTCCGTCCCCTTCTGGACCCCGACTGGTCGGAGGCGATGCGTCCGGAGCTCGCGTGGCTCTCGGGCACTCTCGCCCGCGAGCACGCCTACGCGGCCCGGCTCGAACGGCTGCTGCTCGCGCTGCACCGGCTGTCCGGCTCCTCGGTCTTCCCCGCCCCGACGGGGGGCGCGGGGGAGGCCGGTACCGGCCCGCGCAGCCAGCCCGGCGTTCCCGAGCGGGGCAATCTGACCGTCGGCGCGGCGAAGGCGGGGGCCCTGCTGGAGCGCCAGCTGACCCTGGCCCGGACGAGGGCCCACTCCGCGGCCCTGCAGGCCCTCGGCTCCAGCCGGTTCCACGCGGTGGCGGACAGCGTCGCGGTCCTCGCCAGCGAGGTCCCGCTCACGGCCGCCGCGGCCACCGCCGATCTGCGTCCGCCGGCTGCCGCGGCGGAGGAGCGCCTGTGCGACGCGGTGGCCGCGCTGCCGCTGGTCACGGCGGGCCATCCGTACAACGCGGAGGCCCTGATCCACGGCCTGTCGCCCGACCCGGCCCCGCACCCGCAGGACGGCCCCTGGCACCAGGTCCGGCTGCTGCTGCGCCTGCACCGCTACGCCCGGGAGGTGCTCTACGGGGAGGACGCGCCCGTCGACGTACGACTGCTGGCGGCGGGCCAGGCCCTGAACCGGCACCGGGACGCCTCGGAGGCGGCCGCGGCCGCCGCGGCGGCGGCGCGCACCCCGCGCATCGCCCCGGCGACGGCGTACGCGCTGGGCGTGCTGCACGCCGACCAGCGCCATGAGGTGGAGGCGGCCCGCTTCGCGTTCCAGCAGTCGTGGCAGAAGCAGGCGGTGGGTACTCCGTAGGCGCCCCCGGGGGGCCGGCACACGCCGGCCCCCCACCGCCCCGCCCCCGGGCACGCGGCGGCAGAGACTCGCACGACGGCAGGGCACGCCGCGACAGGCGTGCCGCCGGCACGAGAGAGGAGCCGGAGCACCCGATGAGCGACGACGTCATCCGCGCGGCGGGCTGTGTCCTGTGGCGCCGCTCCCCCGTCGACGGCGAACCGCAGATCTGCCTGGTCCACCGGCCCAGATACGACGACTGGTCCCACCCCAAGGGCAAGCTCAAGCGCGGTGAGGACCCGCTCGCGGGCGCGCTGCGCGAGGTGGCGGAGGAGACGGGGTACACCGCCGTCCCCGGCGCGCCCCTGCCCACCGCCCACTACGAGGTGAACGGCCGCCCCAAGCAGGTCCACTACTGGGCGGCCGAGGCGACGGCGGGCTTCTTCGTCCCGAACCGCGAGGTCGACCGCATCCTGTGGCTCCCGCCCGCCGCGGCGCGGGCCCGGCTGACCCACCCGCGCGACCGCGAACTGGTCGACGCCTTCCTGAACGTGCTTAACCTGACATAAGCGCCATGCATCCCGAAAGGTGCAGTCGCTTGACGCCCGTGCCCCGCACGTGGCACGGGACCGCGCGAACGGCCGGAAACAACCGCCACCGGCCGAAAATCGCAGGCCAACCACCCACCACTGCGGCTCGGCCACCGGAATGCCCCTGTGTCCGAGACGTAAGCGTTCCGTGACCTTACCGCACCGACCGCAGGGGTTCACCTTCCGTTCACTCTCGACCATCGGCAGCTTCACCTGTTCTGCCTAATTTCGGCCGTACACGGTGCGAAGCGCGCATGGGGCGTGCTGTCGCGTTCACCGTCACAGCAGCCCTGACGGGCTACCACACTTCGCACGCCGCCACGGACGGCGGCTTCTGGAAGGAACTCCCGAAAGTGATGCTTCAGCGCAAGAACCGGCTTCGCGCCCTTTCCCTCGGTGCTGTCGCCGTCTCCGGCGCCCTGGCCCTGACGGCGTGCGGCTCCGATGACACGGGCAAGACCAACAACAGCGGCAGCTCGGCCTCGCCGGCCAGCTCCTCCGCCGTCAAGTGCGACAACGCCAAGGGCCAGCTGCAGGCCTCCGGCTCTTCCGCGCAGAAGAACGCGATCGACGCGTGGGTCAAGCAGTACATGCAGGCCTGCCACGACGTTCAGATCAACTACAACCCGACCGGTTCGGGCGCCGGTGTCACCGCGTTCCTCGGTGGCCAGACCGCGTTCGCCGGCTCGGACTCCGCGCTGAAGCCCGACCAGGTCGCCCAGTCGAGCAAGGTCTGCACCGGCGGCGGCAAGGCCATCGACCTGCCGATGGTCGGCGGCCCGATCGCGGTCGGCTTCAACGTCCCGGGCGTGGACAGCCTGACCCTGGACCCGTCCACCATCGCCAAGATCTTCAACGGCAAGATCAACATGTGGAACGACGCCGCGATCAAGAAGCTGAACCCCAGCGCCAAGCTGCCGGCTCTCAAGATCCAGGCCTTCCACCGCTCCGACGAGTCCGGCACCACGGACAACTTCACCAAGTACCTGATCGCCACCGCCAAGAGCGACTGGCCCTACTCGGGCGGCAAGGCCTGGCAGGCCAAGGGCGGCCAGTCCGCTCAGGGCTCCGCCGGTCTGGCCCAGCAGGTCAAGCAGACCTCGGGTGCGATCTCCTACTTCGAGCTGTCCTACGCCGCCGACGGCATCAAGACGGCCGACCTCAAGACCGGTGCCTCCACCCCGGCCAAGGCCACCGTCGAGAACGCCACGAAGGCCATCGCGAGCGCCAAGGTCGCCGGCACCGGCAAGGACCTGGCCCTCAAGCTGAACTACCAGCCGACCGAGGACGGCGCCTACCCGCTGACCCTCGTCACCTACGAGATCGTCTGCGACAAGGGCAACAAGGCCGACACCCTGCCGGCCGTGAAGTCCTTCCTCAACTACATCGCGTCGGAGGACGGCCAGAACCAGCTGGCCGACGCGAAGTACGCGCCGATCCCCGCCGAGATCAACTCCAAGGTTCGCGAGACCATCTCGAGCCTGAGCTGACCCGAAGTGCGGCCCGCTCCCCGAACGGGGAGCGGGCCGCACCGTCCGGTGCACCGCCGCCCGGAGTCGTTACCCGCCACGGCTCCGCAGACCGGAGATCCTGATGGACATCACTACACAGAACACAGAAGCGCCTCCCCCCGCCCCCCAGCCTTCCGCGGCCTCGCACAAGCGGACGCGCCGCGGCTCCACCCGCCCCGGAGACCGGGTCTTCCTCGGCCTCTCCCGTGGGTCGGGCATCTTCCTTCTGGTGATCATGGCCGCGATCGCGGTCTTCCTCACCTACCGTGCGACCCTCGCGATCAGCAAGGACCACGGAAACTTCCTGACCACCTTCGAGTGGAACACCAACCTGACCCCGCCGGTCTTCGGCATCGCGGTCCTGGCCTTCGGCACGGTCGTCTCCTCGATCATCGCCATGGCCCTCGCGGTCCCGGTCGCGGTCGGTATCGCGCTCTTCCTCACGCACTACTCGCCGCGCAAGCTGGCCGGGCCCATCGCCTACGTCATCGACCTGCTCGCCGCCGTGCCGTCCATCGTCTACGGCCTCTGGGGCGCCCTGGTCCTCGTACCGCACATGACCGGCCTGTTCGGCTGGCTGAACGACTACCTCGGCTGGACCGGCATCTTCTCCTGGCAGGGCGGCGCCCCGCGCTCCCTGCTCACCGTCGGCATCCTGCTCGCGATCATGATCCTGCCGATCATCACCAACGTGAGCCGTGAGGTCTTCCGGCAGGTCCCGCAGATGCACGAGGAAGCGGCCCTGGCCCTCGGCGCCACGCGCTGGGAGGTCATCCGCATGGCCGTGCTGCCGTTCGGCCGCTCCGGTGTGATCTCCGCGTCGATGCTCGGCCTCGGCCGTGCGCTCGGCGAGACGATGGCCGTCGCCACCGTCCTGTCCCCGACCTTCGACATCCAGACCAGCCTGCTGGACCCGGGTGGCGGCACCTTCGCCCAGAACATCGCCAGCAAGTTCGGCGAGGCCACCGACCAGGGCCGTGACGCCCTCATCGCCTCCGGTCTGGTCCTCTTCGTCATCACCCTGCTGGTCAACGGCGCGGCTCGCGTGATCATCGCCCGCCGCAAGGAGTACTCGGGGGCCAACGCATGAGCACCGCAGCCGTCCGCGACAAGCGCGTGAGCACCCTGCGCGGTGCCAGCCTGCCGAAGTGGTCGCCCTGGGCGATCGCCGCGGGCTCGATCGCCGTGGGACTGGGCATCAGCCTGGCCGCCGGCCTCGACAGCAGCATCCAGTGGGCCCTGATGGCCGCGGTCCTGTTCGTCCTCGGCACGTACGTCATCGCGGCGCGCGTCGAGGGCCGCCGGCAGGCCAAGGACCGGGTCGCCACCAGCCTCGTCTGGGTCTGCTTCCTCCTCGCGGTCATCCCGTTGGCCTCCCTCATCTGGGAGACCGTCAAGCGCGGTGTGAAGGTCTTCGACTTCTACTTCCTCACCCACTCGATGGGTGTGGTCGCCGACACCGACACCGGCGGTGGTATCTACCACGCGATCCTCGGCACCCTGGAGCAGGTCGGCCTCGCCACGGTGATCGCCGTGCCGGTCGGTGTGCTCACCGCCGTCTACCTCGTCGAGTACGGCCGCGGCAAGCTCGCCCGTGCCATCACCTTCTTCGTCGACGTCATGACGGGTATCCCGTCGATCGTCGCCGGTCTGTTCGTCCTCAGCTTCTGGATCCTCATCCTCAAGATGGGCTACTCCGGCTTCGCCGGTTCCCTGGCCCTGGCGATCCTGATGATGCCCGTGGTGGTCCGCTCCACGGAGGAGATGCTCAAGCTCGTCCCGAACGAGCTGCGCGAGGCGTCCCTCGCGCTGGGTGTCCCGAAGTGGCGCACCATCCTCAAGGTGGTGCTGCCGACCTCGATCGGCGGTATCACGACGGGTGTGATGCTCTCCATCGCGCGTATCACCGGTGAGACCGCGCCGATGCTGCTGCTGGTGTGGGGCACCAACTTCATCAACAGCGACCCGTTCAAGGACCCGCAGGCCTCGCTGCCGCTGTACATCTACCAGCAGTACGCGAACAGCGCCGGTTCCGGCGCGGCCTACGACCGGGCCTGGGCGGCGGCACTCGCCCTCATCGCCTTCGTGATGATCCTCAACCTGGTGGCTCGCGGCATCGCCCGCTGGAAGGCCCCGAAGACCGGTCGCTAAAGGCGACGATTTCCGGCTCCGCCGGTCGGGGCCCACAGCGACTGATACTGGAAGTGAAGTAGTCATGGCCAAGCGAATCGACGTAAGCGGTCTCACCGCCTACTACGGCTCCCACAAGGCGATCGAGGACATCTCGATGTCGGTCGAGCCGCGTTCGGTGACGGCGTTCATCGGCCCCTCGGGCTGCGGCAAGTCGACGTTCCTGCGCACGCTCAACCGCATGCACGAGGTGACGCCGGGCGGACGCGTCGAGGGCAAGGTGCTCCTCGACAACGAGGACCTCTACGGTGCCGGGGTCGACCCGGTCTCCGTCCGCCGCGAGGTGGGCATGGTCTTCCAGCGCCCGAACCCCTTCCCCACGATGTCGATCTTCGACAACGTGGCGGCGGGCCTGCGGCTGAACGGCAGCTACAAGAAGTCCGAGCTGAGCGACATCGTGGAGAAGTCGCTCAAGGGCGCCAACCTCTGGAACGAGGTCAAGGACCGCCTGAACAAGCCGGGCTCCGGTCTGTCCGGTGGCCAGCAGCAGCGTCTGTGCATCGCCCGCGCGATCGCGGTCGAGCCGAAGGTGCTGCTCATGGACGAGCCCTGCTCGGCCCTGGACCCGATCTCCACCCTCGCGATCGAGGACCTGATCGGCGAGCTGAAGGAGCGCTTCACGATCGTCATCGTGACGCACAACATGCAGCAGGCCGCGCGCGTCTCCGACCGCACCGCGTTCTTCAACCTGGCGGCCGTGGGCCAGCCCGGCCGGCTGATCGAGATCGACGAGACGGAGCGCATCTTCTCCAACCCGTCGGTCCAGGCGACCGAGGACTACATCTCGGGTCGCTTCGGCTGACCCGACCCCGGTCCGAGGACCCCTCGCGGTGCTGCATGGCGGTGCCACCGCGAGGTAGAAGAGGGCCCGCCCCTGGCTCCCGGGGGCGGGCCCGTTCGCGTTATTCGGCGACTTCCGTGCGTTCCCACCACTGGTAGACGGTGACCTGCCCCTCCTGGCTGTGCTCGTGGCGCGGCGTCATCTTGTAGTGCTCGTATCCGCCGCGGTGCGGGATCTTCAGCTCTTTTCCGGGCGGGACGACGGGCACGAGCTTGCCCGCGAGATCGTCCGGCCCGCCTTCGAGGAGTGCCTTCGCAGTCATAGCTCCAGTCTTGTCATGCGCCCGGAACCCGCATCTCGAACCGGGGGCGCGGGAGCGTGAGCGGGCACACAGCACCACACCCCACCTCCTGACCGGCGGCTTCGGTGAAGCCCCGACGGGCGGGAGACGGGGTGTGAAGAAAGGTTTCTGCGCCGGCCTTCCGGCCGGGTGGCTACAGGAACGCCAGGTTGACCAGCCAGAAGGCGGACGCCGCCACGATCGCCGCTGCCGGCATCGTGATGAACCAGCCCAGGACGATGTTCTTGGCGATACCCCAGCGCACGGCGTTCACCCGCTTCGTGGCGCCCACGCCCATGATCGCCGACGTTATGACGTGCGTCGTGGAGATCGGCGCCTTGAACAGGTACGCCGTCGCGAACATGATCGACGCGCCCGTGGTCTCCGCCGCGAACCCCTGCGGCGGATCCAGTTCGATGATCTTGCGGCCGAGCGTGCGCATGATGCGCCAGCCGCCCGCGTACGTCCCCAGCGACAGCATCGCCGCGGAGACGAGCTTCACCCATACCGGGATCGGGTCGCCGTAGTGCTGGACGTCGCCGATGACCAGCGCCATCGTCACGACACCCATGGTCTTCTGCGCGTCCTGGAGGCCGTGGCCGAGCGCCATGCCCGCCGCCGAGACGGTCTGCGCTATGCGGAATCCCCGCTTCGCCTTGTGCGGACTGGCCCGGCGGAAGATCCACATGATGGCCGTCATCACCAGATAGCCGACGATCAGGCCCACCACCGGGGACAGGAACATCGGCGTGACGATCTTGTCCAGGACCCCGGACCAGTACACCGTCGTCCCACCGGCCAGCGCCGCGCCCACCAGTCCGCCGAACAGCGCGTGGGACGAGGACGACGGCAGGCCGAAGTACCACGTGACCAGGTTCCAGGCGATCGCGCCGAGCAGTGCCGCGAAGAGGACGCCCATCCCCTTGCCGCCGGAGGGCGTCTGGATCAGGCCCTCACTGACCGTCTTCGCCACCTCGTTGCCGAGGAACGCACCGGCGAGGTTCATCACCGCCGCCATCGCCAGCGCGGCACGCGGCGTCAGCGCGCGCGTCGACACCGAGGTGGCGATGGCGTTCGCCGAGTCGTGGAAGCCGTTGGTATACGCGAAGAGCAGCGCGATCAGGATGGTGAGGATCAGAGCAAAGGTGTCCATGGACGCCTCAGGACTCCTTGACCGCGATGGTCTCCACGGTATTGGCCACGTGTTCGAACGCGTCCGCCGCTTCCTCCAGCACGTCCACGATCTGCTTGAGCTTCAGGACCTCGATCGCGTCGTACTTGCCGTTGAACAGATGGGCGAGCAGTTTGCGGTGGATCTGGTCCGCCTGGTTCTCCAGACGGTTCACCTCGATCCAGTACTCGGTCAGGTTGTCCAACGTGCGCAGATGGGGCATCGCCTCGGCCGTCAGCTCGGCCGCCCGCGCCAGCACCTCGATCTGCTGTTCGACACCCTTCGGCAGCTCCTCGATGTTGTAGAGGACGACCAGGTCGACGGCCTCCTCCATGAAGTCCATGATGTCGTCGAGGGAGGACGCCAGGGAGTAGATGTCCTCACGGTCGAACGGCGTGATGAACGAGGAGTTCAGCTGGTGGAAGATCGCGTGCGTGGCGTCGTCACCGGCGTGTTCCGCTGCCCGCATACGCTCTGCGATCTCGGCCCGGGCGGAGGCGTCCGCCCCGAGCAGTTCCATCAGGAGTTTCGAGCCCGTGACGATGTTGTCCGCGGACGCGGCAAACATGTCATAGAAGCTCGTCTCCCTGGGGGTCAGACGAAAGCGCACGTGGGGTCCTCGGGATGCTTCGGTTTCGGTCAGGCTGATGCTAGGCACATCATCCGGCCACGGCTAAGGGGCCGTCCTCCAGTGTCGCCCATCGGACACGGTGGTCAGCACGGGGGCGGTACGGGGGCGGCCAAGGCTCTGGCCAAGGGCCCTATACCCAGCAAAGTTCGTTACCATATACCCGCCAGGGGTATCTGTCCGTGCCGGGGAGTACAGGATCCGCCACAGCGGGCCACTTGTCCGGTTCCGTCTCCCCGGGCAGCTGTCGACAGGAGGACCCGATGACGACCACCGAGGCCGGCGCGGCGGCGCCCTCCGAGGGCGACGGGGCCGTGGTGACCGACCACGACCGCGGCATCCACGGCTACCACAAGCAGAAGGACGAGCACCTCAAGCGCCTGCGCCGGATCGAGGGCCAGATCCGTGGGCTGCAGCGCATGGTCGACGAGGACGTGTACTGCATCGACATACTCACGCAGGTCTCCGCCTCGACGAAGGCCCTGCAGTCCTTCGCGCTCCAGCTCCTGGAGGAGCATCTGCGCCACTGCGTCGCGGACGCCGCGCTCAAGGGCGGCTCGGAGGTCGACGCGAAGGTGGAGGAGGCCACCAGGGCGATCGGGCGGCTGCTGCGCACCTGACGCCGCGGACGGGCAGGACGTCCACCCCCGGGCAGGCCGTCCACCCCCGGGATGTCCACCCCCGGGCAGGACGTCCACCCCCGGGCAGGACGTCCACCCCCGGACAGGACGTCCACCGCCGGGCAGGACGTCCACCGCCGGGCGGCGGATCATGGCTCACCCGCCGGTCGCGTCCCGTTCCTCGGCCACCCTGAGCACCTCGTCGATGCTCTCCAGGCTGAGCCGGTCCTCGTGTGCGGCCGAGGCGGCGATGATCAGGTCGCCGCACAGCTCGATCTCGGCGAGGGCCACGTGGTCCTGTACTGCCGTACCGCCGAGCGGAGCCACGTGCATCACCTCTTTCTGCCGTCACCGACTTCCTAGGGTAGGGAGCGGTCTACGCGCCGCGCATGGCACGGACGGACCATTTCCGGCCCCTCAGCCGCGCCACTTTCGGCCTGCCCGCCCCGGGGAAGCCCGGTTCTCCTCACTGATCCGCGATCTTCCCGGCGAAGATGTCCCTGGTCGCCGGCAGCCGCACGTCGACGGGGGCCCCGAAGCCGTAGAGCAGCGTCGTCGACGCCACCGCGACGGTCGTCCTCTGCCGGCCGTTGACGAAGCTGAACCGGTGGCGCACCTTCCGCAGGCGTCCCTGGTCGTCCAGATAGGCGTCGAACGGCACCTCGGCCGTGGCGAACCCTTTCGCCGCCGCCCGGAACGGCTCCTGGTCCACGGCCGGAACGCTCTGTGCCGCGAGGACGATGTCGGCCACCCCCTGGTAGTGCCGCACGGAGGCGCCCCCGACCTCGGTCTGTCCGACGTATCGCGCGCTGCGGGCCCCCCGCAGCAACTGGGCCGCCGCGTAGGGATCGGTGGCACCGCCGGTGACGAGGTTGCCGTCGGAGAGCGTGGTCGTGTCGACTCGTACCCATTTGTCTGCGGGCACCCCCGCGCCCCGGTTCTTCATGAACAGGGCTCCGGGGGAGAGGAGTTCGGTGATGGGGCGGTGCTCCTCGGTACCGGCGGGATCCCGCGGCAGCAGGACGGTCAGCCGGCCGAGCCGGGCGCGGTAGTCGTAGACGCCCTCGCCGTGAATGGTGACCCGGGTGCCGCCCGTGGCCATCTCCATCGACGTCCGTGTCCTCGAACTGCCCGCCCGCACCAGGGCCCCGGCCGCCCGGTGGAGTTCCCGGACGGCGTCCCTGCCGGAGGGCGCGTCGCCGGCGACGGCTCCGCCGCCCGCGCATCCGGTGGCCGAGGTGCCGCAGACCAGCAGTCCCAGCGTCGCGACGACCGCCGCACCGACCCGACCGTGCTGCCGCACCACCATCGTCCGCCTACCCCCAGCCGGTACGTCCCGGTGTCCCTCCTGTCGTTCCGGTTAACGACCAGTAGGGAGAGCCGTCACGCGGCCCGAGGGGCTCATACGCCTTGGCCCGCAACACACTTGCCTTGGGTAACCTTGTCGGAGTGGAACAAGGGGACATAGCCGCCGGCCCGGGCGGGCATCGCGCGACGACGGTGGAACAGGGCCGGTTCTGTGTGGCCCGATGCACCTGCGGCTGGCGGGGTCCGGCGCGCAGAGCCCGCAGCCTCGCGCGGACGGACGCCGAGGGGCATGTCGTCGGCGGGGGCGACCGACCGGACCATCTCCGACAGAACGACTGAAAAAGGTCATATCCATTCGCAACTGCCCGGCGCTGTAGCGATTCTGTGGCAATTTTCTGCGAACTCGGAGCACGGGCGGACCATCTCAGTCCACAGGAACCCATGGGAGGCCCACATGCAACGGCGTATGTTCATCGGCGGAAGCACCGCCGCACTCGCGACGGCCGTGACCGCCGCGTGCACCGGCGGCACCAGCAGCTCCGCGGCGGCCGCGGGCACTGCGAACGCCGAGGGCACGTCGGTGCGTACAGCCACCACCACCGCCACCCGTGTGGCCGCCGACCTGACGGCTCTGGCCAAGGACCTGTCGGGCACCCTGGTCCGCCCCGGCGACCACGCCTGGCCCGCGGCCCACCAGCTCTACAACACCCGCTTCGACTCGCTGAAGCCCTCGGCAGTCGCGTACGTGGCGCACGCCGACGACATCCGCACCGTGCTGGCGTACGCCCGGGCCCACCATGTCAAGGTCGCGATACGCAACGGCGGACACTCCTACGCCGGTTGGTCCTCCGGCGACGGCCGCCTGATCCTCGACGTCTCGAAGCTCAGCACGATCCGGGCGAGCGGCAGCGAGGCGGTCGTCGGCGCGGGCTCCAAGCTGATAGACGTCTACCGGGCGCTCACCGCGAAGGGCGTCACCATACCCGCCGGCTCCTGCCCCACCGTCGGCGTCTCCGGACTCACCCTCGGCGGCGGCCACGGCGTGGTCTCCCGGGCCTACGGACTGACCTGCGACAGCCTCACCCAGGCGACCCTCATCACCGCGGACGGCAAGCAGCTGGTCGCGAACGCCACCGAGAACAAGGACCTCTTCTGGGCCCTGCGCGGCGCGGGCAACGGCAACTTCGGCGTCGTCACCGAGCTGCGCTTCAAGACGCACCCGGCGCCCCAGGCGGTGTCGGCCTACATCACCTGGCCCTGGGCCAAGGCCGCCGCCGTGCTCAAGGCCTGGCAGGAGTGGGGCCCCGACCAGCCCGACGAGATCTGGTCCTCCTGCCACCTGGAGAACGGCGGCACGCCCACCGTCTCCGTCGCCGCGTTCTCGCTCGGTACGTACGGGGAACTGCAGAACGCGGTCGACCGCCTGGCCGCGAAGGTGGGCTCCCCCGCCCGTGGCGTCACCCTCAAGCGGCACACGTACGAGGGCGCGATGGAGGCGTACGCCGGCTGCTCGTCCTTCCCCACCGCCGCCCAGTGCCATCTGCCGGGCTCGACGCCGGGCCGCTCCCCGCAGGGCGCCCTCGGCCGCGAGACCTACGCGGCCCGCTCGGACTTCTTCGACCGCTCGATCCCGGCGGCCGGCATCCAGACGATCCTGAACCAGGTCGCGCAGGCGCGGGGCGGCGCGGGCAGCGTCGCCTTCACCGCGCTCGGCGGTGCGGTCAACCGGGTCTCTCCGACGGCCACCGCGTTCGTGCACCGCCGCTCGCGCATGCTGGCGCAGTACATCGCGAGCTGGGGCGCGGGCTCCTCCGGCACGACGGCCCAGTCCTGGCTGACGTCCGCGCACGCCTCCATGCGCGGCTACGCGTCCGGGGCGGCGTACCAGAACTACACGGACCCGACCCTGACGAACTGGCGGAAGGCGTACTACGGCGACGCGGCCGCCCGGCTCACCCAGGTGAAGCACCAGTACGACCCGACCGGCTTCTTCACGTTCCCGCAGTCGCTGTAGGGGACGCGCCGCGCGGGGCCGCCCTGCCGGGGCCTTGGCAGCGGACCGCGGCCCCGGCCGTGCGGCAGCCCGCGCGGCCGGCCGTCGTCACGCCGCCAGGTCCCGTTCCTCCGCCGTCTGTTCGGTGCGCGCCCCGGGAATCACGGTCTGCGCGGTGCGCGCCCCGCGGGCCCGGATCAGAAGTCCGGCGCGGGGCGAGGCCTCGATCGCCCTCGTCAGCGGGGTGAGCAGCGCCATGGCGAGCGGGGAGAGCAGCAGGGCGACGGCCGTGCCGAGGGCGAAGCCACCCACGACGTCCGTCGGGTAGTGCACACCCATGAAGACCCGGCAGAAACCTTCGAGCAGAGCGAGCCCCAGGCCGGCGAGCCCGAACTTCCGGTGGGCGATGAACAGGCCGACCGCCGCCGCCATGGTGAGCGTGGCGTGGTCGCTGACGAAGGAGTAGTCCGTCTTGCCCGTGGCGAGGACGTCGAGCCCCTGATGGTCGACGAACGGCCGGGGGCGCTCCACGAAGCCCCGGATCGGCACGTTCACGAGCACTGCGACACCGGCGGCCAGCGGGGCCCAGACCAGCGCGGCGACGCCGGTGGCGGCATCGGCACCGCCCCGCCGGCGCACGTTCCACCAGCACCACAGGATGAGCAGGACCATGGCGAGCAGCAGCCCGTACTCGCCGACGAAGGACATGCCGCGGTCGAACCAGTGCGGCGCTTCCTTGGCCAGGCCATTGATGTCGTACAGCAGATCGACGTCAGGGTTCGACCCGGATTCGGCGAGTCCAGCCATCGTGCGCTGTCCCTTCGTCCTCTGTCCCGTTCCACGGACGCGCAGGTGCGCGCTCCGTTCCACCACCCCCGTGGTCGTAGGTCCGCTCCACGTCAAGCCGGCTGCCGTAGTCGACGCTCTACGTCAGAAGGAACGCACAGTCCTCCGGTCCCCGTTCCGCATTCCACACAATGATCACGCAGACGTTATCGAAGAGAGACTCGTCGTCGCAGCTCAGAGGGGTGCGTGTGGCAAAGAGTTCCAGCCGACGTGTACCTGCGTGCATGTCCCTCACACCCCGGTTCACACCGTCGTGGGCAGCGCTTTCGCGCCATCTTCGGTGACACGCGTCGCCCCGAAGTAATCAGGGGTGTCGATCGGGTCGAAACGGATCACGGCACCGGTCCTGGGCGCGTCGATCATGTAGCCGCCGCCGACGTAGATACCGACGTGCCGGATGGCGCGGGAGTTGGTCAGATCGTCGGAGAAGAACACCAGGTCCCCCGGAAGCAGTTCGTTCCGCTTGGGATGTGGCCCGGCGTTGTACTGGTCGTTGGCGACACGCGGCAGAGTGACGCCCACCGTCTCGTACGCGGCCTTGGTCAGTCCGGAGCAGTCGAAGCGCCCGCCCTGGTCGGGGGTGCCGTTGCCACCCCACAGATACGGGGTGCCGAGCTTCTTCTGCGCGAAGTAGATGGCGCCCGCCGCCTGCTTCGAGGGGTCGACCCGCCGCACGGGCGCGGCGAAGCTCTTCGCCAGGGTCGTGATGGTCTTCACATAGTTCTGGGTCTCCGCGTACGGCGGCACGCCCCCGTACTTGATGACCGCGTACGCCCCCGCGTTGTAGGCGGCGAGCATGTTGTCCGTCAGGCTGCCGGGGGCGTCCTTCACATACGAGGCGAGCTTGCAGTCGTACGACGCGGCCGACGGGATGGCGTCGCGCGGGTCCCAGACGTCGGCCCGGCCGTCGCCGTTGCCGTCGATGCCGTGGATGGCCCAGGTGCCGGGGATGAACTGGGCGATCCCCTCGGCCTTCGCGGGGCTCTTGGCGTTCGGGTTGAAGCCGCTCTCCTGGTACAGCTGGGCGGCGAGCAGCGCGGGGTTGATCGCGCCGCACAGGTTGCCCCACTTCTGCACGATGGACGCGTACGCGGCGGGCACGGCGTTCTGGGCGAGCCCGACGGTCCCGTTCCCGAAGCCGTTCACCAGGTTTCCGGCCACGACATAGACGCCTACGACGAGCAGCATCACGAAGCTCAAGGCGGCGCCGACGGCAGCGGTCGCCCAGATCCACGCCTTACGCACCGTCAACCGCCCCTCGCCGCACGGGAGTCCGCCGAGGGTCAGTGTAGGGGCGAGGGACCGCCCGGGGACCGGAAAAGAGCTGGTCCGGCCACCGCCGACGCACAAGATCGGCCAGTCGGAGGGCGGGCGGTGGTGGCGAGGGGTTCAGGGGTGACGCGCGGGTGGTGCGCGGGTGGCGCGCGGGTGGTGCGGGGGGTGGTGCGGGGGTGCTTCAACGGGGCCCACGGCCGTCCGACGAGACCCGCTCGGCCCGCCCGGCCGACCGTCCGACGAAGCCCCCTCGGTCCGCCCGGGCGACCGCCCGGCGTAGACCCCCGACCGCCCGGCGGGCGCGCCGACGGCCGGGGGTCACATGCCCGAGGCGGTCCGGTACAGGTTCGCGGCCTCGTCCCTCAGGACGACGCTGTACGAGACGTCGGGGGTGGTACCGCCCTGTTCGTGGCCGCCGAGCACGCCGACGACCTCGCCGTCGCCGTTCACCCAGGGGCTGCCGCTCGTGCCGCCGCTGAAGCCGGGGCACTCGATGCGCTGTTGCGTGGCGCTGTGCACGGTCGGCTTGTTGACGCAGGTTATGGGCGTCTCGCGGGAGTCGGGGTAGCCGGTGACGGTGACCGCGGTGGCCCCGGTCCGTCGCCCTGTGACGAACCTGTTGCTCCCGACGATGTCCTCGACATCGACACCGCCGATGGTCTCCACGGTGGCGAAGGCGACATCGCTGTCCTCGTCCTGATCACCGCTCCAGCCGTCGCCGACGTAGGTCTTGGTGATCTTCCACAGCCCGTACGGGGCCTTGCCGTCCCGGTAGCCGGGGGCGAACCAGATGGTGCCGGTGGTCAGACAGTGCGCGGCGGTCACGATCAGGCTGTGGGCCTTGCTGTGCACCACGGAGGCGGTGCAGAAGTGCCCGCCCTCCAGAGCACCGCCGGGACCGAAGAGCGCACCGATCCGTGAGGCGGCCGTATTGGTCTCGGCCTCGGTGGTCAGACCCAGCGGTCCGGTGCCGCCGTCGGCGGCGGCCACGGATGAGGTCGTGACGACCAGGAGCACGAGAGCACCGAGGAACGCGTGCCGGCGGTTGCCAGTGGGGCGTGTGATGCGCTTCATCACCTTCCACTGTGGCCCACCAAGGTGAGAAAAACCCTGTGAGGAACCTGAAATTAACCTATGCGGTTCCGTTGCCGCAGGTCAGCACGCGCATCCGGCCCACAGCGCCCTCGCTCCTTCGGACGTACGGCTTCCGCTCCGGCCCCGGATGCCTCCCCGGCACCGATACCCCGCCCGGCGCAGGAGCTATGCGCCCGTGTACGCCGCGGTCGTGCGCTCCGCCGCGGCCCGCGCCGCCTCCTCCGGCTCGCCCGCCGCCGCATTGGCCTCACCCCAGGCGGCGCTGCTGAGCGTCACATAGCGGCGCCCCTCGTCCGACGCCAGCCACGCCATGCTCGCGGCGGGGTCCACGGAGGCCCCGGACGCCAGATGAAGCGACAGGCCCAGCAGGCCCATGTCCCAGCCCACGCCCACCGCGCCGGGGCCGAACTCGGCCCAGCGTTCGTCGCCCACATGAGCGATGTGGTCCAGCTCGAAGCGTGTCCGCTCCTCCGCGACCGGCGTCAGCCGCAGTTCGATCCAGCTGACCTCGCCGCCGAACTCCCAGGTCGCGAAGAACCCCCTCGGCGGGTCGCACCGTTCGATCGTGCCGCTCGCGTTGCCCTGCAACTCAAAGCGCCCGCCCAGGCGCAGTTCGCCCGACACGGGCAGGAACCACCGCGGGATGCGCTCGGGGTTCGTACAGGCGTCCCAGAGGTCCTCGAGCGGGACGTCGTAGGTCCGGGAGATCGTCACCACCCGCGCCTCGCCCGGCCCGAACACCTTGCGGCCCACCTGCCGCTGCGCGGAACTGATCTCGTGCGTCACGTCAATGCCTTCGAGCATCACTGTCTCCTTCCAGGCGGCGTGCCCGCCTTCCTCGCGCCAACTCCGTCTCCAGCGCGTCCAGCCGTGGGGCCCAGAACCGCCGGAAGCGCCCGATCCACTCGTCCACGTCGCGCAGCGGCTCCGAGTTCACCGCGTACAGCCGGCGCGCCCCCTGCGGACGTACCGTCGCGAAGCCGTTCTCCCGCAGCACCTTCAGATGCTGGGAGACCGCCGGCTGGGATATCCCGAACTCCGCGGTGATCACCTCGCACACCGCCCCGGACGTCATCTCCCCGTCCGCGAGCAGTTCGAGGATCCTGCGGCGCACGGGTTCTCCGAGCACATCGAATGCGTGCATGGGCGCGACCATATCAGCCTTGACTTATATAAGGGGCCACTGAAATGTGCGGGCCGGAAGTGCCACCCACCGCACAGGCGGACGCGCATGGATCACCCGACCCGAACCCATGCACCCCCTGTGCCTCCCGTCAAGCGACTGTCAGGCACACGTCATCACCGGGCCATCGACCGGTAAGGCGGCCACCTCGGTTCAGTAAGGCGGAAGTCAGGATTCCCGGACTCTCTTGTTTGTCGCGTACTCAACAAGTCAAGGTCGTCGCGGACCGCCGCCCCGTCGCCGGGCACCCGCACGGCGACGCACCCGCACCGCCCCCTGTCCCGCCTGACCCAGGAGAACGCAGTTGCGCAGCACACCCCCCGACTCAGCGTCCATACGCGGAAGATGGCGCCGCATAGGCTCGGCCGCCGCGGCCACCACCGCCCTTCTGCTCGCCGGCCTCGGCACCGCGGCGCACGCGAACGCCGCCTCGACCACCGCCACCGCCTCCCCGTCCGCGAAGGTGACGTGGGCCCGCTCGTGCGCCGTGCCCAAGAAGAAGGGCGAGATGGCCTGCAACGCCCTGCGCGTCACGGGCGGCATCACGGCCTTCCAGCAGCAGCGGGCCAGGGCGGAGGGCATCACCGCCAAGGCCCTCTCCCCCAAGGCCGCCGCCGACGCCCCCACCGGTTACGGCCCCGGTGACCTCCAGGACGCCTACGGCCTCACCGACGCCGCCTCCTCGAACGGCTCCGGGCGGACCATCGCGATCGTGGACGCGTACGACGACCCGAACGCCGAGTCGGACCTCGCCGCGTACCGCTCGTACTACGGCCTGCCGGAGTGCTCCACCGACAACGGCTGCTTCAAGAAGGTGAGCCAGACCGGCTCGACCACCTCGCTGCCCACCGCCGACAGCGGCTGGGCCGGAGAGATCTCGCTCGACCTCGACATGGCCAGCGCCGTCTGCCCGAACTGCAACATCACGCTGGTCGAGGCCAAGTCGTCCTCGATGGCGAACCTCGGCACCGCGGTGAACGAGGCCGTCAAGCTCGGCGCGAAGTACGTCTCCAACAGCTACGGCGGCTCGGAGTCCTCCTCCGACACCGGCTACGACACCTCGTACTTCAAGCACCCCGGGGTCGCCATCACGGTGAGCGCGGGCGACGAGGCGTACGGCGCCGAGTACCCGGCCGCCTCCCGGTACGTCACCGCCGTCGGCGGCACCAAGCTCTCCGCCTCCTCCAACAGCCGTGGCTGGACCGAGAGCGTCTGGCACACCAGCAGCACCGAGGGCACCGGCTCCGGCTGCTCCGCCTACGACGCGAAGCCCGCCTGGCAGACCGACACCGGCTGCACCAAGCGCATGATCGCCGACGTGGCGGCCGTCGCCGACCCGGCGACCGGCGTCTCGGTCTACGACACCTACGGCGACGGCACCGGCTGGGCGACCTACGGCGGCACCAGCGCGTCGTCCCCGATCATCGCCGGCGTCTACGCCCTCGCGGGCACCCCGTCCAGCAGCTCCTACCCGGCGCAGTTCCCGTACAACGCGGCCGGCACGTCCGCCCTCAACGACGTGACCAGCGGAAGCAACGGCAGCTGCTCGACGAGCTACTTCTGCACCGCGCGGTCCGGCTACGACGGCCCGACCGGCTGGGGCACCCCGGAGGGAACCTCCGCCTTCACCGGCTGATCCCCCTCCGCACACCAGGACGGACGCCGCCGGGAAACACGTGGGGACTTGACCGCCGGCGTTCTTCCGGAACCGGGCCACGGCAGCCGGCCGCGGCCCGGTTCCTCTTTCTCCGCCCCGGAGAACCCTTGAGTCGTCCGTGAGTTGCATCGTGCGTGCGGCGCCCGTCCGGGGCGCCGCACGGAAAGAGGGCCGCGGCTGAATGCCGCGGCCCTCTTTCCGCCCACCGACGGGGCGCGAGCACCCGGCGCGCTCCGCTTCGCTGTCCGGATATAGCCTTCCGCTCGTACGGGTGACCCTCGTGACGAACGGACCGGCCGAACGGGTCACCCCACGGGCCGGCCCGAGTCGTCGCGGCGTGAAGGGGGGTTGACGACAGCACCGCACGACAGGTTCCGCTTCTATTTCATTGCCCACCGTGACCTGCCGTGATACACACAGTGACCATGCTCCCCTTTCCCTGCCGTCCGACGTACGCATGAGGGGCCCGCACGGGCCGGAGGCAAGGGACACGTACGAAACCCGCCAATCAATGACTCCAAGTCGACATACGACAGCGTCATTGTCAGCGAGAATGTCCCTGACCTCTGCGCGCGTGGCAGGGGCTACGGAACTACCCACCAGGGGCGGTGACTTACATGCATCTCGCGGCCGCAAAAGGCGACATCAACACAATCATCGGCGGTATCGCCCCGGACTGGGGCCCGTTCGGCAGCCTGGGCAACGAGGCTCGCGTGATGGTCGAAGTGGTGATGGCCGTCGCCATCCTGCTCTGTCTGGCGATCGCGATCTGGGGCGCGGCCAAGCAGCGCATCGGCGCGACCGCCCTGCGCGACACGTTCAGTGCCGAGCAGGGCAAGGGACTGATCATCGCGGGCCTGACCGGAGTCTTCATCATCGGCTCGCTCGGCACGCTGTTCACCATCGTGTACGGCATGGCCGTGTAGGGCCGTCCCGGACCGCCAAGACCCGCCTGGCGCGCCGACAGTCCCGTCCGGGCGCGCCCGGCTCCCACCTCCGACCCATCCGTCCGTCGCGCCCACCGGCTGAGGTTGCGTTTCCCTGATGTCGAGTCACCACACCGCGCCCGCGCGGGAACCAGCACGACTACCGTCGTACTTCTACGCGTTTCCGCACGGGGCGCGGAACGGTCACGAGTTCGAGGGGGCGTGCGCGACGTGAGTCCCGGTGACGGTGCCTCCGGCGGGGGCGACGGAGAGTACGGCGGCGTCGGGCAGACGCGGACACGGCTGCCCGACCGGCCCGGTGACGTGTACGGGGGCGCCCGGCGAGGCCGCTCCTCCTCACGCAGCCTGGCCACGGTCGTCGGGGTGGTCGTCCTGCTGATCGCCGCGATCGCCTTCGCCAACCGCGGGGGCGACTCCGCCTCGTCGGACGGCAACGGCGACAGCAAGGCGGGCGCGGCCCCCACGGCAGCGACGGGCACCCGCCCGGTCCGAACGAAGGCAGGCTCGATCCCCTCGGGCTACGCCCACGACCAACAGGGCGCGCAGTCGGCTGCGGCGAACTATGCGGTGGCGTTGGGGTCGGGCGACATGTTCAACAAGGACAAACGGGATGAGATCCTCAGAACGATCATCACACCCTCACGGGTGGTCGGCTTCGAGGGCACGCTGGACAAGGCGTACAGCCCGGAGTTCAACAAGAAGGTGGGTCTGAACGAGGACGGCTCCACGCCCCAGGGCTACACCTTCGTCTCGCGCACCACCCCCATCGGCAGCAAAGTCACGAGCTTCTCGACCGACAGAGCGACCGTGGACGTCTGGTGCAACGGCCTCCTGGGGCTCGCAGGGCAGAACTCCACCAACCCGGTCACCAGCAGTTGGTTCACCATCACCATGCAGCTCGAGTGGAACAACGGCGACTGGAAAATCGTGCAGCACTCCCAACAGGACGGCCCCGCGCCGGTCCCGGGGGACGACCGTGCTTCCAGTGCCGATGACATGGCCAAGGCCGTTGAGGAGTACGGAGGGTTCACCTATGCGCGCTGACCGCTACGTACTCAAGTTGTCGGGTGCCGTTGTGGCCGTTCAGAGCGCCGCCCTGCTACTCGCCGCACGCGCCGTCGCCGCGCCGAATCCCACGCCCTCGCCCACGAAGAGCAGCGACCCCTGCGACCTCATCCACGGTCCCGCCAAGGACTACTGCGAAAAAGGCAACTCCCCCGGCTCCGGCGGCTCCTCCAACACCCTCCCCGACGCCGGCCTCGACCCCCTCTCCTCCCTCGCCAAGGGCTGCGCCAAGGCCGCTTCCTGGACCGTCGACAAGCTCAGTGAGGCCGTGAAGCAGACCGCCAGCGTCGACTTCACCAACCAGGCCTTCCTTCACCAGTACGAGATCGTCTTCGCGGCGTCGGCCATCCTCACCCTCCTGCTGTGGCTCCTGGCCGTCGCCAAGCGGGCGGTCCGCGGTGTCCCGTTCACCACCGCCGTGTCCGAGGCCGTCGGCTTCCTCTGGCTGACCGTGCTGGCCTCCGCCTTCACCCCGCTGATCCTCTACACGGTCGTCTCGGCGACCGACGGCGTCAGCGACGTCCTCGCCAAGACCACGGGCGACCAGACCGAGACCTTCTTCGGCGCGTTCTCCGGCGCGCTCAGCAAGGGAACGGACATCGGCGGCGGCCCCATCATGCTGATCATCGTGTCGCTGATCTCGATCCTCGCCGCGGGCGTCCTGTATCTGGAGCTGTTCCTCAGGGCGGTCCTGCTGTACGTAGGCGCCCTCCTCGGCGTCGTCGTCTACTCGGGCCTCGTCGACAAGAACCTCTGGGGCCACGTCCGCCGCTGGGCGGGCATCATGATCGCGGTGATCCTGGTCAAGCCGGTGATCGTCATCGTGCTCGGGCTCGCCGGCGCCCTCGCCACGGACAAGGGCCCGGACTCCCTCGCGGCCGTCGTCTCCGGCCTCGCCATCATCCTGCTCGCCATCTTCGCCAGCGGCATGATCTACCGTTTCGTCCCCGGTTTCGGCGACGAGATCGCCGCCTCCCGCAACAACCGCGTGATGCAGGGCGCCGAACGCAAGGCCGCGGCCGTCATCAGCTCCCCGGCGACCCTCGTCGCCCAGGGCATCAAGACCCACAGCACTCGCGCCGACACCGGCGGCGGCCCGGGCGGCGGCGGCCAGCCGCCCCGCCCCGCCAACCCCGTGAGCGGCGGTGTGGCCGCACACAGCACCCGCACCCCGGGCGGCGGCCCCGTCGCCTCGTCCGCGCCCCCGCCGCGCACCAGCCCGGCCGACACCCCGCACGCCAGCAGCACCCGCAACAGCAGTACCAACCGCACGGGAGGTGAAGGGCGTTGACGACCCAGTCCCATGTGTCGCATCCGGTCACGCCCCGCCGGACTTATCTGATCGGCCGCGCCCGGCCGAACGCGATCATCGGCCGCAACCGCGAGTCCGGCGAGATCGTGCTGATCATCGCGGGCGCCTTCCTCGGCATGATGTGCGGGCTGCTCGTCCCGGTCCTGTCCCTGCGCATCGTGCTTCTGATGGGCTTCCCGCTGCTCGCGCTGGCCGCCGTGTACATCCCGTACAAGCACCGCACGTTCTACAAGTGGTTCGAGATCAACCGCAGTTACAAGCGGACCCTGCGGCAGGGGACCACGTACCGGAGCCCCGTGATGGAGGCGGGCACCAGGTACGACGGGCGCGAGGTCGAGGTGGGCCCGCCGCCCGGCATCGGGCGGATCTCCTGGCTCGCCGCCCCCTTCGGGCCGGACGAGATCGCCGTACTGCTGCACGCCGACCGGCGCACCGTCACCGCCGCCATCGAGATCGAGGGCCCGGGCGTCGGCCTGCGCGACAGCGAGGACCAGGAGGCCCTCGTCGACCGCTTCGGCACGCTGCTGAAGCACGTGGCGAACGGCGACGGCTTTGTCACGCGCCTCCAGATGCTGGCCCGCACCCTGCCCGCCGACCCGGACGCGCACGCCAAGGACGTCGCCCAGCGCGGCGACGACCGCGCCCCGGTCTGGCTGCGGCAGTCCTACGACCAGTTGCAGTCCATGGTGTCGACGAGCAGCGAGCAGCACCGCGCCTACCTCGTCGCCTGTATGCACTACACCCGGGAACTGGCCGCCGAGGCGCAGGCCATGGCGCGCGCCGCCCGGCCCCAGGGCGGCAAGAAGGTCGACCGGGACGCGGGCCTCGCGGTGGTCATGGCACGTGAGCTGACCGACATCTGCTCACGTCTGCAGGAGGCCGACATCCGCGTACGGCAGCCGCTGGGCCAGGGCCGGCTCGCCTCCCTCATCCACTCCATGTACGACCCCGACCACCCCATCGACCACATCCAGGCGATGACCAAGCGCAACGCCTGGCCCGCCGAGCTCGACGCCATGGAGCCCACCTACCTCCAGGCGAAGACCCGGGAGTCGTCGACGCGCGCACCCTGGTGCCATGCCACCGCCTGGGTCAAGGAGTGGCCGATGACCCCGGTCGGCGTGAACTTCCTGGCGCCGCTGCTGGTCCACACACCGGACGTCATCCGGACCGTCGCCGTCACCATGGACCTCGAACCCACCGAGGTCGCCATCGAGCGCATGCTCACCGAGAAGACGAACGACGAGGCCGAGGCCAGCCGCGCCGCCAAGATGAACCGCACCGTCGACCCCCGTGACATCGCCGCCCACTCCCGCCTCGACCAGCGCGGCGAGGACCTCGCGAGCGGCGCCGCGGGCGTCAACCTGGTCGGCTACATCACCGTCTCCGCCCGTACGCCGGAGGCACTGGCCCGTGACAAGCGGACCATCCGCGCCTCGGCCGGCAAGTCGTATCTGAAGCTGGAGTGGTGCGACCGCGAGCACCACCGGGCCTTCGTCAACACGCTCCCCTTCGCCACCGGCATTCGGAGGTAAGGACCTGATGCGGGATCCGCTGTCCGTCCTGACCGACGCCTTCACGTCCTTCCTCTTCGGAAAGGTCGAGACGACCCGGCTGCCCGTCCGCACGTCCACGGGCCAGGCCCAGGCCGTCTACCTGCCCACCGCCGCACCCGGCCTGGGCGACTCCGGCGTGATCATCGGCCGCGAGGTCTACTCCGGGAAGGGGTACATCTACGACCCCTTCCAGCTGTACGGGCAGCAGCTCCCGGCGCCGCACTGGCTCGTGCTCGGCGAGTCCGGCAACGGCAAGTCGGCGCTCGAGAAGACATACGTCCTGCGCCAGCTGCGCTTCCGCGACCGCCAGGTCGTGGTCCTGGACGCACAGGGCGAGGACGGCGTCGGCGAGTGGAACCTCATCGCCCAGGAACTGGGCATCACCCCCATCCGGCTCGACCCGATGGCCGCCCTGGACCACGGCATCCGCCTCAACCCGCTCGACCCCGCGATCACCACGACCGGCCAGCTGGCGCTGCTGCGCACGATCATCGAGGTCGCGATGGGACACGGCCTGGACGAGCGCTCCGGCTTCGCCCTCAAGGTCGCGCACGCCTACGTCAACGAGACGATCGTCGAGCGTCAGCCGGTGCTCACCGACATCGTCGAACAGCTGCGGCATCCCGAACCGGACTCCGCGGAGGCGATGAACGTCGCCCTGGACGACGTACGGGCCTGGGGCCTGGACGTGGCGCTGGTCCTGGACCGCCTGGTCGACGGTGACCTGCGGGGCATGTTCGACGGGCCGACGACGGTCGGCATCGACCTGGACGCCCCGCTGATCGTGTTCGACCTGTCCCACATCGACCGCAACTCGATCGCCATGCCGATCCTGATGGCGATCGTCGGTGTGTGGCTGGAGCACACCTGGATCCGCCCCGACCGGAAGAAGCGCATCTTCCTGGTCGAGGAGGCCTGGCACATCATCAACAGCCCGTTCGTCGCCCAGCTGTTCCAGCGGCTGCTGAAGTTCGGCCGACGGCTCGGTCTGTCCTTCGTGGCGGTGGTGCACCACCTCAGCGACGTGGTGGACGGAGCGGCGGCGAAGGAGGCCGCCGCGATCCTGAAGATGGCGTCGACCAGGACGATTTATGCCCAGAAGGCGGACGAGGCGCGGGCTACCGGCCGGGTGCTCGGTCTGCCGAGGTGGGCCGTGGAGATCATCCCGACCCTGACGCCCGGCATCGCGGTCTGGGACGTCAACGGCAATGTGCAGGTGGTGAAACACCTGGTCACAGAGTCGGAGCGGCCGATCGTCTTCACCGACCGCGCGATGACGGAGTCGTCGAACGACCGGGACACGGACGACGCGCTGCGCGCCGCGGAGCTGGAGGCGGAGGAGCGGGCGGCGGCGTTCGTGGAACAGCGGATGGGCGACCTGGACGGCACGTCCGAGTCCACGGTGGCTTGAGACTGGGGTCACGATGAGACCAGGCAAGGGACAGCGGGAGCAGCGGGACGGCCAGGGCGGCGTCCCCGACGGCCTGTTGGTGGGTGTGCTGGCCTTCCTGCTGGGTGTGACGCTGATGGTGTGGACGGCCACGGGCCTCGCGGGCTGGTTCTCGCGGGGTACCTGGCCCGACGGTGTGCGGTTCACCCGTACGCCGGTGGCCATACGCCATCTGATCGTCCAGCCGCATGACATCACGGGAGCGTGGCCGGACGCACCGGCCGGTCAGCTGTCCGGGTACGGGCTGTTCTGGGGCCTGTTCATAAGCGAACTGATGGTGCTGTTCGTGCTGACCGTGTTCGGCATCGGCACGGTGGCGCGCTGGAAGTCGGTACGGGCCCGAAGAAAGGCGGTGACCGCGGCCGGCCACCTGCCCTCCCCGCCCGCCGGCCCCCCGGCACCGGCCTTCGGCTGGCCCGCTCCTACGGCCGTCACGCCCGCACCGGCCACCGTCCCCGCTCCGCTTCCCATCCCGCGCCCCGACGGGGAGGAGTCCCGTCCGCTGGAGCACCTCCCGGCAGGACCGCCGCCCCCTACGGTTCCTCTTCCGGCCGCGGCGGAGGGTGGACCGCACGCCCCGCTCGCCGCTACGGGCCCCGAGCGCGCCGGCACCCCCGCCGCACACGCCACCACCGCCCCCTGGACGCCCCCGTCCGTGCTCCTCGGCACCCCCGAGGTCCGTCACCCCGCGGCCGCCCAGGCCGTACGTGACGCCGAGGGTCCCGCGCTCGTCGTCACCTCCAGCCCCGCCCTGTGGTCCGAGACGAAGGACGCCCGCGCCAAGCTCGGCCCCGTCCTCCTCTACGACCCCTCGCACCTGTGCGACACCCCGGCCAGGCTGCACTGGTCCCCGTTCTCCGGCTGCGAGGACAAGTCGACGGCCGCGGCCCGCGCCGTCGCACTGCTCGCCCCGGTGCGCCCGACGGCCCGGATCGACCAGGCGGTCGCCGATGTGGCGGAAACGCTCCTGCGGAGCTATCTGCACGCCGCGGCCATAGATGGGCGCACCATCCGGCACCTCCATCGATGGGCCCAGGGAAGCCAGGTCCAGGAGGCGGTACGGGCCCTGCGCACCCACCAGAAGGCGTCCTCCGGCGCGGCCGGGGAGTTGGAGGCGGCGCTCACCTCGTACCCCGAACGGCGCGACATGGCCCAGGAGCTGACCGCCCGCGCCCTGTCCTCCCTTTTCACTGTCAATATCCGCGAGGCATGCACATCCAACCGAAATGACAGCGTCGCCTTGGATTCCTTCGTCAACGAAGGGGGCACGCTTTATGTGGTCGGTGAATCCATCGAGGATCCCAGACAACACCCCGGCGCGATGCCGCTCCTGACGGCTCTCGCCTCCAGCGTGGTCGAGCGCGGCCGGCGCATGGCCGAACGGTCATCCTCTGGTCGCCTCGACCCACCACTCACCCTCGTCCTGGACGATGTGGCGGCCGTGGCCCCCCTGCCCCAGCTCCCGGAGTTGCTCTCCACCGGAGCGGACCGCGGTCTGCCCACCCTGGCCCTGCTCCGCTCGCGCGAACAGGCCCGCGCACGCTGGCCGCAGCACGAACTCCCCGTGTAGCGCCCCCGCTGGTGCTGTGACTAGCGCCTCGGCAGGTGACGTTCGCCCGTGAAGGAGCGACGTCATGGGGGTCCCCGGGTCCCCCTGCTCGAGCGAAGCCGAGAGCTCGGGGCGTGCCCTGGGGGTACCCCCCTGCTCGAAGAACTTGGGGAAGTGCCGGCCGGAAGGCCTCGTACTGGATGTACTTGGGCTTTCGGCCGGCACGCCGAGAGCACGCACCTGACGCCGCAGGGCCGCCCTTCGGGCGACGACGCGAGCTTGACGACAGGCGCCCTAGCTCCGCTCGAACACCATCTCCATCTCGGACTCCCCCGAGTCCTCGGACAGGGGAACGGTCACCCCGCTCGGCACGAACCCGATCTTGCGGTACAGGGCCCTGGCCCTGGTGTTGTCCTCGTGCACGATCAGCCGCACCCGCTCGACGCCACGCGCCCACGCCCAGTCCAGACCGGCGTCGAACAGCGCCTCGCCGAGCCCGCTGCCCCGGTGCTCGGGGCGTATGAACACTCCGACCACGTGCCCCTGGTTCCGCTCGACCGGCAGCCCCGCCCAGTCCTTGGTGCCGGCCTCCTCGATCAGCACCGTCAGGGTGCCGGCCCATCGGCCGTCCGCGCCCTCCGCGACGATCTGCCGTGCTTCCAGCGACCCTTCGGCCCCGCCCGCGGCCCGCTCCTGCCAGAAGTCGTCCGGTCTGGCCGACGCCTGCTCGAAGGTCTCCAGGAACGCCAGGTGCGCCACCGGGTCCTGGAGCGCGGCGAGCCGCAGCTCCTTCACCGCGGGCCACTCGTCGGGGTGTATGGACCTGATCACGTAAGACATGGGGCCACCGTAACGACCGAACGTGCCAGGTGCGGACCCATTTTCCCGTTCTCCTCCAGCCGGGAGGGCTGCGGGAACGCAAAAGAGCCCCAACTCACGGGATACATCCCGGAGTTGGGGCTCTTTCTCAAAATTTGTTCGGCGGCGTCCTACTCTCCCACAGGGTCCCCCCTGCAGTACCATCGGCGCTGTGAGGCTTAGCTTCCGGGTTCGAAATG
>NZ_JBIAXT010000040.1:0-73309 GCF_042896945.1 Streptomyces sp. NPDC001222
CGGGGCGCCCCCCGCCCCGTCCCGCGGCCGGGGCCCACCGCGCGCCGGGGGGGGGCCCCCCGGGGGGGGCCCCCCCCCGCGCCCCGCCCCCCGGGGCCCCCCCCCCCCCCGGGCGGGGGGGGGCCCGCCCCCTCGGGGATTCGGGCGGCGGGTCAGCCCTTCGACGGGTGCGGGGTCGAGCCGTACGCCTTCAGGAAGCGGTCGCGGAAGGCGCTCATCTTCCACACCGGCGCGTTGTGCGCGGGCCGCAGGCCGTCCGACCAGCCCCAGTCGGCGATCTTGTCGAACACCTTCGGGTCCTTGGCGACGATCGCGCACGGCACGTCACGGCTGGCGTGGTTGCCGCTGACCCGGGAGATCGGCTGGTGGTCGCCGAGGAAGACGAGGACCGTGTTCTCGTCGCCGTAGCGCTCCAGCCACTGGGTGAGGGCGGTCACCGAGTACTGGACGGTCTTGCCGTACTCCTCCTTCGACCGGGCGGGGTCGGCGATGATGTCCGCCGGCTTGTTGCCCGCCTTCTGGATGGCGTCGAAGATCGAGCCGTTGCCCAGCTGGTTCCAGGGGACCATCTTCGGGATGGGCGCCCAGGGCTGGTGGCTGGAGGTCAGGATGACGAACGACATCAGCGGCTTGTCGTGCTTCTTGCCGTGCACCCGCTGCTGGAACTGCTCCAGCGCGTACTGGTCCGGCATCGTCGACCAGCTGAACTTCGGGCCCTGGTAGCCGAGCTGGAAGGCGTTGTAGACCTTGTCGAGGCCGTACCACTTCGACTCCGGCCAGCCCTTCTGCACACCCGGCATGACGCCGACCGTGTCCCAGGCGCCGGTCTTCTTGAACGCGTCGGTGAGGGTGAGGTGGTCGCTCGCGGTGACGGTGCGGTAGCGGTTCTGGTTGCTGACCCACAGGCCGGACATGAAAGTGGAGTGGCCGAGCCAGCTGCTGCCGCCGTAGGTCGCCGAGGTCAGCCAGCCGCTCTTGGCGTGGAAGCCGGCCTTCGCCAGGGCCCGGGTGCTGGAGTCCAGGGTCTTGTCGACGCCGGGCGCCATGATCGGGTCCTCGACGGCGCTACGGCCGTAGCTCTCGATGAACGTGAAGATCATGTCCTTGCCGCGCAGATCGGGCACGAGCTGGGAGCCCGGGGTGGTGCCGAAGGTGTCGGCCCTGGCCGTCTTGCCGAACGCCCGCTCGTCACGGACCGTCTCCCGGATGCGGTCGGAGCGGTACTGGAGCATCGTGACGGTGTGCTCGGCGGCCAGCGGCACGCCGGCGACCTGGAGGCTCAGGGCCTGACAGGTCATCCACACCATGCTCAGCACCAGGACACTGCGGGTGGTGGTGGCGCGGTGCCGGGCCATCACGTTGCTCAGCCGGACGACGGCGAGTGCCGAGACGCCGAGCACGACGACGGGGATGACGAGCGCCGCGATCAGCACGCCCAAGGCGCCCGTTCCGCCCAGTGTGTCCTGGAGATAGGAGTAGGCGTCGGTGAACAACGGCCAGTCGAGGATGACGTTGAAGCCGCGGCCGAGGTACTGGTAGAAGCCGACGTCCAGCAGGTTGAGTACGGTCAGCACGCCGAGCACGACGCCGCCGAGCCAGGCAGTGATCAGCCGGGGCCGGCGGGGCAGCGCGGTCAGCACGACGGCGCCGAGCAGCGCCTCCACCGGGAGCCGGGCGAACTGGGCGAGCTCGAAGTTCTCCGGCCGGTTGGGCAGCACGAACGAGGCGACGACGAACAGACCGGCGAGCACGGAGACGCTGATCCCGATGACCTGGGCGGCCATCGGGTGGTTCTCCTTCCAGGCGCGCAGCCGCCGCCCGCGCCGGGAGCGGGCGGACGGGACACCGGCTGCCGTCCCCCCTTCCCCGGCGGCGGGTACGGGGTTGCCGGCGTCCTTGTCCGCGTCGGCTTCCTTGTCTGCGGGCGGGGTTGCCTTTGTCTGTGCCTGTACCTCTGCGTCGGCCACCTTGTCCGCGGCTGCGTCCGCATTTGACTCTGCGTCAGCGTCAGTGTCCGCGGCTGTGTTTGCTTCTGGCTCCGTCTCTGCGTCTGCGTCTGCGTCTGCGTCCGTGTCCGCAGCGGTGTTCACCTCTGCCTTTGCGTCGGCATCCGTATCGGCGTCAGCGTCAGCGTCAGCGTTTGCGTCTGTCTCCGCGGTCGTGGTCGTGTCCACGTCCGCGTGCGTGTTCGTTGCCGCTTCCTCGACTGTGGCTTCGCCTTCGGCGGGGGCGGCGACGGGGGTGTCGGCGGAAGTGGTCTCCTCCGCCTCGTCGTTCTCGTCCGTGGCAACGGGCTCGTCGGTGGGGGCGGCCTCGGCCTCGGCGGTGTCGGGACCGTCCGGCTCCTCCGTGGTCGGGTGCTCCGACGGCTTCGACGACTCCGACGGCCGTTCCTCCGCCGTCTGGTGCTCCGGGGTCGGTTTCTCAGGCGGCGTCTCCGGAGCGGCCGCAGTCCCCTCCGCGTCCGGCTGTTCATCCTCCGTCGGCAGGACCCCGTCGGCGACCACCCCGGCCTTGTCCTTCGTCTGTCGTTGACGTGTGTTGAGAGGCAACCCGAGGGTCCTTCCGTGCGAAGCCCGTGGTGGAGGGGCGGGCCGCGCTGGGGAGGCTGGGCCCGCCGTCATCCCGTACGGGCCGCCGCGGGGCTCCGTTCAAGCCGGCCGCCCCAGCGCCCGGCAAACACCGGGCAAACCCGAGGTCAACCGGCTCTGCCCGGCTCCACGGACACGCGCGTCAGACGCCCCCGACCGCGGTGAGCAGGGCTAGCGGTGTCGCCGCCGAACGGGACTCCCGGGTGCAGGCGTGCGGGTACGGCACCGGCTCCGGACGGGTGTCACGGCTGTAGCCCGCGTACGCCTCCGGCAGCCGGTGACCGGTCGCCGTCGACGCCTCCACCAGCGCGTTCGCCACCGTACGGGCCTCGTCGTGCAGCCCGTAGCGGGCCAGGCCCAGCGTGATCAGCGCGTTGTCGTGCGGCCAGACCGAGCCGCGGTGGTACGACAACGGGTGGTACGCCGCCTGGCCCGCGGCCAGGGTGCGCACCCCCCAGCCGGAGAAGAAGTCCGGTTCCAGCAGGCGTCGGCCGACCAGTTCGCCGTACTCCTTGTCCAGCAGGCCCGACCACAGCAGATGCCCCGCGTCCGACGCGAGCGCGTTCACCTGGCGGCCCTCGCCGTCCAGTGCGAGCGCGGGGAAGGAGCGCTCCTCCATCCAGAAGTCGCGCTGGAACCGGTCGCGCAGATCCCCGGCCGCCTGTTCCAGCAGCGCCGCGTACACCTCGTCGTCCCACACCGTGCGGGCCAGGTGCGCGGTGCGGCGCAGCGCGTCGTACGCGTATCCCTGCGCGCCCGCCGCCATCACCGGTCCGTGCGGACGGCTGCCGTCGGCGGAGCAGATGGCGCCGGGGGAGTCCTTCCAGTTCTGGTTGGCGAGGCCGCCATGGTCGGCGCGGTAGACGAGATAGCCCCGGGAGGTGAGCCCGCCGTGGTCCAGCATCCAGCCGATCGCCGCCCGCGCGTGCGGTTCGAGGCGGCGGGCGAGCGCCAGGTCGCCGGTCTGCTCGACGTACGCCCCCAGCAGCACCAGGAAGAGCGGGGTCGCGTCGACCGAGCCGTAATAGCGCCCGAACGGCACCTGCCCGAAGTGCGCCAGCTCTCCGTGCCGCACCTCGTGCACGATCTTTCCGGGCTGGGCCACCGAACGTGAGCCGAGCTCGGTCGCCTGCGTCGCGGCGAGCGCGGGCAGGGTGGCGGCGGCCAGCCGGGGGCGGTAGGGCAGCGCGAAGAGGGAGGTGAGGAGCGCGTCGCGGCCCAGCAGCGCGAGGAACCAGGGGGCGCCCGCGGCGGGGACGAGCAGTTCCTCGCCGTCGGGTCCGGTCGCCGGGACCTGGAGCGAGGCCAGGTCGTTCAGGCCCTGCGCGCACGCCGTGGCCAGTTCGGGCCAGCCGGTGGGAAAGGCCACGCCCTCGACGAACGCGTCCTCCAGCGCGCGCAGTTGCTCGACGGCTGCGGCGGGGGACGCCGGGACCGCAGGGCCCCGCACGACCCCGTGCGGCCGGGCGGCGACCCGCAGCAACAGCTCCGCCGAGCCGTGCGGGTCGAGTTCCAGCGTCCACACCAGGCGGCGGGCGCCCGTGCCGGTCTCCTCCACGCCGTCCGGCGGGGGCTCGGACGTGACGGTGGTGCCGGACCGCCACTCGCCGCGCCGGTAGCCGAACTCCACGCCGTCGTCGCGGACCTGACGGGAGCGCACGGCACCCGACTTGGCGTACGTCCGGTGGTCGGAGCGCAGCTCGAACTGGTCGGTGAAGTCGGCGTCCGCGGTGACCGCCACCCGTACCGTGGTCGGCACCGGGCGGTTGTTGGTGACCCGCAGCGACTCCACGAACGCGCCGTCCATGACAGCCTGTTCACGGAAGAGGGTGTAGGCGGGCGGCTCCTGCCGGCCGCTGCGCGGTACGAGAACACAGCGTGCCGTGTCCCCTGCCGTGACCGGTGTGAGCGTCTCGGGCACCGCGCCGTCGACCGTGAGCTGCCACCGGCTCAAGTGCCGTGCGTCCCGTACGAAGAACCCGGCCGGGGAGTTGCCGCCCCGCACTCCGCTGATGTCGCCGCCGTCGCCCACAGCGGCGAACGTGCCGCCGTGCACGAGTAGATGATGCCGGTCCGTCATCCCCGGTCCTCTCCCTTGTCACTCCTGTCGAACGTGCCGGTGTCCGCGGGGGATACGCCGCGTTTGGTAAGGGATTCCCCCTTGTTTGGCTTTCTCGGATGCACCGCTGGGTGTGGGGGGTTGTGCAGCAGATCGAGGGTGACCGCGGCGGTCCAGCTGAAGCCCTGCACGCCGCACGCCTCGCCGGTGTACGGGTCGACGTACTCGGCGAAGTCCGAGGTGTCCGCCGTCTCCAGCAGGGCCTCGCGCAGTGCGTCGGCCGCCGTCTGCTCCCGGTGTGTCCTCAGGCCGCGCTCCAGCAGCCAGCCGATGTTGAACCATGCCGGGCCGCGCCAGTAGCGGTGCGGGTCGAAGGCCTCGCCGAGCAGGTCGTAGCTCGGTACGAGCCGGGTCGCGCCGCCCAGTCCGAAGTGGGGCCCGGACAGGGTGCGCACGAGCGCGGCCGCGATGTCGCGGGGGAGCGTGGGCAGGAGCAACGGGATGAGCCCGGAGACGCAGCGCTCGGGGACGAGGGCGCCGGAGGGGGAGCGCTGTTCTGATGAGCGAGCGCCGTTCCGAGGGCGCCGCTCCGTCGGGAGAGCACCGCTTCGAGAGTGCTGCTCCGAAGGGAGAGCGCCGCTCCTTCGAGAGCGCTGCTCCATATGAAGAGCGTCGCTCCTTCGGGAGCGCTGCTCCGCATGGAGAGCGTCGCTCCTCCGAGAGCCCTGCTCCGCATGGAGAGCGCCGTTCCTCCGAGAGCCCTGCTCCGCATGAAGAGCACCGCTCTCGTCCGCCCCGCCCCGCAGGTCCCGGCAGAAGAACATCCCCTCGGCCGGGTCCCAGAGGCGGTCCACGAGGGCCGTCGTCAGACGCTGCGCCCGGGCATGGCGGGCGGTGCCCGTCGCGCCCAGCTCCCGGGCTATCCGGGCCAGCGCGTGCTCCGACGCGATCAGCAGCGCGTTGAACGCCGGGTCCTCCACCGCGAACCCTCCCTCCCCGTCGGCGTACCCGCCTTCCCGGTAGTCCGCCGCCAGTCGTACATAGCGCCCGTAGTCCAGGTCCGTGGGGCGGTCCTCCGGTGCGCCGTGGTCCAGGTCGGCGCGGCGGAAGGTGCGGGCCGGGGCCGGGGTGATCCGGGACAACGGCGCGTCCCAGGCGGGGCTGTTGTCCATGCCCTGCTCCCAGGGGTGCACCACCGAGACGAGCCCGCCGCCGCCCAGGTCCCGCCGGTGCAAGAGGTAGCGGTGCCAGGCGGCGAGGCGTGGGTGGATGCGGGGCAGGAAGCCGCGCGCCCGGGACAGTTCCGGGTCGGCCCGGTGCACCAGCCAGGCCGCCAGCGCGTGCACCGGTGGCTGCACGATGCCCGAGGTCTGTACGGTGCGCGGGGCGCCCGCAGCACGCCCCGCGGTCGAGGAACGCCAGAAGTCGGGGCTCGGGAAGTACGCGTCGAGCGGCACGGAGGGGTTGAAGACGATGTGCGGGATGCGTCCGTCCGCCCACTGGGCGTCGAGGAGCGTCTCCAGTTCCGTCTGCGCCTTCAGCGGCGACAGATGGCGCAGGCCGATCGCGATGAACGCGGAGTCCCAGGACCACTGGTGGGGGTACAGGCTGTGCGACGGCACCGTGGAGGTGCCCGTCCAGTTTCCCTCGAGCACCTGTGCGGCCCTCGCGTGCAGCGCCCCCCGGTGTGTGGACGGACCGTATACGGCGGGTCCGGGGCGGGGGGCGACGCGCGGAGGGGGCGCCGGTGGCGTGCCGGGCGTGCGTACGGGACCGGCGAGTGCCGTACGGCGGGCGGTGAGTCGGGTAGTGCGGTCCACTCAGGTCTCCCTGAACGACGTCCTGCCGCTCGGTTCGGCGGTGGCTACCGTGGAGTTACGTCTATTTAACATGCAAAACTCACTATGTAAGGCGCGGTTGGTGAACGCAAGGGGGTGCGCATGAGAGGAAGAGCCGGGACGCCGGGTCGGCAGGCCGGCGCGGGAGATCTGCTCGCACTGGTCCGCAGCGGCCGCGCCACGACCCGTGGTGCCCTTCAGCAGGCCACGGGCCTGTCCCGGGCCACGGTCGGGCAGCGCCTGGACCGTCTCTTCCGGGCCGGCTGGCTGCGCGAGGGCGCGGGCGGACCGGTGGACTCCCCGCTGGGCGGGCGCCCTTCGATCACCCTGGAGTTCGACGACGCCCACGCCGTGGTGCTCGCCGCCGACCTCGACACCCGGCACGCCCGCGCCGCCGTTCTCTCCCTGACCGGGGAGATCGTGGCCGAGCACACCGGAGTCCTGGTCATTGAGGAGGGCCCGGACGCCGTGCTCGGCGAACTGGGCCGCCGGTTCGCCCGGCTGCTGGAGGAGGCGGGGCACGGGGCGCACGAGGTCTGCGGGATGGGGCTCGCCGTCCCCGGACCCGTGGACAGCGACACCGGACGGGTCGTCCAGCCGCCGATCATGCCCGGCTGGGACGCGTACGACATACGCGGGCGCCTCGGCCGCGCCTTCGCCGAGCACGCGCACGGCGCCCTGGACGTACCGGTGCTCGTGGACAACGACGCGAACCTGATGGCGTACGGGGAACAGCGTGTCGCGCACCCGGACTGCTCGGCGTTCGTGCTGGTCAAGGTGTCCACCGGCATCGGCGCGGGAGTGGTCGTCGACGGCCGGATCTACCGGGGCGTCGACGGCGGCGCCGGGGACATCGGCCACATCCGGGTCCCCGAGGGTTCGGGTGCGCTGTGCCGGTGCGGTTCCTACGGCTGTCTCGCCGCCGTGGCGAGCGGCGGTGCCGTCGCGCGCCGGCTCGCGGAGAAGGGGGTGCGGGCCGCCTCCGGCTCGGACGTGCGGGAGTTGCTGGCCGCGGGGAACCCGGAGGCCGCCGCGCTCGCCCGGGAGGCCGGACGACGGGTCGGGGACGTCCTCGCGACGGTCGTGACGCTGCTGAACCCTGGGGTGCTGATGATCGCCGGGGATCTGGCCGGAACGCCCTTCCTGACGGGGGTGCGGGAGCTGCTGTACCAGCGGGCGTTGCCGCGTTCCACCGGGCATCTGGACGTGGTGACCTCCCGGCTCGGGGAGCGGGCGGGCCTGGTCGGGGCCGGTGCCCTGGTCGTCGAGCACCTCTACGCCCCGGAACGGGTGGAGGAACGGCTGCTCGCGCTCGGGGTGTGAGGCACGACGCGGTCCGGAGGTGCGATGCGGTCCGGAGGTGCGATGCGGTCCGGAGGTGCGGACCGGAGGTGCGATGCCCTCCGAGGTGTCGTGCGCATGACGCGGATATTTCCGTCCGTACGGGCGTCCGTATGGTGAAAACGGGCTGCCTCGCATAGCGTGATTCTCGCCACCCCTGATAGGGGTTGCGCTCAGATGAGCAGATCTTGGGCGACTGCACTTCTCAAAGGGTGGCACTCAGTGCCACCCTTTGATCGTTCATCGATCGAAATCAAACGTGGCGAGAGATGCTCATCCGAGCAGTAAAGCGGGCCTACGGGCGTTGGTGCGTTCAAGAAGTGAAAACATCCCCCGGTCGGCGCTTGCGAAGCTTTGACTTTCGATCCAGTGGCGGACGAGTGGTTACAGGCGCATGACGCGCAAGTGGACGTACCCAGGCTCCTTCGATCTGGGTATGTTCCTCGCCGTCAGGGCAGCCACCGCGTCCTCGAGGAGTCGAGACCGTGTCGGAAAACAAAGATCCCCACGTAACGGAGAACGGCGTGGAGGGTGTGAAGTTCGTTTACGACTTCACCGAGGGCAACAGGGACCTCAAGGACCTCCTGGGCGGCAAGGGAGCGAACCTCGCCGAGATGACCAACCTCGGTCTGCCCGTCCCTCCGGGCTTCACCATCACCACCGAGGCCTGCAAGGTCTACCTGGACAGCGGCCAGGAGCCCGCGGCACTGCGTGACGAGGTGAGTGCGCACCTCTCCGCCCTCGAGAACCGGATGGGCAAGAAACTCGGCCAGGCCGACAACCCGCTGCTGGTCTCGGTGCGTTCCGGGGCGAAGTTCTCCATGCCCGGCATGATGGACACCGTCCTGAACATCGGCCTCTCCGACAAGTCGGTGCAGGGTCTGGCGAAGCAGGCCGGCGACGAGCGCTTCGCGTGGGACTCGTACCGCCGCCTCATCCAGATGTTCGGCAAGACCGTGCTCGGCGTCGAGGGCGACCTCTTCGAGGATGCGCTCGAGGCGGCCAAGGCGGCCAAGAAGGTCACGGTCGACACGGAACTCGAGGCCGCCGACCTCAAGAAGCTGGTCACCAAGTTCAAGAAGATCGTCAAGACCGAGGCCGGGCGCGACTTCCCGCAGGAGCCGCGCGAGCAGATGGACCTCGCCATCAAGGCGGTCTTCGACTCCTGGAACGGCGACCGCGCCAAGCTCTACCGCCGTCAGGAGCGCATCCCGCACGACCTGGGCACGGCGGTCAACGTCTGCTCGATGGTCTTCGGCAACCTGGGCCCCGACTCCGGCACGGGCGTCGCCTTCACCCGCGACCCCGCCTCCGGCCACCAGGGCGTCTACGGCGACTACCTCCAGAACGCGCAGGGCGAGGACGTCGTCGCGGGCATCCGCAACACGGTCCCGCTCGCCGAGCTGGAGCAGATCGACAAGAAGTCGTACGACCAGCTGATGCAGATCATGGAGACCCTGGAGAACCACTACAAGGATCTCTGCGACATCGAGTTCACCATCGAGCGCGGTCAGCTCTGGATGCTCCAGACCCGCGTCGGCAAGCGCACGGCGGGCGCCGCCTTCCGTATCGCCACCCAGCTGGTGGACCAGGGCCTGATCGACGAGGCCGAGGCGCTCCAGCGCGTCACCGGCGCGCAGCTCGCGCAGCTGATGTTCCCGCGGTTCGACGAGAGCGCGAAGGTCGAGCAGGTCGGCCGGGGCATCGCGGCCTCGCCGGGCGCGGCGGTCGGCAAGGCGGTCTTCGACTCGTACACCGCCGTCAAGTGGTCGCGCTCCGGCGAGAAGGTCATCCTGGTCCGCCGTGAGACCAACCCCGACGACCTCGACGGCATGATCGCGGCCGAGGGCATCCTCACCTCCCGCGGCGGCAAGACCTCCCACGCGGCCGTCGTCGCGCGCGGCATGGGCAAGACGTGTGTGTGCGGCGCGGAGGAGCTGGAGGTCGACACCAAGCGCCGGCGGATGACCGTGCCCGGCGGCCATGTGGTCGAGGAGGGCGACGTCATCTCGATCGACGGGTCGAGCGGCAAGGTCTACCTCGGTGAGGTCCCGGTGGTCCCCTCCCCGGTCGTGGAGTACTTCGAGGGCCGGATGCACGCGGGCGCCGACGACGCCGACGAGCTGGTCGAGGCGGTGCACCGGATCATGGCGTTCGCCGACCGCAAGCGGCGCCTGCGCGTGCGCGCCAACGCGGACAACGCCGAGGACGCGCTGCGCGCGCGGCGCTTCGGCGCGCAGGGCATCGGCCTGTGCCGCACGGAGCACATGTTCCTCGGTGACCGGCGCGAGCTGGTCGAGCGGCTGATCCTGGCCGACACGGAGGCCGAGCGCGAGGAGTCCCTGAAGGAACTGCTCCCGCTGCAGAAGAAGGACTTCGTCGAGCTCTTCGAGGCGATGGACGGGCTCCCGGTGACCGTCCGCCTTCTCGACCCGCCGCTGCACGAGTTCCTGCCCGACATCACCGAGCTGTCGGTGCGCGTGGCGCTGGCCGAGTCCCGCCAGGAGCCGCACGAGAACGAGCTGCGCCTGCTCCAGGCCGTGCACCGGCTGCACGAGCAGAACCCGATGCTGGGCCTGCGGGGCGTGCGACTCGGCCTCGTGATCCCGGGCCTGTTCACCATGCAGGTACGGGCGATCGCCGAGGCGGCGGCCGAGCGCAAGGCCGCGAAGGGCGACCCGCGCGCGGAGGTCATGATCCCGCTGGTCGGCACGGTCCAGGAGCTGGAGATCGTGCGCGAGGAGGCGGACCGGGTCATCGCCGAGGTCGAGGAGGCCACGGGCACCCGGCTGAAGCTGGCGATCGGCACGATGATCGAGCTGCCGCGCGCCGCCCTGACGGCCGGACAGATCGCGGAGGCCGCCGAGTTCTTCTCCTTCGGCACCAACGACCTCACCCAGACGGTGTGGGGCTTCAGCCGGGACGACGTGGAGGCCAGCTTCTTCACGGCCTACCTGGAGAAGGGCATCTTCGGCGTCTCCCCGTTCGAGACCATCGACAGGGACGGCGTCGGCAAGCTGGTCCGTGACGCGGCCAAGGCGGGCCGTAAGACCCGGCCCGACCTGAAGCTCGGTGTGTGCGGCGAGCACGGCGGCGACCCCGAGTCGGTGCACTTCTTCCACGAGGTGGGGCTGGACTACGTGTCCTGCTCGCCGTTCCGGATCCCGGTGGCCCGCCTGGAGGCGGGCCGGGCGGCGTCGCAGTCGCAGGGCAGCGACCACCGCTGACGCACACCGCAAGACCTCCGGAGCCGTCGTCGGTACCCGACCCTCACCGACTCACGAAGGCGGCTCCGGACCATCCAGAGAGGGCGGCACCCCTGTGCGGGGGGTGCCGTCCTCTCGCCGTACGCGGCGTATGCCGTGCCCCGGCCCGGTGGGCGCTCGTCCCCCCTCACACCGGCGCCCGGCCCCCGCTGAGCGCAGCGTTCCGCCCGGGAAACAGGGGTGATGCGGCCGGGTAACGTCGGCGCCGCACGCTGCGGTGCATGACCTCGGACATGCGCGCGGCGACGACCGGCACCGGACTCGCAGACACCCCCACGATCGTGCTCGTCGGCCATGGCATGGTCGGCCAGCGCTTCCTCGAGGCGCTCGCCGAGCGCGGTCTGACCGCCACGCACCGGGTGGTCGTGCTGGGCGAGGAGCCCCGCCCCGCCTACGACCGAGTCCACCTCACCTCGTACTTCACGGGCACGACCCCCGACGAACTATCTCTGGCAGAACCGGAGTTCATCGACCGGCACGGTGTCGAGCTGCATCTCGGCGACCCGGTGACCTCCGTCGACCGGCAGGCGCGCACGGTGACCGCCCGGTCCGGGCTGACGGTCCGGTACGACACGCTCGTCCTCGCCACCGGCTCCTTCCCCTTCGTCCCGCCCGTCGAGGGCAGGGACGCGACGGGCTGCTTCGTCTACCGCACCATCGAGGACCTGCTCGCGATCGAGGAGTACGCGAGGGCGGGGGCGGCCACGGGCGCGGTGGTCGGCGGCGGTCTCCTCGGCCTGGAGGCGGCCGGCGCGCTCAAGGGACTGGGCCTTGCCACCCATATCGTGGAGTTCGCGCCGCGCCTGATGCCGGTGCAGGTCGACGAGGGCGGTGGCGCCGCGCTGCTGCGCACCATCGAGAACATGGGCCTGACCGTGCACACGGGCACCGGCACCCAGGAGATCCGCACCGGCGAGGACGGCGCGGTGACGGGCATGCGACTGTCCGACGGATCCCTGCTCGCCACCGACATGGTCGTGTTCTCGGCCGGGGTGCGCCCCCGCGACCAGCTCGCCCGTGACTGCGGCCTCCCGGTCGGCGAGCGCGGCGGCATCACGGTCGACGAGCGCTGCCGCACCGTCGGCGACCCGCGGGTGTTCGCGATCGGCGAGTGCGCGCAGGCGGCCGACGGCCGGGTCTACGGCCTGGTCGCGCCCGGCTACGAGATGGCCGAGACGGCCGCCGCGACGATCGCCGCCGACGAGGCCGACCGGTCCGCGTTCACCGGCGCCGACCTGTCCACCAAGCTGAAGCTGCTCGGCGTGGACGTGGCCTCCTTCGGTGACGCGCACGGCACCACCGCCGACTGCCTCGACGTCGTCTACGCGGACGCCCGCTCGGGCACGTACAAGAAGCTGGTCATCGGCCGTGACGGCGAACTGCTCGGCGGCATCCTGGTCGGCGACGCGGAGGCGTACGGGACCCTGCGCGCGCTCACCGGCTCGGTGCCGCCCGTCGCCCCCGAGCAGCTCGTGCTCCCGGCGGGCTCGGGCGGCCCGGCGCAGCTCGGCCCGTCGGCGCTGCCGGACGAGGCGGTCGTCTGTTCCTGCCACCATGTCACCAAGGGCACCATCCGCGCCGCGGTGACCGAGGAAGGCCGTACGACGGTGCCGGAGGTCAAGAAGTGCACCAGGGCCGGCACGGGCTGCGGCAGCTGTCTGAAGGTGCTGGGGCAGCTCGTCGACGCCGAGCTGGAGGCGGGCGGCATCGAGATCGACAAGGGCCTGTGCGGCTGCTTCGCGCAGACCCGCGAGGAGCTGTACGAGATCGTCCTGGCGCTGCGGGTCACCTCGTACCGCGATCTGCTGGAGCGCCACGGCCGACAGGGGGCCCGGGGCGGCGACGGCTGCGAGACCTGCAAGCCGGCGGTGGCCTCGATCATCGCCTCGCTCGCTCCCTCGATCGGCGCCGACGGACACATCCTGGACGGGGAGCAGGCCGCCCTGCAGGACACCAACGACCACTTCCTCGCCAATCTGCAGAAGAACGGGTCGTACTCCGTCGTGCCCCGGGTCCCCGGCGGTGAGATCACCCCGGAGAAGCTGATCGTGATCGGTGAGATCGCCCGTGACTTCGGCCTCTACACGAAGATCACCGGCGGTCAGCGCATCGATCTGTTCGGCGCCCGGGTCGAGCAGCTCCCCCTCATCTGGGCCCGGCTGGTGGACGCGGGCTTCGAGTCGGGGCACGCGTACGGCAAGGCGCTGCGCACCGTGAAGTCCTGCGTCGGCCGGACCTGGTGCCGTTACGGCGTCCAGGACTCGGTCCGCATGGCGATCGACCTGGAGCTGCGCTACCGGGGCCTGAGGTCCCCGCACAAGCTGAAGTCGGCGGTCTCCGGGTGCGCCCGGGAGTGCGCCGAGGCCCAGTCGAAGGACTTCGGGGTGATCGCCACTGCGGGCGGCTGGAACCTCTACGTCGGCGGCAACGGCGGCGCCACCCCGCGCCACGCGAATCTGCTCGCCCAGGATCTGTCGGACGCCGAACTCGTCCGGCTGATCGACCGCTTCCTGATGTTCTACATCCGTACCGCCGACCCCCTGGAGCGCACCTCGGCCTGGCTGGAGCGGATCCCGGGCGGCCTCGGCCATGTGCGGGACGTGGTCGTGCACGACTCGCTCGGTATCTGCGGGGAGCTGGAGAACCTGATGGCCGCGCATGTGGCCAACTACCGCGACGAGTGGGCCGAGACCCTGGGCGACCCGGAGCGGCTGGCCCGGTTCGTGTCCTTCGTCAACGCCCCCGACACCCCCGATCCGGTCGTCGGCTTCGTCGCCGAGCGCGGCCAGATCAAGCCCGACCTGCCGCTGCTGACCCTCGGCAGGCGCCCTCTGGAAGGAAGTGCCTCGCGATGACCCTGCTGACCCTGGCCCCCGAGAAGACGGATCTGAGCGTCCAACTGCGCTTCGGGGAGGACTGGCTGACCCTCTGCGACCTCGCCCTGCTGACGCCGGGGCGCGGGGTGGCGGCGCTGTTGCCGGACGGCCGTCAGGTCGCCCTGTTCCTGGACCGGGCGGGCCGGCTGTACGCCGTCGACAACCGCGACCCGTTCGGCGGAGCCGCCGTTCTCTCGCGCGGTCTGACCGGCACCCACGAGGGCCGGCCCTATGTGGCCTCGCCGCTTCTCAAGCAGCGTTTCGACCTGCTGTCGGGGCAGTGCCTGGACGACGAGACCGTGCGGCTGGCGACGTACGAGGTGCGGGCGGTCTGAACACGCCACTTCGCCGTACTCCGCGACTCTGCCGGGCCGTCAGCGGCTGCCGGTCAGATGCGCGAAGACGACCACGTTCCCCTGGTAGCCCGTCGTCCTGGAGTAGCCGCCGCCGCAGGTGATGACCCGCAGTTCGGGGCGGGGCGCCGCCCCGTAGACCTTCTGGTCGGGGAAGTCCTTCGCCTGGTACACCTCGACCGAGTCGACCGTGAAGACGGCCGTCGACCCGTCGCGCCGGTCGACCTCGATCGTGCTGCCCCTGCCCAGTGCGCCGAGGCCGTAGAAGACCGCCGGGCCCTCGGCGTTGTCGACATGCCCGGCGACGATCGCGGTGCCGGTCTCGCCGGGCATGGTGCCCGCCTCGTACCAGCCTGCGAGGTTCTTGTAGGCGGCGGGCGGGACGTCGAGGCTGCCGGTGCGGGTCAGCCTGAGTCCCATCAGCGGGGCGTCCACGCGTATCGCGGGGATGCGTATCCGGTCGGGGACCGAGGGCGGCAGCGCGGACACGGCGGCCGGCTCGCGTCCGACGTGCGCGACCGTCTGTGTGCCCGAGGGCTGCGGTGGGGCGTGGGTCTCGGCGGCGCCGCGCAGCAGCCACACCCCCGAGCACAGGGCGATCACCGTGACGGACGCTATGACGACGTCGCCGGCCGTGCCGGACCTGCCGACCTTGCGCACGGGTCCTCCTTCTGGGACCGGCGGCCCTGAGGACCGTGGGCCTTGGGGACCCCCTCCGGGCCGCGAGGGGCAGTCGGACCCGGAGGGGGATGGGGAGGGCGGTACCGGTGAGCGGACAGCGCGGGGGCGTCCGCTCACATCTCGTCGCCTCGTAGTCGGCGATGCAGGAGCCAGGTACCGCCCGCGGCGGCGACGGCGAGAGCCGCCACACCGGCCGCGGTCTTCACGGGGTCGGGGCCCAGTGCGCCGCCGACCCCCGTCTTCACACTTCCCCGCGGCTGGGTCTGGGCCGCGGTCAGGGTCACCGTCAGATCGCCGGTCACGGTGGCGTGTGCGCCGCCCGAGCACTTGGCGACGATCTCGTACGTGCCGGGCTGCGCGCCCGGCGGGACCCGGAACTGCCCGCTCGCGTACTGCTGGTGCGTGCCGGGCGCGATGACGAACTGGCCGGCCCCGACCGCGCTGGCGTCGCCCGCCGCCGCGCGGTTCGCTCCGCACGCCGCCGTGTTGACGGTGACCTGCGCGCCGGGGACGACGGCGGAGGGGGAGACCTCCAGGATTCCGGTGTCACCGGCGTACGCGGGCGCGGCGGCGAGGACCGCGGCGCCGAGGGCGAGCGCGGTGCCGGTCAGCAGACGGGCCGTACGTCGCATCGTGTGTGCTCCTCCGAGAGGGCACGGCCCGCGGCATCCCCAGCATGCCGCTGTGTCGGTCGTGCCCCTGCTCTTCCGAGGAAAAGCGCACCGGGCGGCTGCCGCTCGTCGACGATGCGTCGGCATTGTGGCGAACGGGTGCTCAGCCGCGGTCCTCGCGGGTGAACCCTGGAGGCGTTTGTGCAGGTCACGACCGCACGGCGGGACCGTCGCGGAAAAGATCACGAAAGTTGGAGGAGTGGCGATGAACGGGTGACCGGGACAGGGCGGGTGGCCGGCCGTGCGCCGGAGCGTGGACTCCCCGGCACCCGGTCCGGTCAGTCATGACGGCCCGTCAGCCGACGTTCACCGCACTCCATGCCGCGGCCACCGCGTTGTACTCCGCGCTGCCCGCGCCGTAGAGGTCCTTCGCCGCGTTCAGGGTCGCCGTGCGCGCGCCCGCGTAGTTCGTCGAGGACGTCATGTAGACCGTCAGGGCCCGGTACCAGATCTTGCCGAGCTTGTCCCGGCCGATGCCCGCGACCGTCGAGCCGTTGCAGGTGGGGGAGCTGTAGCTGACACCGTTGAGAGTCTTCGCGCCGCTGCCCTCCGCGAGGAGATACGCGAAGTGGTTCGCGACGCCCGAGGAGTAGTGGACGTCGAGGTTGCCGACCGAGCTGCTCCAGCAGTCCGCCGAGTTTCCGTCCTTGGACGGCTGGTCCATGTACCGCAGCGCCGACTTGCCGAAGCCGGAGCGGACGATCTTCTCGCCGATGAGGTAGTCACCGAGGTCGGAGGAGTTGTTCGCGTACCACTCCACCAGCGTCCCGAAGATGTCCGAGGTCGCCTCGTTCAGGCCGCCGGACTCGCCGGAGTACGTCAGCGCCGCCGTCTTCGACGTCACGCCGTGGGACATCTCGTGGCCCGCCACGTCCAGCGCCACCAGCGGCCCGAAGGTCGTCCCGTCGCCGTCGCCGTACGTCATGCAGAAGCAGCTGTCGTCCCAGAAGGCGTTGTTGTAGTTGTTGCCGTAGTGCACGCGGTTGTACGAGCCCTTGCCGTCGCCCGCGATGCCGTTCCGCCCGTGGACCTGTCTGTAGTAGTCCCAGGTCTCGTCGGTGCCGTACTGCGCGTCCACCGCCGCCGACGAGCGGTCGGACGTCGCGCCCGTGCCCCAGTGGTTGTCGGCGTCGGTGAACAGGGTGGCGGGGGCGCGGCTGAAGCAGATCCCGAGGAAGCACAGGTCCGTCTTGTTCGCGGCGTCGCCGGTGTACGTGTTGCCGCGCGTGGCGTCCTTGAGCTGGTACGTCGACCCGGACTGCGTGGTCTCCAGCGGGACCGTGCCGCTGTAGAGGGACTGTCCGTCGCCCGTCGCCGTCTCGATGCTGTCCCACGCGTCGATCTGCCGGCCGGTGCGGGCGTCGGTGAGGACCGTGCGCGCGACCGGGTTGCCGAGCGAGTCCTGGCCGACCGCGTCGGTGCGCCACGCCAGCCGGGGCGCGCCGTGCAGCGCGTCGACGACGAGCTGCGGTTTGGCGGTCACGTTCTTCAGCAGCTCTCCGGCGTTGGCGGCACGCAGCGCGGCGGAGGCGAGGTCGGCGGCCTTGGGGGCCTTGACCGAGGGGGTGACGGTCGGCAGGGAGACGGTGCGCCGGGTGGCCAGGTCCGCGCCGCGGTAGGTGCCGCTCGGGGCGAGGTGGACGACGAAGTCGCCGCCCAGGACGGGGAGGTGACGGTACGTTCGGTCGTAGCGCACATGCTGGGTGCCGTTCGCGTCGACGACGACGTCGCGGACGCTGGTGCCCTCCGCCGGCGTGAGGCCCAGACGCGAGGCCTGGTGCACCAGCGCCGCAGTGGCGTGGTCGATCGCGGTGGCGCGGCCGGGTCTGTCGGCCGCGCCGGCGGCGGGGGCCGGGGCGAGCGCGGCGGCGAACAGGGCCGCGGTGGTCACGGCGGTGCCGGCCGCGGCGAGACGGGAAGCTCGGATGTGCCGTATCCGACTCATCGGTCTCCTCGGGAAGGCGCCCGGGGGCGCGTGTGGGGAGCCAGGGGCGTGGGTCCCCTGACGTCGCTCAGATTTAAAGGTCCATGACATGTCATGTCCATAGCGCGTTCGCGGAGGTGTGTGAGGGGTCAGAATCGTTCCTGCAAGGCTTCGGTAGAGCGCGGAAGGAGACGGCCATGGTCAGGGCCGGCGGATCCGCCCGGGACGGCGGCCGGGAGGCGGGCCCGTGAGTCTGCCGTTCTTCGTGTACGGGACCCTGCGCCCCGGCGAGCGCAACCACGACCTCTTCCTGCGCGGCCGCACCCGCTCCGAGGAACCGGGGCTGCTGGCCGGGGCCGTGCTGTACCACGGCCCCGGATACCCGTACGCCGTGGAGACGGACGGCGGCACGGTCAGCGGCGACATCGTCACCGCGCTGCCCGGCTCGTACGACGCGCTCCTCGTCGCCCTCGACCGCCTGGAGGACTGTGTGCCGGGCGACCCCCGCAGTCTCTACGACCGGGTGGCGCGGGTGGTGACGACGGGGGACGGCCGGACCGTACGAGCCTGGGTGTACGTCGCCGGGCCCGCCGTCGCGGCACGGCTGCGGACGCACGGCAGACGCGTCGAGGGCGGCGACTGGCGCGCCCGGGGCTGAGCCGGGCGTCCCCTGCGCGGAGTTGTGAGCCCCCGGCCCCGTGTCGCTCGTGCGGGCGACCGCACCGTGCGTCCCCTCCCGCCGCCGCCCCGCGCGGCCCTAGGGTCCCGCCCATGACCGACAGCGACACCACCCGGCGGCGGGCACTCGCGCTCGGCGGGGCCGCCGCGGGTGCCGTCCTCGGATTCGGGCTCTTCGCCGTCCTCTCCTCGGACGGCGACACCGGTGCGCGGGGGCGCCAGGGGGCCGGACCCGGGCGCGACGGGGTGCCGGACACCGCACCGGACGCCGAGCTGTGCGTGCTCAACCGCAGTGTCGCGCCGGGCCCTCACCACCTGGACGGCGCGCCCCTGCGCAAGGACGTCACCGAGGGCAGGCAGGGCGTTCCGCTGAGGCTGCGGCTGACCGTGCGTGACCATCCGCACGCCTGCGCCGTTCTCGCGGGCGCCGACGTCGAGATCTGGCACTGCGACGCCTGGGGTTCCTACTCCGGCCATCCCGACGCGCGTCCGGGCGGCAGGGCACCCGCACAGGGCGGCCCTGCCGGCTCCAGGACGTTCCTGCGCGGCGCCCAGACGACCGACGACGCGGGCCTCGCCGAGTTCACGACGGTCTTCCCCGGCTGGAGCACGGGCCGGGCCCCGCACATCAACGTCATGGTCCGCACCGGCGGCAGCCGGACCGGCCGGGGCTATCGGGGCGGCAGGGTCAACTGGACCGGACAGCTCTTCTTCCCCGACCGCTGGACCGACGCGGTGTACGCGAAGTCCCCGTACACCCGGCGCACCGGCACACGCACTTTGCTCGCCGAGGACCCGGTGTACCGCGGGGGCGGCGGGAAGGACGGACTGATGAGCGTCACGGGGAGCGTGGACAGGGGGCTCGTCGGGGTGCTGACCATCGGCATCGACCCGGCGCGGGAGCCCTCGCTGTCCGCGACGAGCGCCCCGCGCACCGCGAGGACACCGGCACCGGACAGCGCCGCGAGCGCCTCCCGCCCCGCGAACCCCCCGTCTCCCTGAGCCCGGCGGGCCATGGCCCGGCGCCTCCTCGAGGCCACAGCCCCAGCTGCCCGGCGCCGCCTTGCGCCCGGAGCTCCGGCCGTTACTTCCCGGCCGCGGCCAGGGCCTTCGCGACCCCGGGGTCCCGCGGGCCGAGGAACCTCGGGTCCGGGTGGAACACCACGTCCAGGGCCGCCTTGCCCGCCGCGAAGACCTCCCGGGTGCCGCCGTAGTACCAGGTCACGTCGTGCTTGTCGTCGACGCCGACGCCGTACGACGTGATGCCCGCCGCCTGGCACAGGGCGACCGCGCGGCGGATGTGGAAGCCCTGGCTGATCAGGACCGCCCGGTCCACGCCGAAGATCTTCCGGGCACGGACGCACGAGTCCCAGGTGTCGAAGCCCGCGTAGTCGCTGACGATCTGTTCGTCCGGCACACCGTGCCGCGTCAGATAGGTTCGCATCGCGTCCGGCTCGTCGTAGTCCGCACGGCTGTTGTCGCCGGTGACGAGCACGACCCCGATGCGGCCCTCCCGGTACAGCCTCGCCGCCGCGTCCAGACGGTGGGCGAGGTACGGCGACGGCTCGCCGTCCCACAGACCCGCGCCGAACACCACGGCGACCTCCGTCCGCGGCACGTCCGCGACCGCGCGCAGCCGGTCGTCAGCGGCGAGATACAGCCAGGTCGACGGCAGCAGCGCCAGGACGCACAGCAGCACCAGGCCTTGTACGGTGCGCCGCCGCCCGGCGCGGGTGCGCGGCAGCCTCGGTCTGCGGATCCTCAGGCGCGGCAGGCCCATCGAAACGCGTCCCCCCGGGATTCGGTGGTGTCACCGGTCGTCGCCGGTCGTCGTCTGTGGAGACGCGGCGTACGGTGCTCCGGTTCGCCCGGCGTGCCGCCGGTCCCCGGGCGCCCCATCACACCACCCGCCCCGCCACCGTGAAACCCCGGAAAACACCCGTCACGGCCCTGCAACGGCACGGCAACGTGGCACCGCCAGGATCGGTCCATGACGGCGTCGAACCCTTCCCCCGACGAGTCCCGCCCCGGCGGCCGGTCGCCCCACGGCGCCGGCCTCGACAGCGCGGCGCAGCTCATGAACCGGATCGCCGGCGAGCTCGGCAGCCGGCTCAGCCTCGTCGCCCGCGACGGCACCCGGCACCCGGCCCCGCCCACGCTGGTGCTCGTCGCGCACGGCAGCCGCGACCCGCGGGCCCTGTCCACCGTGGGAGCCCTCGCGGAACGGGTGCGCGAGCTGCGGCCCCGGCTGCCGGTGCGCCTCGGCCACATCGAGCTGAACGCGCCGCTGCTCCCCGACACGCTCGCCTCCCTCGGCGAGGGCCGGGCCGTACTCGTACCGCTGCTCCTCGGCCGCGGCCACCACGTCAAGCGGGACATTCCCGAGATGGCCGGCGCGGCGCGGGCCGGCACCCGTGTGGCCGCCCCGCTCGGCCCGCACCCCCTGCTCGTGGAGACGCTCTACGCCCGGCTCGTCGAGGCCGGCTGGCCGGCCGAGGGGAGCGACGCCCGGCGCCGGGCGAGCGCGGTGGTGCTCGCCGCCGCCGGCTCCCGCGACCCCGACTCCGCCGCCGACACCCGCCGCACCGCCCGGCTCCTCGCCGAACGCCTCGGGGTGCCCGTCGTCCCCGCCTACGCCTCCGCCGCCACGCCCACCGTGTCCGCGGCGGTGCGCTCGCTCGGCGCCCGCGGCCACCACCGGATCGCCGTCTCCTCGTACTTCGCGGCGCCGGGCCGGTTCGCCACCGAGTGCGCCGCGGCGGCCCCCTGGATCGCGGCCGCCCCGCTCGGCGCGCACCCGGCAGTGGCCCGTCTGGTCCTGCACCGCTACGACCAGGCCCTCGCGGCCCCCGAGCCGGCCGCCGTCCACGCCCTGGCGTCGGCCTGACCGCGACCGGGCCGCGCGGGAAACGGCCGAGTCCAAGCGGACTCCGACATCCCGATTGTCACCGGCTGCGTCTACTGTCGGGTCATGGACGGGACTGCACCGAAGGGCCACACGACCTCCGCGCGGTACGGGGACGGTCCGGCGACCGCTCGGGCCTACGACGACACGGACACCGAGCGCTGGGCCGCCGAGCCCGACAAACGCCCGGGCCGCACCGCCTTCCAGCGCGACCGCGCCCGCGTGCTGCACTCGGCGGCGCTGCGCCGTCTGGCGGGCAAGACCCAGGTCGTCACCCCGGGCAGCGTCCTCCAGGTTCTCGGCTCCGCTCGATCAGGGGGGACCCCCACTGACGCCTGGGACGCGAGCCCCCGTACCCGGCTCACCCACTCCCTGGAGTGCGCCCAGGTCGGCCGGGAGCTGGGCGCGGCCCTCGGCTGCGACCCGGACCTCGTCGAGGCCGCCTGCCTCTCCCACGACCTCGGCCACCCGCCCTTCGGGCACAACGGCGAACAGGCGCTGAACGAGTTCGCCCGGGACTGCGGCGGCTTCGAGGGCAACGCCCAGTCCCTGCGCCTGCTCGCCCGGATCGAGCCCAAGCGGTTCGTGCGCAGCCCGGGCACCGGCGAACTCGTCAGCGTGGGGCTGAACCTCACCCGCGCCGCCCTCGACGCCGCCACCAAGTACCCCTGGCCGCGCGGCGCCCACCCCGCCGACCCGGCGTCCCCGAAGTTCGGGGTGTACGAGGACGACCGGCCCGTCTTCGACTGGTTCCGCAAGGGCGCCCCCGACGACCGCACCTGCTTCGAGGCCCAGGTCATGGACTGGTCCGACGACGTGGCCTACTCGGTGCACGACTTCGAGGACGGCCTGCACGCCGGTCATGTCGACCCGGGCTGTCTGCACGCCGAACCCGAGCGGCAGGCGGTCTTCGCCGTCGCCCTCGGACGCTACGTGGCCGCGGACACCGACCCCGAGGAACTGGCCGAAGCCCTCGACCGGCTGCTGTCCCAGGAGTGGTGGCCGCACGGCTACGACGGCTCCGCCGTCGCCCAGGCCCGGCTGAAGGACGCCACCAGCCAGCTCATCGGCCGCTTCTGCCTGGCCGCGGAGGGCGCGACCAGGGCGGCCTGGGGCAGCGGCCGCCTCACCCGGTACGCCGCCGAACTCGTCGTCCCCAGAAGCACCCGCATGGAGTGCGCGGTCCTCAAGGCGGTCGCCGACCGGTATGTGATGCAGCGCGCCGAGCAGGAGCGGATCCGTGCCGAGCAGCGGATCGTCGTGGCCGAACTGGCCGAGGCGCTCACCGCCCGCGCGCCCGAAGGGCTCGACCCGCAGTTCCGGGCGCTGTTCCACGAGGCGGCCGACGACCGCGCCCGCAAGCGGGTGATCGTCGACCAGATCGCCTCGCTCACCGACGCCTCGGCGGGATCCCTGCACGCCCGGCTGACGGGACCCGGGTGACCCGCACACACTGAGACAGCCGGGACGTACGGGTCCCGGAGGTGACCCTGAGTGGCCTGATCGGGCCACCCCCTCTTCCCGCAGCACACCACGTGCGGGACGCTCCCATGTGACGACATCCTTACGAGGAGGCATCAAGTGGTCGACGCGGATCAGACATTCGTCATCGTCGGAGGAGGTCTCGCCGGCGCGAAGGCGGCCGAGACGCTCCGCGCGGAGGGCTTCACCGGCCGCGTGATACTGATCTGCGACGAACGCGACCACCCCTACGAGCGACCGCCGCTGTCCAAGGGCTATCTGCTGGGCAAGGAGGAGCGCGACAGCGTCTTCGTCCACGAACCCTCCTGGTACGCGCGCAACGACATCGAGCTCCATCTCGGCCAGACCGTGGACGCCATCGACCGCGCGGCGAAGACGGTCCGCTTCGGCGACGACGGCACCCTCGTCCACTACGACAAGCTGCTGCTGGCCACCGGCGCCGAGCCGCGCCGCCTCGACATCCCCGGCACGGACCTCGCGGGCGTCCACCATCTGCGCCGCCTCGCCCACGCCGAGCGCCTCAAGGGCGTCCTCACCTCACTCGGCCGGGACAACGGCCATCTCGTGATCGCGGGTGCCGGCTGGATCGGCCTGGAGGTCGCCGCCGCGGCCCGCGAGTACGGCGCGGAGGTCACCGTCATCGAGCCCGAGCCGACCCCGCTGCACGCGGTCCTCGGCCCCGAGCTCGGCAGCCTCTTCGCCGAGCTGCACAGCGAGCACGGCGTCCGCTTCCGCTTCGGGGTGCGGCTCACCGAGATCGTCGGCCAGGACGGTGTGGTGCTGGCCGCCCGCACCGACGACGGCGAGGAGCACCCGGCGCACGACGTGCTCGCCGCGATCGGCGCCGCGCCGCGCACCGCGCTCGCGGAGTCCTCGGGCCTGGAGATCGCCGACCGCGCGCACGGCGGGGGCGTCGTGGTCGACGAGCGGCTGTGCACCTCCGACCCCGACATCCACGCGGCCGGCGACATCGCCTCCTTCCACCTGCCACTCTTCGGCACCCGGCTGCGCGTGGAGCACTGGGCGAACGCGCTGAACGGCGGTCCGGCGGCCGCTCGCGCGATGCTCGGGCGCGAGGTGACGTACGACCGGGTGCCGTACTTCTTCTCCGACCAGTACGACGTGGGGATGGAGTACTCGGGGTGGGCGCCGCCCGGGTCGTACGACGAGGTGGTGCTGCGAGGTGACGTGGGCAAGCGGCACTTCATCGCGTTCTGGCTGAAGGAGGGGAGGGTGCTGGCCGGGATGAACGTGAACGTGTGGGACGTCACAGAGCGGATCCAGAACCTGATCCGGGCCAGGACACCGGTGGACCAGGAGGCACTGGCGGACCCCGGGGTACCGCTGGAGAGCCTGGTCCCCTGACACGACGGCCGCCGCCGCTGTCGCACCGCCCCCGTAGAATCTCCTCGTGGCAGGACGGATCAACGACGAGGACGTGAAGGCGGTCAGGGACGCGGTCCCGATCGACGCCGTCGTGTCCGAGTATCTCCAGCTGCGCAACGCGGGCGGCGGCAACCTGAAGGGCCTGTGCCCGTTCCACGACGAGAAGTCCCCGTCCTTCCAGGTCAGCCCGAGCAAGGGACTGTTCCACTGCTTCGGCTGCCAGGAAGGCGGCGACACCATCACGTTCGTGATGAAGGTCGACCACCTGTCCTTCTCCGAGTCGGTCGAGCGCCTGGCCGCCCGCGCCGGCATCACGCTGCGCTACGAGGAGGGCGGGTACAACCCCACCCACCAGCGCGGTGAGCGCATCCGCCTGGTCGAGGCCCACCGGCTCGCCGCAGACTGGTACGCCGAGCAGCTCGGCACCAGCCCCGAGGCCGACACGGGACGCGCGTTCCTGGCCGAGCGGGGCTTCGACCAGGCCGCCGCGGTCCACTTCGGCGTCGGCTACAGCCCCCAGGGCTGGGACCACCTCACCCGCTATCTGCGCGGCAAGGGCTTCAGCGACAAGGAACTGATCCTCTCCGGCCTCTCCCAGGAGGGCCGCCGGGGCCCCATCGACCGCTTCCGCGGCCGGCTGATGTGGCCGATCCGCGACATCGGCGGGGACGTCGTCGGCTTCGGCGCGCGCAAGCTGTACGAGGCGGACAACGGACCCAAGTACCTGAACACGCCCGAGACCGCGATCTACAAGAAGTCCCAGGTGCTGTACGGCATCGACCTGGCGAAGAAAGACATCGCCAAGGTGAGCCGGGCGGTGGTGGTCGAGGGCTACACCGACGTCATGGCCTGCCATCTCGCGGGTGTCACCACGGCCATCGCGACCTGCGGCACGGCCTTCGGCGGCGAGCACATCAAGATCCTGCGCCGGCTGCTGATGGACAACGGCTCGGCCCGGGTGATCTTCACCTTCGACGGTGACGCGGCCGGGCAGAAGGCGGCCCTGCGGGCCTTCGAGGACGACCAGAAGTTCGCCGCCGAGACCTACATCGCGATCGCGCCGGACGGCATGGACCCCTGCGAGCTGCGTCTCGCCAAGGGCGACGAGGCGGTCGCCGACCTGACCGAACCCCGCACCCCCCTCTTCGAGTTCGCGCTCCGCCAGATCGTCGGCCGCTACGACCTGGACACCCCGGCGGGCCGCGCCGCCGCGCTGGACGAGGCGGCACCGGTCGTCGCCCGGATCAAGAACAGCGGTGCCCAGCACGAGGTCGCGGTCCAGCTCGCCGGCATGCTCGGCATCCTCGACACCCAGTTCGTGGTCAAGCGGGTGGCCCAGCTGGCCCGTTGGGCCCGCGACCGGGGTGGCCGGGGACCGGCGCCGGCCGGACAGCGCGCACAGCAGCCGTACCAGGCGGCGCCCCGCCCGGCGGTCTCGGGCCCCGCGCTCAACCTGCGCAACCCGGTGTACGCGACCGAGCGGGAACTGCTCAAACTCGCGCTCCAGCGGCCGGAGATGGTCTCCCCGGCGTTCGACGCGTACGGGGTCGACGAGTTCACAGCGGCGCCGTACGCCGCCGTCCGTCAGGCGATCATGGACGCGGGAGGTGCCGAGTACGGCGCCCATGACCCGCAGGAGTATCTGGTCCGTGTCCGCGACGCGGCACCCGACGACACGGTCCGCGCCATGGTCACGGAGCTGGCGGTCGAGGCGATCATGCTCCGTAAGGAGGTGGACGAGGCCTACGTGGGCGCCCAGCTGGTCACGGTCCGCCGCCGGGCGGTCGAACGCCGGGTCCGTGACGTCCAGAGCACCCTGACCCGCCTCGGCACCTACGGAGACCCGGCCCAACTCGCCGCCGTGCAGAACGAGCTGTGGGTCCTGCAGCAGTACGACCAGGCACTGCGGGAACGCGGCGCGTCAGCCCTCTGAGCGCCGCCGGGGACTTCCGGCTCCCCGTCCTGCCCCATCGGTCACTGCCGGTGCGACGGTCGGACGACCTGAGTAACCGGCCGGTCACGCACCGGACTCAAAAAGTGGTCGCACGCCCCTCGTGGCGGCGATGTGTCGTACCCCACACTGGGGTGCGGTGCCTGAGTCCCCCGGAGCGCGGCCGGCCCGTCCACGGGTCCGACACCCCCGCGGTCCCGCTCGACGACTACGGGATGGCCGGCGGGCGGACCACCGGTCCCATCCCCGACGTACCGCTGTCGCACCCCTCAGCAGCGACATTCCTGGAGGTCGCACCCGTGCAGACCCAGACCCTGATACAGACCGAGACCGGCCACGACGATCCGGACGCCGACAGCGACGTCCTTGCGGCGGTGCCCCCGCAGGGCCGGCTCGCGCACCACCCCGAGACGGACGCCGAACCGCAGGACCCGCCCGGGACGCAGGAGCCGCCCGAACTCCCCGACGCCGACGCCGCGGAGACCGCGCCCGAGCCCGTCGAGCCGCTCCGCGGGCACGCCGACACCGGTGGTCCCTCCTCGGACCTGTTCCGCCAGTACCTGCGCGAGATCGGCCGCATCCCCCTGCTCACGGCAGCCGAGGAGGTCGAACTCGCCCGCCGCGTCGAGGCCGGACTGTTCGCCGAGGAGAAGCTCGCCCGCACCCCCGACCTCGACACCGAACTCGCCCTGGACCTGGACCGGCTGGTGGTCATGGGGCGGCTGGCCAAGCGGCGGCTGATCGAGGCCAACCTCCGGCTCGTCGTCTCCGTCGCCAAGCGCTACATCGGCCGCGGGCTGACCATGCTGGACCTCGTCCAGGAGGGGAACCTCGGCCTGATCAGGGCCGTCGAGAAGTTCGACTACGCCCGCGGCTACAAGTTCTCGACGTACGCGACCTGGTGGATCCGCCAGGCCATGTCCCGCGCCCTGGCCGACCAGGCCCGCACCATCCGCGTCCCGGTGCATGTCGTCGAACTCATCAACCGTGTCGTCCGCGTCCAGCGCCGCATGCTCCAGGAACGCGGCTACGAACCGACACCGGAAGAGGTCGCCGCACACCTGGAGCTGCCCGGCGAGCGGGTCATCGAGGTGCTGCGGCTCGCCCAGGAGCCCGTCTCGCTGCACGCGCCCGTCGGCGAGGAGGACGACGTGGCCCTCGGCGACCTCATCGAGGACGGCGACGCCGCGAGCCCGGTCGAGTCCGCCGCGTTCCTGCTGCTGCGGGAGCACCTGGAGGCGGTCCTGTCCACCCTCGGCGAACGCGAACGCAAGGTCGTACAACTCCGCTACGGCCTCGCCGACGGCCGTCCCCGCACCCTGGAGGAGATCGGCCGTATCTTCGGCGTGACCCGCGAACGCATCCGCCAGATCGAGTCCAAGACCCTGAACAAGCTCCGGGACCACGCGTTCGCGGACCAGCTGAGGGGCTATCTCGACTGAGAGGGGCCGCTCACGAGGAGCGGCCCCGGGAACTCAGTCGACCTCCGCGACCGCCTGCGCGAACTGCGCCTTGTACAGCCGCGCGTAGGCGCCGTCGGCCGCCAGCAGTTCCTCGTGCGAGCCCTGTTCCACGATGGAGCCGTTCTCCATCACGAGGATCGTGTCCGCGTCCCGGATCGTCGACAGCCGGTGCGCGATGACGAACGACGTCCGTCCGTGCGCCAGCTTCGCCATCGCCTTCTGGATCAGCACCTCGGTCCGGGTGTCGACGGAGCTCGTCGCCTCGTCGAGGACCAGGATCACCGGGTCCGACAGGAACGCCCGCGCGATGGTGATGAGCTGCTTCTCGCCCGCGCTGACGCCCGTGCCCTCGTCGTCGATCACGGTGTCGTAGCCGTCCGGCAGCGTACGGATGAACCGGTCGGCGTGGGCCGCCCGCGCGGCCTCCTCGATCTCCCCGCGCGTGATCTCGCGCGCGGCACCGTAGGCGATGTTCTCCGCGATGGTCCCGCCGAACAGCCAGGTGTCCTGGAGCACCATCCCTATCCCGGCCCGCAGTTCGTCCCGGGACATCTTCGCGATGTCGACCCCGTCGAGCGTGATCCGGCCGCCCGTGACGTCGTAGAACCGCATCAGCAGGTTCACGAGCGTCGTCTTGCCGGCTCCGGTCGGGCCGACGATCGCGACCGTGTGCCCCGGCTCGACCGCCAGCGACAGGTGCTCGATGAGCGGCTTGTCCGGGTCGTAGCGGAACGACACGTCCTCCAGCGCGACCCGCCCGCGCAGCTCCTCGGGACGCAGGCCCGGCACCGGGTCCGCCGCCTGTTCCTCGGCGTCGAGCAGGTCGAAGATCCGCTCCGCCGAGGCGACACCCGACTGCACGAGGTTCGCCATCGACGCGACCTGCGTCAGCGGCATGGAGAACTGCCGCGAGTACTGGATGAAGGCCTGCACATCACCGATGGACAGCGCACCCGACGCCACCCGCAGACCGCCCACGACGGCCACCAGCACATAGTTGAGGTTCGACACGAACATCATCAGCGGCTGCATGATGCCGCTGTTGAACTGCGCCTTGAACCCGGCCTCGTAGAGCTGCTCGTTCTGCTCCGCGAACCGCCGCGCCGACTCCTCCTGGCGCCCGAACACCTTCACCAGGGTGTGCCCGGTGTACATCTCCTCGATGTGCGCGTTCAGCTGGCCGGTGGTGCGCCACTGCTGCACGAAGTGCGGCTGCGACCGCTTGCCGATCCGGGTGGCCACGACGAAGGACAGCGGCACGGTCACCAGCGCGACCAGCGCCAGCAGCCACGACACCCAGAACATCACCGCGAGCACGCCGATGATCGTCAGCAGCGAGTTGATCATCTGCCCCATCGACTGCTGGAGCGTCTGCCCGATGTTGTCGATGTCGTTGGTGGCGCGGCTGAGCACCTCGCCGCGCTGCCGCTTGTCGAAGTACGACAGCGGAAGCCGCGACAGCTTCGCCTGTACGTCCTCACGCAGCCGGTAGACGGTCTTGTTGATGGCCCGGTTGGACAGCCGGGTGGTGACCGCCATCAGCAGGCCGGACACCAGGAACGTGCCCAGCGCGAGCAGCAGGATGTTCCCGACGGCGCCGAAGTCGATGCCCTTGCCCGGGGTGAAGTCCGTGCCGGAGAGCATGTCCGCGATGCCGCCCTCGCCCCGCTTGCGCATGGAGGCGAGCACCTGCGCCTTGGTGAGTCCGGCGGGCATCTGCCGACCGATGATGCCGGCGAAGACCAGGTCGGTGGCCTTGCCGAGGATCTTCGGCCCGATCACGGAGAGCCCGACGCTCAGCACACCGCAGACCAGCATCGCGATCATGAGGGTGCGTTCGGGTCTGAACTGGGCGAGGAGCCGTTTTCCGGACCCCTTGAAGTCCATCGAGCGCTGGTCGGGGCCGCCCGCGCCCATCATGCGTCCCATGGGCCCGGCCATCAGGCGGCCTCCGCTTCCGTCAGCTGGGAGAGGACGATCTCCCGATAGGTCTCGTTGTCTGCCATCAGCTCGTGATGGCGACCGGTGCCGACGACCCGGCCCTCGTCGAGGACCACGATCCGGTCGGCGTCCCGGATGGTCGCCACCCGCTGGGCGACGATGACGACGGTCGCCTCGGCGGTCTCCCGCGAGAGCGCCGCGCGCAGGGCCGCGTCGGTCGCGTAGTCGAGCGCGGAGAAGGAGTCGTCGAAGAGGTAGATCTCGGGACGCTGCACGAGGGTGCGGGCGATGGCGAGACGCTGGCGCTGGCCGCCGGAGACGTTGGTCCCGCCCTGTGCGATGGGGGAGTCGAGGCCGTTGTCCAGCTTGGACACGAACTCCTTGGCCTGCGCCACCTCCAGCGCGTGCCACAACTCCTCGTCGGTGGCGTCCGGGTTGCCGTAGCGCAGATTGGTGGCGACCGTCCCGGCGAAGAGATACGGCTTCTGCGGGACGAGTCCGACCGTCTTAGCGAGCAGCACCGGGTCGACCTCCTGGACGTTCACGCCGTCCACGAGCACCTCGCCCTCGGTGGCGTCGAACAGGCGGGGGATCAGCCCGAGCAGGGTCGACTTGCCGCTGCCGGTGGACCCGATGACGGCCGTCACCTCACCCGGCCGGGCCTCCACCTCGATGGCCTTGAGGACCGGCTCCTCGGCACCCGGGTAGCGGAACCCGGCGCCGCGGATCTCCAGATACCCGTGGCGGCGCAGCTCGACCACCGGCGCGGCGGGCGGCACGACGCTCGACTCGGTGTCGAGCACCTCCTCGATGCGCTCGGCGCACACCTCGGCGCGCGGCACCATCATGAACATGAAGGTCGCCATCATGACGGACATCACGATCTGCATGAGGTAGGCGAGGAACGCGGTCAGGTCGCCGATCTGCATGCCGCCGCTGTCGATGCGGTGCGCGCCGAACCAGACCACGGCGATCGACGACAGGTTGACCACGGTCATCACCAGGGGGAACATCAGCGCCAGCGTGCGGCCGGTGCCGAGGGACACCTCGGTCAGCTCGGTGTTGGCACCCTCGAAGCGGCCCTTCTCGTAGTCGTCGCGGACGAAGGCGCGGATCACCCGGTTGCCCGAGATCTGCTCGCGCAGCACCCGGTTCACGGTGTCCAGACGGACCTGCATGGTGCGGAACAGCGGGCGCAGCCGGCGCACGATCAGCGTCACGGAGATGCCGAGCACGGGCACCACGGCCACCAGGACGCCGGACAGCGGCACGTCCAGACCGAGTGCCATGACGATGCCGCCCACGCACATGATCGGCGCCGACACCATCAGGGTGAACGTCATCAGCGTGAGCATCTGCACCTGCTGCACGTCGTTCGTGGTGCGGGTGATCAGCGAAGGCGCTCCGAAGTGGCCCAGCTCACGCGAGGAGAACGACTGCACCCGGTCGAAGACGGCCGCCCGCATGTCCCGGCCGACGGAGGACGCGGTACGGGCGCCGAAGTAGACGGCGCCGATGTTGCAGAGGACCTGACCCAGCGAGACCGCGATCATCAGACCGCCGAAGGTCACGATGTAGTTCGTGTCCCCCTTCACGACACCGTGGTCGATGATGTGCGCGTTGAGGGTGGGCAGATAGAGCGTGGCGCAGGTCTGCAGGAACTGCAGCAGCACCAGCAGGATGATGGGTTTCCGGTATGGGGCCAGGTGGGCCCTCAGAAGTCGTATGAGCACGCGAGATCTCTCGGAGTTGCAGACGGAGGCGGGGCGGGCGGTGGTGCACCACCCCCTATCGTCGGACACTCCACCCGCGTTACCTCAACCGAATTAAGCCGACGGCGGGGCCGTCGGGCTGACTCGGACTCAGCCACGGGGCGGAGCAGGGGGAGGTGACGGGTGGGGTGGCGCGGGGACATCCGGGCGTGTGACGTGTACGACATCGGGGGCGGCGCGGGCAGGCGCGGGGCCGGCCTTCGGCTCACGGCCCATGAGCTACGACTGTGACCGGAACGCCCCCGGATGCGTCTGCTCGCGTACCGACACGTACTGCTGACGCACTGCCTGACCCACGGCCAGCTCGTCGCCGGGCTCCAGAACCTGCGCCACCGCCCCCTGCCAGGCCGGCGGGGTGCGCGGGTCGAGGGTGCCCTGCGACACGCCGAGGGACCAGGCCGCCTGCCGGGCCGCGCCGATCGCCGCGTAGTCGGCGGGCTGCGGCACCACCACCTGGACGCCGAACAGGGCGGGCGCCGCCGCCTGTACGGCGGGCAGCTCCGCGGCGGCACCGAGCAGGAAGATCCGCCGCACGTCGACCCCGCGCCCGCGCAGCACGTCCAGCGCGTCCGCGAGCCCGCACAGCATCCCCTCGAACGCGGCGCGCGCCAGGTGCTCGGGCTTCATCGACTCGCGCCGCAGTCCGGCCAGGGTGCCTGCGGTGTGCGGCAGATTCGGGGTCCGCTCGCCCTCCAGATAGGGCAGGAGCACCAGTCCGTGGGAGCCGGGCGTCGACTTCACGGCCAGCTCCGACAGGGACTCCAGGTCGGGCACGCCGAGGAGTTCGGCGGCGCCGCGCAGGGTGCGCACGGCGTTGAGCGTGGTCACCACCGGCAGATGCATGCCCGTCGCGTCCGCCAGGGAGGTGATCATCCCGGTGGAGTCGACGAGCGCCTCGGGGTGTACGGCCATCACGGACCCGGAGGCGCCGAGCGAGACGACCGCGTCGCCGAGCCCGATGCCGAGGCCAAGGGCGGCGGCCATGGTCTCGCCGGTGCCCGCGGAGATCAGCAGGCCCTCCGGTGTCGTACCGGCCGCCTCCGAGGGGCCGAGCACCTCGGGGAGCGCGGCCTGGTGGCCGAGCGCCAGCTCGACGAGGTCGGCGCGGTAGGCGCCGGTCGCCGTCGACCAGTACCCGGTGCCGGAGGCCCCGCCGCGGTCGGTGGTCCTTCTCAGGGGTCGCCCGAGCAACTGCCACACGAGCCAGTCATGGGCCTGCAGCAGCAGGGCGGTGCGGCGCGCGTTGTCGGGTTCGCTCCGGGCGAGCCAGCGCAGCTTGGTCACGGGCTGCGCGGCCTGCGGGACGCATCCGACGGCCTCGGCCCAGGCCTGCCGGCCGCCGAGGGCGTCGATCAGGTCGGCCGCCGCGACCTGCGCCCGCTTGTCACCGCCGACCAGCGCGGGCCGCACGGTGGCGCCCTGGGAGTCGAGGGGGACCAGCGCGTTCTGCTGCGCCGAGACACCGATGGCCTGGACGCCCTCCAGGAGTCCGCCGCCGGCCGCCTCCCCCAGGGACAGCAGCCAGGCCTGCGGATCGACATCGGAGGGACGGCTGCCACCCTCACTGCTCTCGACGGGATGCGGTGCATATCCCTGCCTGAGCACGGACCCCGTGTCCGCGTCGCAGACGACGATACGAGTGAAATCGGGCGAACTGTCCAACCCGGCGACTATCCCCATGGCGGAAATTCTGCCGTACGGAGGAGGGTGGCCGCGTCGTCCCGGGGCGGCGGCGGAGTGTCATCGGAGGGCTACTGCGGCGGAGGTGGTCCGGGTGCCGCTGGGGCGTGAGGGGCGGCCGTGGCAGAAGCGGTCGGTTGTGGCCGGGGCGGGAGCGGCAGGTGGTGTTGCCGGTCCGATCCCCACTGCCCGGGTCCGGTCCGGGGTCAGGTGTTGCTGGTGCCCCAGTCGTCCGAGCCGTCGCCGTTCGCGTTCCGTGCCCGCAGCGAGCGCACCCGGCCGGCGACCGAGTCGGGCATGTGGTCGCCGACCTTGTCGCTCACCGCGTGGTACGCCTTGCCGGCGATCTCGCGCCCCTGCTGGGCGGCCGTCTCGGCGGTGTTGCGCACGGCGGGGTTCTGCGCGACCTGGCGGGCGGACTTCTTCAGCTGCTCGTAACGTTCGCGTCCGGCTCGTGTGCCGAGCACATAGCCCAGGACAAGCCCGGCGACGAACGTGAGCCGATAGCGCATGGCGGCCATCCTTCCCTTGCGTCTGCGTCGTGCCTTGGGTATCCGGCGCGGCGGGTACCGATTGGCGGAGCACCCCTCTGCTTGCGCTAATGTATGTGTCGCAGCGAGCGCGCGCCCCCTGGCGGATACCCAGGAGGGTACGTTCGATGCAACGAGGCATTCCTCCGTAGCTCAATTGGCAGAGCAGCCGGCTGTTAACCGGCAGGTTACTGGTTCGAGTCCAGTCGGGGGAGCTCGATCCTCCGTAGCTCAATTGGCAGAGCAGCCGGCTGTTAACCGGCAGGTTACTGGTTCGAGTCCAGTCGGGGGAGCGTCTGAAGAGGACCCCTCAGGGGTCCTTTTTCATGTCCGCAGGAACCGTCACGCCCACGGCGGAGTCCTCAAGGTCACGTGTAGCCGACCATCCGAAGCAGGAGATCGTATGAGCGGCTATGCTGCGGCAGACGGCGCGCACACATGTACGCGACGCGCCGTGACGGGGCGGTAGCTCAGCCGGTTAGAGCAGCGGACTCATAATCCGTCGGCCGTGGGTTCGAGTCCCACCCGCCCCACTGCACGCTACGCGCGCAGAAACGATGTGATCAGCAGTGACGCAGAGCACGCCGATCAAGTCTGTGGTCCTCGGACAGGCTCCGGGGGCCGCAGTCGTCCGTTTCGCCGCAGGTGCACTCGGTCGGCGGAGGATCACGGACGACCCGGCCGGCCGTCGGTGCGAGGGACATGACTCGCGCGGACGCGACCGACGGGATGAAAGACACGACGCCCGACCGTCGGGGCTCACATCACCCCGAGCCCCCGCTTCGCGAGCCGCTTGAGGGCGTGTGAGAACTCGGTGACCGCCATGCCGAGTTCCCTGTGCAGGGCCCGCACGCCGGAGTGGGTGTCCGGGTCCAGCGTGGGGGGAGCGACGGGCCTGGTGGGAGCGGATCCGGCCGTCCACCCGATGGGCGTTGCCGCGCACGATGACCGGCATCTCGTACAGGGCGAGCGGATCGGCCGCCCTGGACCACCACTTGGGCGCCGTACGAGGCAGGGTGGGCGCGATCCGTGCCCATTCGTCCGGTGGAGTCTGCCCGCCGAGCACCGGCATCAGCTGGATCCTGGCTTCGATGAACGGCGTGGTGAACGCGCGGAGTTCGGCTGGAGGGGGTCGAGCTGCGGGAGGTGGCTGCCTTGATCCCTCAGAGCGATGTGTATCTGGCCCCCGGCGCGGCGGCCACGGCACCCGCGGGCACGCCGCCGAGACCGATCCAGGCCACGGGCACGTCGGACTGGGCCACGGGCTTCCCTAGGGGTGCCTGACAATTCCCGCCGTGCCCGGGCGCACGTCCCGGCCGCCAGGCCGGGGGGCGAGCCGGTGAACCTTTCCGGTCACAGCACCAGACACTCCGGACACACAGCCATGCTCATGGTGGCAGCCAGGCGCGGCCCGGGGAACAGGGCGAACGTCGACAGCGCCCGGCGCGGCCACGGGCGGCTTCGAGGGGGAGTGGCTCGGGGTGCTTGGGCCCCATCGGTCGCTGCGGAGTTTCTCGCGCGCCGGAGTTGTGTCCGGGGGCGTAGTGCCGTGAGCGGGCACGGCAGCCACCGGCCGGCGCCCGAGTCCGCGGAGGGACTGCGGGCGCTCGCCGGCCGGTAGTGCGGGGGGTCAGGCCGCCAGCGGGTTCAGGGTCAGGGGTTTGATCTTGCCTTCCAGCATGGCGCCCAGGCCCTGTACGGCGCAGATGTCGGGGCGTTCGGCGATGCGTACCGGCATGCCGGTCCACTGCCGGAGCATCTGGTCGAGGCCCGGGAGCAGGGCGCTGCCGCCGACCATCATGATGCCGCGGTCGGCGAGGTCGGCCACCAGGTCGGGCGGGCAGTCCCGCAGCACCTTGCCGATGCCGTCGAGCATGGCCGTCAGCGGGGTCTCGATCGCCTCCCGCACCGCCGCCGTGTCGACCTTCACCGAGCGCGCGAGCCCGGTCGCCACGTCCCGGCCGAGGATCTCGGTGGCCGCGAGTGTGTCGGGGGCGGTCCCGTTGCCGGAGAGGGCCAGTCGCAGCGGGCGTACGGACTGGCTCGGCAGCATCAACGCGTGCTCGTGGCGCAGATGCTGGACGATCGCGTGGTCGACGGCCTCGCCGCCCACCGGGATCCGTTCCGCGGTCACGATGTTCCCCAGCGACAGGACGGCGATCTGGGTGGCGGCGGCACCGCACACCATGATCATGGAGGCCTCGGGCTGCTCGACGGGCAGCCCGCAGCCCACGGCGGCGGCGACCAGCGTGTCGACCAGTTCCACCCGGCGCGCCCCCAGCCCGACGAGCGTCTCCACCGCCGCGCGCTGGGCCAGTGGGTCCGCGTCGTGCGGGGTGCAGGCGGCGGCCCGGAGCCGGGGCTTGCGGCGCAGGGCGCGGCGGAGTTTCTCACCGAGCAGATGGCGCAGCATGCGCTGGGCCATCTCGATGTCGACGACGGTGCCGCCGGACACCGGTCGCATCACGCGGATGTACGAGGGGGTCCGCCCCGTCATCTTCTCGGCCAGCTCGCCGACCGCTATCAGCGAACCGGTCCGGGTGTTCACCGCCGCGGCGCTCGGCTGGTCGACGACCAGCCCCGAGCCCTTGACGTACACACGGGTCCTGGCCGCGCCGAGGTCGACAGCGAAGTGGCAACGGCGCAGCTGGTCCAGGCTGACGGTCATGCGGTACCTCCCGAGAACGGACCGCGGGCGGCCGCCGGGTGGCGGGCCTCTCCTCAGCATCGTCGCCCGGTCCGGGAGACCTCGCCCCTTGAAGAGGGCCAGGCGGGTTCACCCGATCGGGTGTGCGCGGGTGCGTTGTGTCCTGGAGAGGCTGTGCGCGGTCCGTGTCGGAGCCCCGTGCTCGTCCGCAGCGGTGCAGTGCCGGTTCATCCGCGCGGCGGGGGTGAGACGGTCCTCTCGCCCGCGATTCCCCGTACCACCCCGAGGGCTACCAGATCCTGGGGGCGCACGCGCAGCTGGTCCGCCGTCGCCCGCACCTGGTCCGCCGGGCGCTTGAGTATCGCGGCGGCGAGCTCCGGCGCGATGACCGAGAAGTAGCTGTCCGGGGTGGCCCAGGTGTTGTCCGGTGCGGCCAGGGCCAGCGCCCCGCCCGAGCCGCCCTCCCCGATCACCAGGGTGGTCAGCGGCGTACGGGCCGTCGCCACGGCGGTGAACAGGTCCGCGATGGCGGCGCCCACCCCCTGCCGCTCGGCCTCCGCGTCGTTGGCGGCGCCCGGTGTGTCCACCAGCGTCAGCACGGGCACGGACAGGGCGTCGGCCAGCCGGATCAGCCGGGCGGCCGTGCGGTATCCGGCGGGACGGGTGGCGGTGCCGGTCTGGGCGGCGTACGCGATCGTACGGCCGTCGTGGCCGCCGAAGCCGCACAGCATGCCGTCCGGGTCCCGGCCGCCGCCGCGGTCGCCGCCGAGCTCCGCGCGGCGGGTGAAGTACGAGTCCAGATACGCCCGCGCGCGGGGCCGCTCCGGATCCCGGGCCCGCCGTACGGCGTCCCAGCCGGTCGCCGGGAGGTCCACGGCCCCCAGCGCCCGGGGCACCGGGGCGGGTTCGGCCGAGGACGCCGTCAGGAGTCCCAGCCACAGGGCCGACGCCGCCCGCAGTTCCCCGGGCGGTACGACCGCGTCGACCGTGCCCGCCGCCAGCTGCGCCTCCGCCGAGTACGCCGCCGGGTCCGCGTCCGGCGGGCGCACCCGGGAGCCCGCGAAGCCCACCTGGGCGCCGGGCAGGGCCAGCACCACGTCGGCGCCCGCGCCCAGCGTGGCCCAGCCGCCGCCGGTCGTCGGGTCCCGCAGGACCGCGAGTTGCGCGAGCCCGGCCGCACGGGTGAGCGCCGACTGCCGGGCCACGCGCTGGAGCTGGGTCAGCGCGAGCATGCCCTCCTGCATCCGGCTGCCGCCCGTCGCGACCAGCGAGACGACCGGCAGCCGGTGCGTACGGGCGTAGGTGTGCGCCGCCTCCAGCCGGTCCCCGGTGCGCTCGCCGAGCGAGCCGCCGAGGAAGCCGAACTCGAACGCGATCAGCACGGCCGGGGTGGAGCCGACGGTCCCGCGCCCGACCACCACGGACTCCTCCTCGCCGGTGCGCGCGGTGGCGCGGGCGCGCGAGGCGTCGTAGCCCGTCCAGGTGAGCGGGCCGTCCGGGCGCGACTCCCCGGCCGCCGGGCCCGGCAGCCGGGTGAAGTCGTCGGTGACGAGGGCGAGCGCCTCCCGCGCGGACAGGCGCTCAGGCATCGCCCAGTGCCCGCTTCATGATCTTCCCCATGTCGTTGCGGGGCAGGGCGTCGAGGTAGCGGACCGTGCGGGGCCGCTTGTGCGGGGCGAGCCGGCGCGCCACATGGTCGGCCAGTTCGTCGGCGCCCGGCAGGACGTCGGGGTCGGCAGGCACCACCCAGGCGACGATCCGCTCGCCCAGATCGTCGTCGGGTTCGCCGGTGACGGCGGCCTCCCGCACCCCCGGGTGCTCCAGGAGCGCGTTCTCGATCTCGCCCGCCCCGATCTTGTACCCCCCGCTCTTGATCAGGTCGGTGGCCTTGCGGCCCACGATGCGCACATAGCCGTCGGGCTCGCGCACCGCCATGTCCCCGGTGCGGAACCAGCCGTCGGCGGTGAAGGCGGCGGCGGTCGCGTCGGGCCGGTTGAGGTATCCGGTGAACAGGTTCGGGCCGCGCACCTGGATCTCGCCGACCGTCTCCCCGTCGTACGCCGGGACCGGCGTGCCGTCCTCCTCGACGAGCCGCAGGTCCACGCCCGGCAGCGGCACGCCCACCGTTCCCGCGCGCGGCTCCCCGTCCGCGCGGACGCTGGTGTTCATCAGCGTCTCCGTCATGCCGTACCGCTCGATGACCCGGCGCCCGGTCGCGGTGGCGATCCGCTCGTGGTCGTGCACCGGCAGCGCGGCGGACCCGGAGACCAGCAGCCGGGCCCCGGCGAGCGCCTTGGCCAGCTCGGGGTCGCCGGGCAGTGCCTCCGCGATCCGGTGGTACATCGTCGGCACCCCGAACAGCATGGTCGCCCCGGCGCCCAGTTCGCGGGCCACACCGTCCGTGCCGAAGCGCCCCAGGTGCCGTACGGAGCCGCCGCGCCGCAGGGGGCCCAGGATGCCGAGCACCAGCCCGTGCACATGGAACAGCGGGAGCCCGTGCACGAGGACGTCGTCCTCGGTCCACTGCCAGGCGTCCGCGAGCGCGTCGAGGGTCGAGGCCACGGCCCTGCGGGGGATGAGGGCGCCCTTGGGCGGGCCGGTGGTCCCGGAGGTGTAGACGACGAGGGCGGGGCTCTCGTCGTCGACCTCGGCGGGTGCGTACGTTCCCGTGCCGCGTACGTCGACGTCCACGCGCTCCAACGCCCTTACGGGCTCGGGCAGTTCGTCGCCGGGAGAGGCCAGGACGAGCGACGGCGCGCTGTCCGCCAGGATGTGGCCGAGCTCGCGCTCCCCTGACTTCGGGTTGAGCGGGACGACGGGCACTCCGGCGGTCAGCGCGGCCACCACCGCGACGGCGGTCTCCAGCGAGGGCGTGGCCCACAGGGCCACCCTCCGGGCCGCTCGGGCCGCCTTCCCCGGAGCGGTCGGCTCCGTTCGGGTCGGCTCCGTCCCAGGAGGTACCGCGCCGCCCAGTCGCCCGGCGAGCGCGCCCGCCGCCGCGGCCAGCTCGGCACGGGTCAGGGCTCGCTCCCCGAACCGCAGCGCGGGCCGCCGCGCCGCCCCGGGGTCGGTCAGGGCCGGAAAGAGGGAGGGCACGCGGGACTCCTCGCGTCGAAGCGGACAGGGCGTGGTGCGGACATCGAATCCGTTCCTACACCAGAGTGAGCGAAACCTGCCTCCGCCGTGACGGAGACCTCAGGTGAAGGTCAACACGGGTGCCGCGGTCTTTTGGGGCGTTGTTAGCCTGCGCGCACATGTCGTCCCGCGAACAGGAGTCCAGACGTGTTTCGTACCGCCACCGCGCGCGTCGCGCTCGTCACCTGCCGTCCCGGTCCCGAGGTGACGACCGACGGTGATCTTCCGGCGCTCGTACGGGAGTTGACGGCTGCCGGAGCGGGCGCCGACGCCGTTTACTGGGACGATCCGGACGTCGACTGGGCGGCGTACGACCTGGCCGTGATCCGTTCCACCTGGGACTACAGCTGGCGGGCCGCGGAGTTCACCGCCTGGGCCGAGCGGTGCGGGAAGCTCACGCGGCTGGCCAACCCGGCGCCCGTCGTGCGCTGGAACACCGACAAGCGCTATCTCGGGGAGCTGGCCGCCGCGGGCGTCCCGGTCGTCCCCACCCGGTATCTGGCCCCGGGCGACCCCGTCGAGCTGCCCGACGACGAGTACGTCGTCAAGCCGACCTCGGGCGCGGGCGCCCGGTTCGCCGCCCGGTACACACCCGAGGAGCACGACACCGCCGTACGGCAGCTCGCGCGGATGCACGCCGAGGGGTTCACGGCGATGGTGCAGCCCTATGTGCGGGGCATAGACGTGGCCGGGGAACGGGCGCTGCAGTTCTTCGGCGGGCGGCTGCTGCACGCCAGCCGGAAGGGGGCCGTTCTCACGCCCGGCACTCCGTACGACGAGCGGAAGGTGGCGCACCCCGGCCTGGAGCCCTGGACCCCGACCCCGGCCGAACGCGCCGTCGCCGAGCGCGCCCTGGCCGCCGTACCGGGCGCTCCGGAACTGCTCTACGCCCGTGTCGACCTGGTGGACGGCGCGGACGGGCAGCCGTGGGTGATGGAACTGGAACTTGTCGAGCCGAATCTGTTCCTCTCACTGCACCCGGGTTCCGTGCCGAAGGTGGTGGAGGCCGTCCTGGCCGCCGCGGACCGGCGCGCGCCAGGGGATGTCTGACGATTCCCGCCGGGCGCGCGACTCCCCCAGCCGGGCGGCTGGGAGGTGCCCCCAGGCACGGCACCTCGTCGCGTTGTCGGATCACCCGAGTGCGTCCGGTACGCGGATGATCCTCCGCCTTGCGATGCTCCCCCGGCTACCGCCGGGAGGTGCCCCCCTGCGCCGGACGCCGCGCGCTGATCCGGCGCGAATCGTCAGACACTCCCTAGTCCCCGACGGCCACCCGCTGCAACAGTCCCCAGGTGAACTCGGCGACCACCTCCCGCCGTACGCCGTTCGCGTCCGGGGCGGTGAAGGCGAGGCCCCAGCGAGTGGGGGCCGTGCCCTCCAGGGGGCGGGCCGGGGCGAAGGCGCGGGCGACCTCGTCGACCGTGCAGGACCAGGGGGTCAGGTCGTCGATCGTCTCCAGCTTCGGCGCCGGTGCTCCGGGGGCCCGGATCAGCCACTCGTTCCAGACCTGCCCGCCCGGGCCGGCCAGCACCTCGAAGCGCAGGTCGGGCCAGAGCGGGACGGGCCACAGCCGGGCCTCGCAGTCCAGGTCACCGATCCGGCGGGGGGCCTTGGACTCCGGTTCGCCGAGGACCGAGCGGATGAGGGCGCCGGTCGCCCGGGCGCGCGGTGACCGGACCATCGCCTGCCAGCGCCGGTTGGCCTCACGCATGTCGGCGATGGACACGCCCAGGGTCCGGCGGGCGTCCTCCACCAGGTCCGGGTTGTGGTCGGCCATACGGCGCAACAGGACGAGCTGGAAGTCCTGGGGGCCGAAGGGGGGTTGGGGGATCCGGTTCACGGGCGCCGCCGACAGCCTTGGGTCTCGGTGGAGGGGTCTACGGGCCCCACCGTACTGCCCGTCGACGGTCACCGCGGTCAGGAGGGGCAGGGGGCGGCGGGACGGGGGCGGTGGCTCGCAGGTTGCTCCTGAGGCCCATGAGATCGGCCACATTGTCATGACCTAGTAAAGCGACGGTCAACCGTCTACCGTGTGCGGCGAGCAATTTTCGCTGCGCACGCCCTCTGCGGTCGCTTCTCTCGACGGCAGGGGGAGTGGTAGGGGGTGCAGCGCACGTGCGCGTCGCGCACGGCCGGCCGCTCACGGCACGCTTTCGGGCTGCTCACTGACCAGTGCAGCGCGAGTGGTGCCGTATCTCGTCGCGGTCCCGGAGTACCCCCTGCGACAGATGCGCCGAGGGGGAGAGGGACGCAGATGAAGAGGCTTGCTGCTGCCGTGACCACGGCCGCCGGGCTGCTCGCACGGCACGGTGACACTCCGTCCGCCGAGGTGGCCGACGGACCCGGGGCGGCGCGGTCGTGCATGTCGCCGCTCAGGCCGTGCGGGTGACGTCCCTCTCGCTCAGGTGACCTACCGCGTGTGAGGGGCTGAGGACGGGCGGACGCGTCCTCGCGTTCCCGTTCGCCGGTCCGGCGAGGTCGTTCCGCCTCCGGCTCCTCCCGCCCGCCGCACCCGGCCTGGCGCTCACCTCACCCTCCCTGCCCGGTCTTCCGGGTTCCCGATGTCCCGATCCCCCGACCCGTTCGACGCGGACCCGGTGCCGGCGACCTCGCTCGCCGGCTCCCGCGACGGGTACTGCCACCTGCCCCGCGCCCGCGCGCTCGGGCTGTCCGGCAGAACTCCCCTGTCCTCCGGCCCCGTCGAGGGCCGGAACGCACCCATCCCTTCTCCGATGAGCAAGGAGTTCCATGAAACGGAGTCAGCGCCCGCCCGTGCGAAGACGAAGAGGCATCCTCAGAGGCGTCTCGTGGGCGGCGGCGACGGCGGTCCTGGCCGGTCTGCTGAGCGCGTACCCGGCCGTCGCCGACGGCACGCCGGGCGACGCGCCGGACGGCACGGTGGAGCCGTACCACCTGAGTGCCCGTCAGCAGGTGGTGGACATCTGGGCCACCGGCGGTACCGAGGTCAAGGCCGCGGCCGAGAAGGCCCTCACCGGCAGCGACGACGACATCGCCGTCTTCCTCACGACCTACGGAGACCTCCAGACGCAGGACTTCCGGGTCGAGGCGGCACAGATCGGCTCCCTGGGCGGGGACAACACCCTCGACGCGGCGCGTCAGGCCCTCGACGGTCCGGAGTCCGGTCTCGCCGGCTTCCTCAGGAGCGGGTGGCAGAACGCCGTCCAGCAGGATGAGCGCGTTCTCGTCGCCCGGGCGATCGACGTGGGCGGCCCCGAGGTGCAGGCACGCGGCCGGGCAGCTCTCAACGGCACCACCGAGGACATGGAGAAGTTCCTGACCTCGGGCCGAAGCGAGGCCCAGGAGCAGGACGACCGTGTCCTGGCGGCCCAGATCGTGGGCGCCGGCGGAACGCAGGTGAAGGCCGCCGGACGCCTCGCGCTGGACGGCTCGGCCGACGACATCCGCGAGTTCCTGGACGTGGGCCAGTTCGTGGCCCGCAGCCGTGACGAGGAGTACGCGAGCGTCACGGAACTGGCGGACCAGGCGGACCGGGCCGGCAAGCTCGCCGCCACGGAGACCAAGGCCGCCGAAGCCGCCTCCAAGGAGGCGATCAAGGCCTCGAAGCAGGCCAAGGAGGCCGCGCAGAAGGCCGCGCAGGAGGCCGAGGCGACCAAGCAGGACTCGGAGGACGCCGCACGCGCCGCCAACCGGGCCGCGAGTGCCGCCGCCGGAGCCGCGAAGGCCGCCCAGCGGGCCATCGCCGCAGCCGACGCCGCCAACAGGTCGGCCCGCGTGGCGTCCTCCGCCGCGGCCCAGGCGGCGGCCGCCGCCGTCGGCGCCGCCAACGCCGCCTCCAACGCGCGCAATGCAGCCGCGGCGGCCGCCACCAACGCGAAGCAGGCGGACGCTGCCAAGAAGGCCGCCCAGCAGGCGAACGCGGCGGCCGAGGGCGCCACCAAGGCCGCCGACGCCGCGGACCAGGCCGTGAAGGCCGCCACGGCCGCCGGTGACGCCGCCGCCTCCGCGGCGAGCGCGGGATCCAACGCCGCCGCGGCCGCCGACGCCGCCGTACTCGCCGGCCAGTACGCCGGGGAGAGCAGCGCCGCCGCGGCGAACGCCCGGGCCGCCGCCGCCCAGGCGCGCCGGCAGGCCGCGGAGGCCAACCGGGCCGCCGGCGAGGCCGAGTCGCTCGCCCGCAAGGCGGCCACGGCGGCCGCCGACGCGCGCGACGCCGCCCGTGCGGCCGCCGCGCACGCCAAGAAGGCGGCGGACGCGGCGAACGACGCCGCCAAGCACGCCGGTGAGGCGAACACCGCGGCCCAGCGTTCCACCGAGCACGCCAACGCGGCCACCGAGGCGGCGAACGCCGCCTCCAAGGCCGCCCAGCAGGCGCAGACCGTGTACACGCTCGCCCGCCAGGTGGAGAGCGCGGAACTGCTCACCCGTACCAACGCCGGCATCGAGAACGCCCGCGATCTGAAGGCCCAGGAGGACGCCCAGGCAGCGCAGCGCAAGCAGGAGGCCGACGACGCCGACCAGCGCCGCCGCACCGCGGACGACCTCGCACAGAAGGCGCAGAGCGGTACCGGCGACGAGGAGATCGCCCGACTGGGCCGGCAACTCGCCCTGGCCGACGTGAAGGACGGCAAGCCCTGGATGCGCGCCGCCGCCCAGACGGCACTCGGCGCGGACACCGCCGGCGTCGTCGCCTATGTGCGCACCGGCCGCACCGACGCCCAGCAGCAGGACGACCGGACGGACGTCGAGCGGCTGGCCGAGGAGAGCGCCGTCAAGGAGGTGCGCGACGGCGCCGAACAGGCTCTCAAGGGCGATGCCGCCACCGTGAGCGCGTTCCTGCACGAGGGCCAGTACCAGGTGGGCAGCCAGGCGTTCCGGGTGGCGATCGCCCAGGCCGCCGACGCCGGGGGCCCCATCGTCAAGGAGCGGGCCCGCAAGGCGCTGGACGCCGGCACCACCGACGCCTTCCGGACGTTCCTCACCGACACCCTTGCCAAGGCCCAGGTCGAGGACGACCGGGTGAAGGCCGCCCAGCTCGCCGACAGCGGCACCCCGGAGGTGAAGTCCGCGGCGCGTATCGCGCTGGAGGGCCCCTCCTATCTGCTGCGCGAGTTCGTCGAGTCCGGCCAGTACACCGCCCAGCGCAAGGACATGCTGTCCCTCACGCACCAGCAGCAGGTGCAGCAGCTGGTGTCGCAGGCGGCCGAGGTCGCGGCCAAGGCCCAGCAGAACGCCGCGAAGGCCCAGGTCACCGCAGCCAATGCCCGCAAGGCGAGCACGGAGGCGGACAAGTGGGCGGCGAAGGCGAAGCAGTCCGAGGAGCAGGCCGGAGACTACGCGAAGGAGGCCGACCAGCACGCCAAGGACGCTGAGGCGTCGGCCCGGCAGGCGGCGGAGTCGGCGAGGACCGCACGTGCCGCGGCCGACCGCGCGAACCGGTCGGCGCACGACGCGGCGGTCTCGGCCAGCGACGCCACCACGTCGGCGGAACTGGCCCAGAACTCCGCGAGTTCCGCGTGGGCGGCGGCGGCCGAGGCGAAGGCCTCCGCGGACCGAGCCGGCAAGAGCGCGGCCGAGGCCCTGAAGGCCGCGACCGACGCGTTCACCGTCACGGTCAAGAAGTACCGCGAGGAGGAGGAACAGCGCCGGCGCGAGGCCGTGGCCAAGAAGGAGGCCGCGGAGAAGAACCCGGGCACACGCGCCGAAGAGCTGTACCGGTGCGGCATCGTGGGCTGCGACGCCGTCAAGAACCCCGGGCGCTGGTGCCAGCACAACGAGGTCTACTGCGACGTACTGTCCAAGACCCCGGAACTGACGATCCTCGTCGACAACTTCACCTGGTTCGTCGAAACCATCACCGGTCTCGGCTCGCTGGACCAGATGCAGAACTGCGCCGAGCAGGGCGACCTGGAGGCGTGCTGGCAGCTGGGCCGGGACATGGCGGTGTCGTCCAAGTTCCGCATGGTCGGCGCCGCCTACAAGATGCTGATGAGGCTGGAGCACGGCTGCGGGGAGTGTTTCCTGGCCGGCACCCGTGTCCTCATGGCGGACGGCAGCCAGAAGCCGATCGAGAAGCTCCAGGCCGGCGACCTGGTCCGGGCCACCGACCCGCTCACCGGCGAGACGGGGGCGCGGCATGTCACCCGGCAGATCATCACCAAGGACGACAAGCACTTCGCCACGGTGACCATCCGGGGTCCGACCAGCGGCCCGAGCCACATCACGGCCACCTACGACCATCCCTTCTGGAGCGTCAACCTCCGCGCCTGGGTGTCCGCCACGGACCTGCTGCCGGGCGACAGCCTGCGCACGGACAGCGGTGCGACGGCGACCGTCGTCGCGAACCACGCCTTCGACCGACGGGCGATCACCTACAGCCTCACGGTCGAGGGTCTGCACACGTTCTACGTGCTGGCCGGGAAGACCCCGCTGCTGGTCCACAACTCCGAGTGCAAGCCGCTGGTGCTGGGTCTGTCGAAGTTCCTCGACGAAGAGACCGAGCGCCACAAGGGCTACAACTTCATGGACGACGATCTGAAGGAAGAAATCGGCAGGGTGAACGGCAAGCCGTACACCAAGTGGATGGCCGCCGTGCAGGACGCGCTCAGGAGCAACAAGAAGGTGTACGTGAGCCTGAAGGGCTTCGACCCGATCGAGGGAACGTGGCAGCAGAAGTTCGACACGGCCGTTGAGAGGGGGCAGGGCGACAACTGGTCGTCCACCGAGTGGGAGATGGCTCAGATCGAGCGGTACTACCGGACGGGCGACCTCGATTGGAAGAACGTGGAATTCTACGACGACAATGGCGTCAAGGTTGACATCGACCCGCCGAAACCCCCGAAGAAGAAGTAGAACGAGCGGCGGACAGAGGCATGAGCGAAACCTTCCGGTCTGAGCGGACCTTCACGGTGTGGCAGTACACGGTCGCCCACCATGCACGGCTCCTGCTGCGCAGTTCCCGCCGCACGGAGTCCGACACCCGCATCGACCTCCATGTGGCCGGTGTGAACGGGATGTTCCTGCGCCCCTCTTATGACGGGATCGTGATCCGTGAGGGGACTGCGGAAGAGGTGCGCCACGTCACGTCGGTCCTGGGACCGGAGGTCTTCCGACATGGAGGGCGGCTCCACGTCATCGGGGAGGACCGCATGACGGGTTTCGTCGTCGGCGGGCCGCTGGAGTGTCATGAGCACCCCGGCGCGGACGACGCCGCCCCCTCCGGCTTCCTCCATATGCCGGAGACCGCTTAGAGCTCCGGACAAAATGGGCGCCCGGCTCGCGGCGTCTGGCACCCCGCTCGCGGCGTCGCCGAAAGGCCCTGGTAGCTCCGCTACAAGGACCTTCCGGCGACTTGCGATCGCACGCACCAGACGCCGCGAGCTGATCGGACTCCCATTTTGTCCGGAGCTCCTAGAGAGATGCGCTGTGCGTCCCGGCCCGGCATCGCGCCGGGCCGGGACGCCGTGAACGCAACGACACCGAAGGCACGGAGAGAGATGACCCAGCTTTTCCGGTCGGAACGCACCTTTCAGGTGTGGCACTACACAGCAGCTCATCGCGACCGGCTCCTGCTGCGGGCCACGCGGGACCAAGCGGACCAGCGGCGCATCGACCTCTACGTCGAGGGTGTTCGCGGGATCCTGCTGGAGTCGCTCTACCGCGGCATCGTCATCCGCGAGGGCACTCCCGAGGAAGTGCGGGAAGTGGAATCCGTCTACGGCATTCCGGTCACGTCCGAACCCGTGCATCTCCACGTCATCGGCGAGGACCGTATGCGTGGATTCATCGTCGGCGGCCCCCTTCAACGACACGAGGACGACGGCGGCTTCAGAGACCCCTCCCACTTCGGCCCCATCCCCGGAACCCCGTGACCCCGGGTCGGCGCCCGTCCGGCAGGAACAGGACCGAGTTGACGTAGCGCGGGCCGCGCAGGGGCAGGACGCGGCGCAGCAGGCCGTGGGAGACGACGTACGACGTCCTCGCCTGGTGCGCCTGGAGGAGCCGCGGATCGAGCGGCAGCCAGGAGCGGGCGGGCAGGACCCAGCCCGCGTAGCCGAGATCCGCGAGGAAGGCGACGACCGGCGCGATCGGCTGGATGCGGGCCTCCAGCTCGATGAAGAGGGCGGGCCGGTCACGGGTCAGGATCTCCCGGGCCCCGCGCAGCACCGCCGGCTCGTTGCCGTCCACGTCGATCTTGATGAAGCCGACGTCGCGCAGCCCCAGCGCGTCCAGCGGCACGCAGGGCACCTGAAGGGACCGGGCGTGGATGTCCCGGCGGACCAGGGAGGACACGCCCCGGTCGCCCGCGTCGCCGGGCGGCAGCCACAGCCGGGCGGTGCCCCGGCGGTCGGAGGCCGCCGCCGGCACGACCCGGACGTTCGCCGGTGCCGTGGCGGACAGCAGCCGGGCCAGATGCGGAACCGGTTCGACGGTCACCACCCGGCGGGCCCGTCGCGCCATGCGGTGCGTCCACGGGCCGTACCAGCCGCCGACGTCCACCGCCGTGCCGCAGCCGGACGGGCACAGCTCGGCGAGCCGGGCCAGCTCCGGTTCGAAGCGCGGGTACAGCAGCCGGGCGGTCGCCGCGACCAGGCGGGTGGGCAGACACCGCGCGATGCGGGCGGCGGCCGTCGTCATCGGGTCAGCCGTTTCAGCAGCCGCTCGTGCTCGTCCTCGCTCACCTGCTCACCGGAGGTGGGCAGCAGCTGCGGAATCCCGTCGACGATCGGGTAACGGCGGTGCAGCCGCGGGTTGTAGAGCGCCTCGGGGGCGTCGTCGGCGGGGAGCAGATGCAGCGGGCCCTTGTCCAGCGGGCAGGCCAGAATCCTCAGCAGCGGGTCGTCTCGGTTCACGGGGGAGTCAACTCCTTCGCGGGCAGGGGGCGTCGGGGCGGCGGTGCGGTGTCGTGCCTCGGCATCGCCAGCAGGACCGCGACCGCGAGGGCCGTGCCCCCGAGACGCAGGGCGAGCCGCAGCGGCTCATGGGGCAGCGCCTCACCGAACGACAGGGTGCCGAGCACCGCCGTGAACAGAGAGGTCACCGTGGTGCACACCGGGACGATCAGCGAGGCCCGGCAGCGCTGCAGCGCCGCCTGCGACATGACCAGACCGAAACCGCCGGTGCACAGGAGCAGATACGGGTACGGGGAGCGCACCAGGCCGAGCACGGCGTCCCCGGGCCCGCTCGTGGTCAGATATCCGGCCACCCCCTTGATGGCCAGCGAGCTGACCCCGTACAGCAGGCCCACCGCCACGCCGTACTCGACACCCGTCGTGGGCATCCGATGCCGGTGGCGGGCGCGCCGCTCGGCGGCCCCGTACAGCCACACGCCCAGCGTCAGCGTCGGCACGCAGACCGTGAGGACCAGCGGATACGGGGCGCTGCGGCTCACCTCGTCCGAGCCCTCCCGCAGCGACAGCACCACCATCAGCAGCGCGAGCAGGATGGCGCCGAGTGCGTACCGCTCCCGCCCGGTGGTCTCCTCGCCGAGCAGCCGCGCCGACAGCAGCACCAGCAGCACCAGACCGGAGACGAAGATGCCCTGGGCGGCGGCGATCGGCAGGGTGCGGTAGACGGCGAGCTGCGCGCCGAAACCGGCGGCCAGCGCCAGCGACCCCCCGATCCACAGCGGGCTGCCCAGGACCAGGCGCAGCAGCCGGGCCGGGCGGCGGAAGTCCACCGCGGGCAGCGCGGCGAGGGCCTTCTTCTCCAGGACGAACCCGGAGCTGTAGAGCACGTTCGCCAGCAGGGCCGCGGCCACTCCCCACCACATGGCCTCAGGTCCTTCGCGCGTGCAGCAGCAGGATGGAGGCCGCCGACGGCACCGCGCAGGCCAGGCGGTCCAGCGGGCGCAGCGGACGCGGCACGCCGTGGAAGGGCGCGCCCTTCAGGGCCACGATCTCGAACCCGGCGGCCGCGACGAACTCCCGCAGGGCGCGGGCGGTGGCGAGCCGCAGATGCCCCACGACCTCCCGGCCGGGACGGCCGTGGATCGCGCGCAGGCTGACCTCCGAGAAGACGGGCTGGACGCCCGCGAGCAGCAGGGCGCGGTTGTACCAGGCGGCGAGGTTCGGGGTGGAGAGCATGAGATGGCCGCCCGGGCGCAGCACGCGGCGGACCTCGTCGAGCGCCGAGTCCGGGTCGACGAGATGCTCGACGACCTCGCTGAACAGGACCGCGTCGGCCGCACCGGTACGGAACGGCAGCCCGCCGTCGGTGAGTTCGCCGCGCACCGTGTACGGCAGCCGGGTGCGCGCCCGGCCGAGCGCGTCCTGGGACCAGTCGACGCCGACGATCCGGTGGCCGGCGAGGAGGGGTGCGGCGATGGCGGCCGCGGTGCCGTCGCCGCACCCGATGTCCAGGACGGTTCGCACGCCGCTCGTGGCCGGACCGAGGGCGGCGGCCAGCATCCGGGCCTGACGCAGACTGCGGGCGGTGCCGGAGGCGACGGGCACGGCCGGGTCCTCGTAGAAGTCGCGCAGTCCGCGGCGGAGGGGGGCGGTCGTGGTCATGGGGCCTCCTCGACGGCGTGCAGACAGTGCTCGAAGAGGTCGCGCAGCCGGGCGCCGTCGTCCTCGCCGAGCAGGGCGCGGGACCAGCGCAGGGCCAGATGCAGCCGGCCGGCGGTGGAGGCGGTGGTGAACGTCAGACCGCGGGGCATCCGGGCCGGGGCCGAGAACCACACGGCGTGCGCGCGGCCCGCCCGCTCGCCGAAGTCCATCGGGTACGGGATACGGCCGATGTTGCTGAGCAGGGTGGTCGACGTCCAAGGGGTGGCGGCCCGGCGCAGTGCGCGGGTGACGGCTCCCCGCCAGGCGACCGGCACGACGGGGGCCGTGAGCAGGGCGGCGCCGTGGCCGAGTTGGGGGCGGGGGAGGGACTTGAGCGCGCGGGTCCGCCGTGCGGTGCGGCGTACGAGGGCGGGGAGGTCGGCGTCGGTCAGTTCGTCGGGTGAGAAGGGGACCTCGACGAGGCGGGTGCCGTTGCCGATGGGCATGCCGGCGTCCCGGGGGCGGTCGTCGACGGGCATGGTGATGCGCATGGGGCGGGGCCGGGCGCCGTGTTCCCGGTTCCAGTGGGCGACGGTGAGGGCGGTGGCCACCATCAGCTGGTCGTTGACGGTGTAGGGGGCGCCTTTCGGGCGGCGGGGCAGCGGGAGTTCGGTGACGAGGAGGCCGTTGCCGGGGGAGGCTCCGGGGCTGCCGGGCGCCACCCGTGCGGGCGGGGCCCAGGTCGAGGGGGTGTCCGGGAGCCGGGGGAGGGTCTCGGGCGGGCGTACGGGCGGCGCCGTGGGGGAGTGGTCGCGGCCTCCGTAGAGTTCGGCGGCCGTCGCGAGGATCCGCAGACAGGCGGGGCCGTCCAGGGCGGTGTGATTGACGGTGAGGACGAGGACCGTGCCGTCGCCCTCACCGGTGCCGGGCACCACCTCCAGGCGGATCGGCGGGGACAGGGTCAGCGGCGGGGCCTGCGCCAGCGCCCGCGCCCTCGCCTCCCGCAGCGCGTCCGGGCCGGGCGGGGCGAAGGTGATCGCCTCGATCTCCGGGTCCCCGGTCAGCTCCCAGGTGTAGCGGCGGCCGTACCAGGGGACGGGGGCCGCGCGCATCAGGATGCGGGGGTGCAGGTGCAGGGCCCGGGTGAACGCCTCGCGCAGGCGGGAGGGTTCCAGGGCGCGCGGGAGATGGACCTCGATATGGACCGTCTCCGGTTCCGCCTCCTGGAGGCAGTGCCGGGCCACCTCGTCCACCACGGGGAACGGGATGCGGACGGGCCGCCGTACGGGATCCTCGGCGCGGTGCTCCAGCGCGCTCATGCGCCGTCCCTCTCGGTGTCGTCCGGTTCCCCGGGCGGTGTCGCCCGCGGTTTCGGCCTGCGCGTCGGGAAGCGCGCGGCGGCCGGCAGCCTGCGTCGCGGCAGGGGCCGTGCCGGTGCCGTATCCGGTGCCGTGCTCACCGGTGGCAGTACCGCCGTCGTCCCTGGCGTGTCCGGCTCCCGTACGCTCACCAGACCCGCGAACAACCCGATCAGCGCGAGGAACTGGGCGGCCGGGCCGAACGCCCCCCGCCCGGCCGCAGGAGCCGCCCCCGCTCCTGTCGCCGCCGCGATCCCCGCGCCCGTGAGCGCCAGGAACGCGATCGGGACCAGCAGGGTGTGCCGTCGCCAGGCCACCAGCGCCAGCAGCGGGACCAGCAGGGCGAACGGCCCCGCGATCACGATGCCGGCCAGGGTCAGTGCCACCGTGCCGAGCCACACCCCGGGACCCGGTACCGGCGCCGACGGCCCGTCCGGGTTGGGCGAGCGGCGTCGCCACAGCGTGAAGGACGCCAGCGCCGCCACCCCGACCCCGCCGCCGATCAGCCCGGCCTGGTACGTCGTCGAGGGCGCGTACGACAGCTTCACGGTGCCGCCCGCCCCGGCCGGGATCCGCCAGCCCTGCTGCCAGCCGTCCAGCCGTACCGGCGTGAGCTTCTTGCCGTTCAGCGTGGCTTCCCAGCCCTTGTTGTAGTTCTCGTACGTCGTCAGATACGAGGCCGTGCCCGAGCCGACCCGTACCTCGCGGCGGTCGCCCAGCCAGTCGACGACCCGCAGATCACGGCTCGCGGCCTCGGGCTCGGTGACCGTCCCCCGGGTCAGCGTCACATCCGTCACCGCCAGCGGCCCGGCGTCGCCCGCCTCCACCCGGTGCGCGCCGGCGGGCAGATCGACGGAGGTGTCGGCGCGGTGCTTCCGGCAGAGCGTCAGGGTCACCGGCCGCCGTTCCACCAGGTCCCGTACGGTCCCCTTCGCGCCCGTCTCGTACAACTCACCGTCGATCGCCAGCACCGGACCCTGCCCGCACGGCAGCGAGAACGTCCGCGAGGCCGACGGCTGGGGCGTGCGGTACCGCTCCAGCGCGGGGATGTACGCCTCCGTGAGGCCCACCGGCAGACGCAGGTCGTCGCCCGCGACCGGGTTGTGGAGGGTCACCGGGGCCGTCTCGACGACCGTGAGGTCCAGGTGGTCGGTGGTGATCGGGTCGAAGCGGACCCAGCCGTTGTCGTCGGCGCCGGCGATCGTCGCGCCGTCCGGGGAGCTGATCTCCACCTTCGTCGGACGGCTCGACAGGCCGCCCGCGGCGGCCAGCACGATCGAGCTCACCGGCTGTTTCCCGGGCCAGGAGAGATGGATCGTCGGTCGGTCCCCGGCGATCCACGCCGTGGTCAGATCGCCGTCCGTGAGGTTGCGGGCCGACAGACCGGCGCCCAGCTGTGCCGTGGAGTCGGCGGTCGCGGTGATACGGCTCCGCCGCTCGGGTTCCACCTGGTACAGCAGCTTGTCCAGGGCATCGCCCGGGATCGGTACGGCGCTCGCCGCCACCTCGTACGTCCCCGCCGCCGAGGTCGTGAAGCGCCGGTGCAGTCCGGCCTCCGTGCCCGTGGCGGACAGCCCGGTGGGGTCGGCGGCGCGGTGCAGGGAGACGATCTCGGCGCTCGCGTCGGTTGCGTTCGCGTCCGTCGGCAGCCTGAGCAGCCGGGTCACCTGGACCCCGGGGATCCTGATCTCCGAGAAGCCCGCGCCCGTGAGCCCGGTCCGGTGCCGTACCGAGTCCAGGATCGTGATCCGCAGCCAACCCGTCTCGCCTGCGGGGGACTTGACGGTCTGGGTCGTACCGTCGGGGCGGAGATAGCTGCTCACCGAGCCCTTCGCGGTCTCCACCCGGATCCGGGTCGCCGCCGCGCGGACCCCGTCCTGCGGCAGCGGCGTCACCTTCAAGGAAGACGGCAGGTCCACCGGTCCGGTGAACGTGATCCGCAGCCACTGCCCGTCGGCCGAGCCCGGGGCACCCTCCGCCCAGGCCGTGTCCGGGTTGCCGTCGAAGGCGTTCACCGGGTCGTACTGCGGCAGTTGGAACAGCCAGTTGCCGCTGGAGGACGCGGTCACCGAGCGGGCCCCGCGCAGCTCGGCGACCGTCTGGTGGCCGAGCCCCGTGACCGGCAGGATCTGGTGCGGCTGCCGCCCGGGGTCCTGTACGGCGTCGGGGGCGTTCCTCTCGTCACGGGTGTAGGTGTACGACGTGTTGGCGTCGACCAGGCCGAAGCGGGTGTCGGCGCGGCGCAGCCCGTCGCCCACCACCTGCACCGGCGAGGTCCCGAGTCCCGGGGTGCTGTCGCCGGTGAGCACGGCCGCGCGACCCCGTATCGCCGGGTCGGCGGCCAGCGGCAGCAGCGCCTCCGGGCCGCCGGAGACGACGGCGGTGTCGGCGACCGGCAGCAGCCGTGCCGGGCCCGGCCGCGCCACCTCCGCGTTCGCCGGCTCGTAGATCTCCACGGCCCGCGCGCGGGGATAGAGGCCCTCGATCTGCAGCGGGGTGTCGTGCGCGATCCGTCCCCCGGTCATCTCCGGCCCGAAACCGGTCACCCGGCGGTAGCCGGACTGTTCGAGGGCGCGCTTCACGGTGGTGGTGGTGGGGACGGCGCCGATCTGGTCCGGGTCGAGGTCGTTGCGGACGACCACGTAGTAGAGGCCGGCCCGGCTCAGATAGTCGGCGAGCCCGGGGATGTCACCGCCCGTCATCAGGGCCTGCTCGACCGCGTCCATCGCGCGCCGGTTGCCGGCGGTGCCGAAGGGCACGAAGTCCCGCTCGGCCCAGCGGGAGTCCGCGAGCACGTCGAGCGGCTCGTCGACGGGGGAGCCCCAGGTGTACAGGCCGTGCGCGGTCGCCGGGACGACGAGGGCACGGGAGTCGGGGGAGTACTTCTTCAGCCAGTCGGCCGTGGTCTGCCAGTACTTCGGGAGCTGCTGGAAGGAACCGGGCTGGAGGATCGAGCCGTTGAGATACGGCCAGGCCAGTCCGGGCAGGACGAGCACCACCGCGATCAGCGGGGCGAACCGGCGGCCCCGGACCCGGCGGGCCCCACGGGGATCGGCGGCGATCCCCAGGAGATGGACGAGACCGAGCGCCAGCGCGAGCGCCGTGCCCGTCTGGAACTTGTAGACGTTGCGGAACGGCGACAGCCCGCCGTCCAGCCAGTCCCGTACGACCCCGTGGAAGGGCGCGCCGAACGCGCCGCCGTACCCGGCCAGCGTGACCACCGCGACCACCAGCACGGTCAGCACCAGCCAGCGCCGCTCCGGCATGTCCCGTCTGGCCAGGCCCGCGAGACCGAGCCCCGCCGCGAGCGCCGAGCAGACGATCACCAGGCCCGAGGACGCCACGGCCCAGCCGGCCGGCAGCCACGCCTCGCCGAAGTGCAGGTAGGCCACCCAGTTCCCGGCGCCGCGCAGGGACTCCACCGCCGACATGGTGTCCGTCGTGGTCTGCGCGCTCTCCACGTACGGGAGGAAGTTCTCGCCGTAGACGCCGAGCACCAGCAGCGGGACCACCCACCACGCCGTCGCCAGGACCACGCCGAGCACCCACCAGCCGATCAGCTTGCGCCGCCGTGGCCCGCGTGGCCGGGAGAGCAGATAGAGACCGGCGGGCAGCAGGGACGCCAGAGTGGAGGCGGCGTTGACCCCGCCCATGAACGGCACGACCAGCGCCGAGCGGAAGGCGGCGACCCGGGCGGTGCTGCGCTCGTCCGTCAGCGGCAGCAGCACCCAGGGCAGAAAGGCGCCGGGCAGCGCGGCGGCCGACGTCGAGCCGATCACCACGGTGAACACCGGCCACAGCGCGTACGCCACCGCGCCCGTCAGCCGGGACGCGCGGGTGCCCCCGCCCAGCCGCTCGGCCAGCCGCAGCGCGCCCCAGAAGGCCACCGACACGATCAGCGACATCCACAGCCGCTCCGCGAGCCACACCGGCAGATGGACCAGTCTGGCCAGCGCGTAGTACGGCAGCATCGGCCACAGATAGCCGGCGTACTGGTCCTGGAGGCCCCCGAAGCCGCCCCGGTCGTGCCACACCTGGCCGAGGTCGGACAGGAACTGCCAGGGGTCGACGGTGACCCCGAGCTTGGTGTCGAAGGTCTGCCGCCCCGGCTGCACGGCCAGGAACAGCACGAACACCACGGCCCAGAACCCCAGCAGCCAGCGCCGTGAGCGGGGGCCCTCCGGCGGGTCCGCGCTCCCCGCGGTGGTGGGGACGGCTGCCGGGGGAGGGGCCTGGACCGTGGTCGTCATGGGGAACACCGCCGGAGGATGAGGAGGAGGTTCCAGGTGGCGAACTCGCGCAGCCCCGGCGCCTTCACGACCGCGGACGCGAGGAACGGCCAGTAGCGGGAGCGCGCCGCGACGACCGTGACGTCGTCGCGGGCGCGCACCTGCCGCAGGGTGGGGCCGATGTGCACGGCGAAGAGGTTCTCGCCGAGGGTGTGCTTGGCGGGCCGCCCGGTACGGCGCCGGTAGCGGGCCCGGGCCCGCTCGGCGCCCAGGTAGTGCCAGGGCGCCCATTCGTGACCGCCCCACGGGGAGAGCCAGTTGGTGAACGACACATAGACCAGTCCGCCGGGCCGGGTCACCCGCACCAGCTCGCTGAGGAAGGTTCCCGGGTCGGCCACGTGCTCCAGGACGTTGGAGGAGAAGACGACGTCGGCCGCCCCGTCGGCGAGGGGCAGCAGATAGCCGTCGGCGATCACCGCCCCGGCGGGCGGCCGCGGGCCCAGCTCCCGCACGTCCGGCTCGAAGAGATAGGCGTGCGCGCCGCGCCGCCGGAACTCCTCGGTGAACCAGCCGCCCCCGCCGCCGACGTCCACCACCGTGCGCTCGCGCACCGGGCCGCCGTACGCCTCCACCTGGTCGGCGGCGTCCCGGGCGAGGAGCGAGTAGCAGGCGTCCGGGTCCCGCTGCTCCCGACGGAAGGCACGGAAGAGGGCGAGGGAGCGGCGCAGGGAGGGGTCCTTGAGGCCGGAGCCGGGGGGCGCGCCCGTGGCCGGGGTGCCGGGGTCCCTGTCCGGGCCGGTCGCCGCGGTCACGGCGCCCAGCTCCTCACCGCCTCCGCCGCCACCGCCCGGAACCGCTGGACCGTACGGTGCCAGCGGTATCGGGCCGCGCGTTCGCGGGCCGCCCTGCCCATGAGCCGGCGGCGGTCGTCGCTGAGCGCGAGGGCGCACCAGGCGGCGGCGAAGGAGGACTCCCCGCGCGCCAGCACCCCCGTCTCCCCGTCCGTGACGGAGTCCCTGAGTCCGGGCACGTCGAAGGCGATCGCCGGGGTCTCGCGCACCGCCGCCTCGGTCACCACCAGGCCCCAGCCCTCGACGGCGGAGGGGTGCAGCAGGATCCAGGCGGCGCACAACAGCCGGTGCTTCTCGGCCTCGGGGACATGGCCCGTGAACTCGACGCCCGGACCGGCGAGCTGCGCCAGCCGCTCCCGCTCTGGCCCGTCGCCGACGATCACCAGACGCCCGCCGGTGACCGGGCGGACCCGCTCCCACAGCCGTAGCAGCAGCTCGATCCGCTTGTACTCGACGAGCCGTCCCATCGCCACGAACAGCGGCTCGGGGGCCTTGGGCACGAGCGGCCCCGGATCCTCGACGCCGTTGTGCACGACCCGGATCCGCTCGCGCTCGACCCCGATCGCCCGCAGCGCGTGCGCCGTCGACGGGGAGACCGCGACCAGCAGACCGCCGCGCTGCCCGCCCGCCAGGGCCCAGTGCTCCAGCCGCCGGCCGATCCGCGCGGCGGGCGCCAGCGGGCCCTGGAACCGCATCCGCCACAGGTCCGTGTGGACATGGTTGACCAGGCAGAGGGTGGGGCCGTGGTGCCACAACGGGGCGAGGTACGGCATGCCGTTGCACACCTCGACCAGCAGATCGCAGTCGCCGATCCGGCGGTGCAGGGCGGGCCTGGCGCGCAGATAGTGGCCCAGGTCGCCGCCCGCCGAGACGACCCGGTAGTCACGCAGGGGACTGCCGCCGGCCCGGGCGTGGTCGGCGGCGGGGGAGGCGGGCCCGCCGCACAGCAGGGTGACCTGGTGGCCGAGGCGGGTGAGTCCGTCGGCGAGGCGGTCGACCAGCAGTTCGGAGCCGCCCGCGGCCGGATTGCCGAGATCGCGTCGGGCGAGGAAGACGATGCGGCGCGGGTGCGGGGGGAGCGCCGCCGGGTGCTGCGCGACGCGCGGGACGGCGGCGCGCAGCGGGGACGGTACGTGCTGGGGCATGGGTGCTCCAACTCGTCTCGGGGTGCGGAACTCGGCGTGGGGGCAGGGAGCGACGGTGATCGCCGCCCGGCCGCCGGTGCGGCTGCGGGCCGGCGCCCGGTGCGGGGGGCGCCGAGGCCGGGGTGCGCGGTCGGCCGGTGCGGGAGTGCGGGGGGTGCAGGGTGGTGCCGGTGGTGGGGGGTGGCGCGGTGACGCCGGTGGTACGGGTGGGGCGGGGCGTGCCTTTCCTCGGGGGCGGGCCGGCAGGTCGTGCTCGGGTGGGGGTGGACAGTTTTGGCCCAGGAGTCCGTCGCGGGCTACTCACGGGAGTGACAATTTCGATGCCATTTGGAGCTGACGCCTCATCACATCGTGGCCGTCGGCCCGGACAACCCGGATGTTCCGGGATCCCGTCGCCCCCGTACCAGCAGCACACCGCCCACCACGGCGAGGACGAACCCCGTCGCGGCGGCGCCGATCGGCAAGGGCCCGCCCAGCAGCCGCAGTCGGCCGCTCTCCCGCCTGGCCTGCCGGACCTGGTCCCGCTGGGTGGCCGTGTCGAAGGCGATCTTCCGGCTGTCGAGCAGGACCACCGCGTCCTTGGTCGCGCCGGGGGCGCGCAGCGTACGCCGCGGGCCGACCTGGGCGTAGATCACCCGGCCGGTGCGCTGGTCGACGACCAGCTCGATGCCGTGGTTGGCGTACCACTCCTCGGCGAGCACCTGACCGGCGGCGGGCCGGCCGACCAGCACACCGGGCACCAGCCGGGTGCCGACCTCGGCCGGGGCGACCGTGCCGGTGAAGCGGTAGCCCGTGTAGCCCTGGATCTTCCGGGTGCCGGCGTAGTGCAGCGTCACGGTCGAGCCGAGGGAGTCGTCCCACCACTGGTAGGAGTGCCGGCCCACGTCGAAGGGGAACTTGAGATACGCGTCCCCCTCGAAGGTGGGGCTCTCGTGGCAGCAGTGCACCGGCTCGTTGGTCCTGCGGTCGGTGACCCAGCGGCCGGGCATGAACTCCAGCGCGCCGTGCGGGTCGGCGGCCGGCCGGGTCCTGCCGGTGTCGACCGTGGTGGTCACGTCCCACACCGCGGCCCCGCTGAGCTCGCTGTCGGCGACGTCGCCGCGCACCCGCTGGGTCACGGTGATCGGCTGACCTGGGACGGTCCGCACCTGGGCGGCGTCGAAGACGCTGCCCGTGCCGACGTAGACGGCGGTCGTGTCGATGTCGATCGGGTTGACGGCGGCCCGCGGCAGCACGTACCACGCGAGCAGCGGGGCCAGCACCAGCAGGAAGGTGCCGAGGCCCAGCAGGGCCAGGGAGACAGGTCGGACTCTACGGCGCATCCGGGCACTCCAGGGGGAGTCGGACGGCTCGACTCACGCGGGCTACGGGTGGGCCGACACCAGGGGGAAAGTGCGCGTGCGGTCTGGGCCGGGAACCGTAGGCGCCTCTTGACGGAGTGTCAATCACTTGCCGACACTGGGTACTTGCCGGTACGGGGCCGGCGGGGCAGGTGCCGCGGAGTGACCGCTCGCGGTCGCTGCGGCGCACCGGGGTGGGGGACGACCTCGACAGAGAGGCTTACCCTGCGATGTCCAGACTTCTTGCCGCCGTCCTCACCATGGCGGCCGCCGCCGCGCTCGCCGTGGGCGCCGCGCTCGGCGTCGTCGCCCTCCTCGACGCGACGCCCGCGCAGCCGAACACCCCGCTGATCACCTACGAGAACACCGGCCAGGAGCGCTGATCCGTGACGCCCCGCCCGGGAACCGTCACGGCCCGCTCCGCCTGGCACGCGGTGCCCCGCCTCCAGGTGCGGCGGTTCACGGCGCTGGCGATGGCCGAGGCACCGGCCCTCGCCGAGGAGATCCTCAAGGAGATCCGCCGGGAGTATCCGCATCTTCCCGTGGTGCTCGACGACTCCGGCGAACCCATGGCCCTGGTCGGGATCCGCCGCGCCATCGAGGTCTTCGTCCAGCATCTGGAGTCCGCGGAGGACCGTCCGCGTGTGCACCCCGAGGTCTTCCAGGAGTTCGGGCGCGGCGAGGGGCTGGAGGGCCGCAGCCTCGACGCGCTCCAGGCGATCTACCGGCTCGGCGTCCGGCTCGCCTGGCGGCGCTTGGCCGAGATCGGCCAGCGCGTCGACATCCCGCCCCCGGCGATGTACGAGCTGGTCGACGCCGGATACGAGTACCTGGACGGCCTGGTCGACCAGTCCGTGCGCGGCTACGCCGAGGCGGCGGCCCGGCAGGCGGGCGAGCGCCTGCGGCTCCAGCGGCGGCTGATGGAACTGCTGCTGTCCGAGCACCACCGCGGCGATCCCGCCGACGCGCTCGCCGACCGGGCGGCGCGGGTGGGCTGGCCGCTGCCGGAGAAGGTCGCCGTCGGCGTGCTGATACGCCCGGCGCGGGAGGCCATGGCGCCGGCGGTCGGCCAGGGCGTGCTGCTCGACATGGAGTACGAGCGGCCCCACATGGTCGTGCCCGAGCCGGACGCGGCGGGCCGTCCCGAACTGCTGCAACGGGCCCTGAGCGGATGGGCCGGGGCGATCGGGCCGCCGGTACCGCTCGCCGACGCGGCCAAGTCGCTGCGCTGGGCCGAGGCGGCGGTGCGGCTGATGGAGCGGGGGCTGCTGCCCGGCGGGGAGGTGCTGCACTGCACCGAGCACACGGAGGCGCTGGTGCTGCTGCAACCGGAGGAGCTGATCGACGATCTGACGCTGCGCTGTCTCGCGCCGCTGGCCCAGTGCGGGCCGACCCATGCGCGCCGGCTCGCCCAGACGCTGCTGGCCTGGCTGGAGACCCGGGGCGGGGCGCCGGAGGTGGCTGCCCGGCTGGGCGTCCACCCGCAGACCGTCCGCTACCGCCTGCGGCAGATCCGCGAACTGTGGGGGGACGAGATCGATGACCCGGACCGCCGCTTCGAACTGGAACTGGTCCTGCGCGCACAGCGCCTCAGAGGAGAACTGGGCGACCCCGGCCTCCACCGCTGACGACGCCGGGCACGGGCCCCGTCCTCGTACCCCCTTGTGTCCGGCGACGCCCGGCACGGTCGCCGTTTCGCCCGGCCTCCGTGGTCACAGCAGGACCGTGGCCCCCAGGGTGCACGCCCCGCACGCCCATTGCCCGCCCAAGCCCAGTATGACTAGCCTGTGTTCGCCATGCCGATCGCCAGTTGAAATTTCGAACACAGAGAGGGGGCCGGTCGTGGGACGCCTCGTACCTGCCGTGACACGGGCTCTCGACATACTCGAGCTCTTCCTCGACGGTGACGGGACGCTCTCCGCCCCCGACATCGTGCGCAGGCTCCAGCTGCCGCGCACCACCGTGCACGAGCTGGTCACCACGCTCGCCGCCCGGTCCTACATCGTCCCGGTGCCGGGGCAGCCGGGCCGCTACCGGCTCGGTGTGCGCCCCTACCAGCTCGGCAGCCGCTACGCCGAGCAGCTCGACCTCGCCGCCGAGGGCCAGCAGATCGCCCGCTCGGTCGCCGAGACCTGTGACGAGACCGTGCACGTGGCCATCCTCGAAGGCACCGACGTCATCTACATCGCCAAGGTCGACTCCACGCACGCCGTGCGCATGGTGTCGGCCGCCGGCCGCCGGCTGCCCGCCCACTGCACCTCCGTCGGCAAGATGCTCCTCGCCTCCCTCCCCGAGCAGGAGCTGGCCGCGCGGATCCCGGCCGACGCCGAGCTGGTCGCCATGACACCCAACAGCATCACCGACCCGGCGGCCCTGCACGAGGCGCTGAGCGAGATCCGCGCCCGCGGCATCGCGGCGGAGACCCGCGAGTCCAACCCCGACGTCAGCTGTGTCGCGGCCCCCGTGTGCGACCGCACCGGACAGGTCGTCGCCGCGCTCTCCATCTCCGTGCCCATGATCCGCTGGAGCCAGGAGCGCCGCGCCGAGCTGGAGCAGCTCGTGGCGAAGGGCGCCGCGGAACTGTCCGAGCGGCTCGGCCACCGGGGCGCCGCATGACGGCGCCCGAGGTCGCCGTACGGGAGTACGCGGCCCTCGGCGAGGGCCCGACGTGGGACGCCGCCGCCGGGCGGCTGATCTGGGTCGACATCCTGGGGTCACGGGTGCACACCTACGACCCCGCCGCCGGGCGCCGCACCGTCATGGCGACCGAGCAGCACGTGGGCGCCGCCAAGCCGCGCGCGGGCGGCGGTCTGGTGGTCAACCTCCGGGACGGCGTCGGCCTGTACGGGCCGGACGGGGACGGCTTCCGCTGGCTGCACCGCGACCCGGTCCCCGGCCGCCGCGGCAACGACGCGGCCGTCGCCGCCGACGGCTCGCTGTGGGTGGGCACCATGCGCTACGACGAGGCGCCGGGCGGCGGCACCCTGACCCGCATCACCCCGGACGGCACCGTGCTGACCGTGCTGGACGACGTCGCCGTCAGCAACGGCACGGGGTGGAGCCCCGACGGCCGGCTGATGTACTACATCGACTCGCCGACCCGCCGGATCGATGTCTTCGACATCGGCGCGGACGGCCTTCCGGCCGGCCGGCGTCCGCTGGCCCAGGTCGAGCAGGGATTCCCCGACGGCCTCACCGTCGACGCCGACGGCTGTGTCTGGGTCGCCCTGTGGGACGGCGGCGCGATCCACCGCTACACCCCCTCCGGCGAGCTGGACCGCGTCCTTCGGCTGCCGGTGCGCCGCCCCACCGCGTGCGCATTCGGCGGCGCCGATCTGTCGGACCTCTACATCACCACCGCCCGTACGGGACTGGAGGCACCGCATCCGCTCTCCGGTTCGCTCCTCGTCGTCCCCGATGCGGGGAAGGGCCTGCCGCAGCCCGCGTTCGCGGGCTGACACCTCCTTCGAGCCCCCGCCCGGTCGCCGGGCGGGGGCCGTTCGCTGTGCACCGCCGCGCTCGCGTCACTTCCTCCCGGAGCACACGGTGGACCCGTCGACCTGGAGCCGCTGTCCCGGTGCGTGTTCCGGGGGCTGTCCCGGAGTCCGACCCGCCCCGGCCGGGCGCGCGCACCGGAAGCGCGAGCGGACCACTGGGGTGGTGCATGGCGCCGACCGCGCCCGTGCACGGCGTGGGTCCACGGAACCGGCCCCGGATCCGCGTTCAATCGCGCCGGGGCACCGGAACACCGGGCAGTGGCGCGCCCGCCGCCCCGGACCTGAAGATCCGCTGCCGATCCGTGCCCGAGGGAGAGTGCGATGAGCGTCGCGGCGATGATGCCGACACCGTCCGGTCCCCATCTGGAGGCGGGCCTGCTGCCCGCCGACTTCTACGCCTACGAGGAACTGCTGTCGGACAGGGAACGGGAGAAGATCGAGTCCGTCCGCGCATTCCTCCGCACGCAGGCCGCCCCGATCGTCGACGACTACTGGGCCCGGGCCGAGTTCCCCTTCCAGCTCGTGGAGGGCTTCGGGAAGCTGGGCCTGCTGGACTGGGCCGCCCCGGACTCCGGGCAAGCCCGTCCGAGCAACCTCTTCGCGGGCTTCCTCGCCCTGGAGTTCGGGCACGCCGACGCGTCCTTGGCGACGTTCTTCGGCGTGCACACGGGTCTGGCGATGGGCTCCGTCCTCACCTTCGGCTCCGAGGAGCAGCACCGGCGGTGGCTGCCGGCGATGAGCCGCTTCGAGAAGATCGGCGCCTTCGCGCTGACCGAGCCGCACGGCGGCTCCGACGTGGCCGGCGGCCTGCGGACGACCGCGCGCCGGGACGGCGACGGATGGGTTCTCGACGGGGCCAAGCGGTGGATCGGGAACGCGACGTTCGCCGATCTGGTCGTCGTCTGGGCCCGCGATGTCGAGAGCGGTCATGTGCTCGGCTTCGTCGTGGAGAAGGACACCCCCGGGTTCACCGCGACGAAGATCGAGCACAAGATGGCGCTGCGGATCGTGCAGAACGCCGACATCGTGCTGGAGGACTGCCGCGTTCCGGAGGCCAACCGGCTGCAGAAGGCGAACTCGTTCAAGGACACCGCCGAGATCCTGCGCCGGACGCGCAGCGGGGTGGCGTGGCAGGCGGTGGGGGTGATGTTCGGCGCCTACGAGATCGCGTTGCAGTACGCGAAGGAGCGCGAGCAGTTCGGGCGGCCGATCGGGGGCTTCCAGCTCGTGCAGGACCTGCTGGTGAAGATGCTCGGCAACGCCACGGCCTCCTGCGGGATGGTGACGCGTCTGGCCCAGTTGCAGGACGCGGGGGTGTACCGGGACGAGCAGTCCGCGCTGGCGAAGGCCTACTGCACCGTGCGGATGCGGGAGAGCGTGGGGTGGGCGCGGGAGCTGCTGGCCGGCAACGGCATCGTCCTCGACTACAAGGTCGGCCGGTTCGTCGCCGACGCCGAGGCCCTCTACTCGTACGAGGGCACCCGGGAGATCCAGACGCTGATCGTCGGACGGGCCGTGACCGGCGGTCTCAGCGCCTTTGTGAGGTGATGACGATGACCACGGAATCCGTCTTCACGGGCCTGAAGGTCCTCGACGCGTCGAGCTTCATCGCGGGCCCGGCCGCGGCCACCATGCTCGGCGACTTCGGCGCGGAGGTGATCAAGGTCGAGCCACCGGGAGCGGGCGACCCCCAGCGGCGGCTGAGCTATCTGCCGCCGAGCCCCCGTGCGGAGGCCAACTACAGCTGGCACCTCGCCAACCGCAACAAGCGCGGCATGGTGATCGACCTGAAGTCGCCGGGCGGCGCCAAGATCCTCAAGCGTCTCGTCGGATGGGCGGACGTGGTGATCACCAACTTCCCGCACGGCACCCGCGAGAAACTGCACCTGGGGTACGAGGAGGTCGCGGCGTGGAACCCGCGGGTCGTCTACGCCGACATCACGGGCTTCGGGGACGCCGGACCGGACGCCGCGCTGCCGGGCTTCGACGTGACCGCCTACTGGTCGCGCAGCGGACTGCTGGCCTCCACCCGCGACGCGGGGGCCCCGCCGACGGTGCCGGTCTGGGGCAGCGGTGACTACATGTCGGCGATCGCCGTCTACGCGGCCGTCGTCACCGCCCTGTACCACCGCGAGCGCACGGGACAGGGCGCCAGCGTGGGGACCTCGCTGCTCGCCGCGGGCGTCTGGTCGACCGCCACACTGGTGGCCGGCGCACTCGCGGGCGGCGCGTTCTTCGGACTGCACGACCGGACGGCGCCGGCGAACCCACTGGTCAACCCCTACCGGTGCGCGGACGACGAGTGGTTCATGCTCGTCACCACCCCCGTCTACTGGCCCGCGCTGACGAGGGCGGTCGGGCATCCCGAGCTGCTGGAGGACGCACGCTTCCAAGACGTCGAGGGCTTCATCAGGAACTCCGCGGCGCTGACCATGCTGCTCGACACCGAGTTCCGCTCACGGCCCTTCGCCTACTGGAAGGACGTCCTGGACCGGGAACGCATCACCTACAGCCTCATCCAGACCCCGCAGGAGACCGCGCAGGACCCGCAGCTGCCCGCGAACGGCATCGTCGTACCGCTGGAGGGGGTCCCCGGTCTGGACCGCACCGTCAACAGCCCGGTCAACGTCCGCGGCGTGCCCAAGGTGCCGGCCAAGCGGGGACCGGACCTGGGTGAGCACACCGACGAGATCCTCGCCGAACTGGGCTTCGACACCGCCGAGATCGCGGAGTTGCGCACCCAGGGAGCGATCCCCGGCGCGTCGGGGACGGAACCGACGCGATGAGCACGGGCAGCCGGACGGACCCCGTCGCGCCGCGCAGGCCCGTCCACCGAGTGACGATCGTCGGCACCGGCACCATCGGCGCGAGCTGGGCCACGTACTACCTCGCCCGCGGCTTCGACGTCACCGCGACCGACCCCGCCCCCGGCGCGGAGGCGGCCCTGCGGTCGTACGTGGCGGCGGCCTGGGACGCGGCGGCCACCCTCGGGCTCGCGCCCGGGGCCTCGCCCGAGCGTCTGAGCTTCACCGCCGACCTGCGTCAGGCCCTCGCGGACGCCGACTTCGTCCAGGAGAACGCGCCGGAGCGCCCGGAACTCAAGGTCAAGCTGTTCGCCGACATCGACGACGCCACCCCGCCGGACGCCATCATCGCGTCCAGCACGTCGGGCATCACGATGAGCGCCATCCAGGCCGGGTGCCGGCATCCGGAGCGCACCGTCGTCGGCCACCCCTTCAACCCGCCGCATGTCATCCCGCTGGTCGAGGTCGTCGGTGGATCGAGAACGGCCCCGGAGACGGTCCGGGAGGTCATGGCCTTCTACGCCGCGATCGGCAAGAAGCCGATCCACCTCAAGAAGGAGCTGCCCGGGCACGTCGCCAACCGCATCCAGGTCGCCCTGTACCGCGAGGTCGTGTATCTCATCGAGCAGGGAGTGCTCGACGTCGCCGACGCCGACGACGCCGTGTCCTGGGGACCGGGACTGAGGTGGGGCGTGATGGGCCCCAGCCTGCTGTGGCATCTGGGCGGCGGCGAGGGCGGCATCCGGCACTTCATGGACACCCTCATGCCGCGGATGGTCGAGGCGTGGCAGGAACTGGGCGCGCCCGAGTTCACGCCCGAGCTCAGGGAGAAGATCGTCAGCGGGGTCCTGGAGGAGGCGGGCGGCCGTTCGATCGACGAACTGGCCGCCCGGCGCGACGCGATGCTGTTCGGCCTGCTGGCGGTGCGTGCGAGCCAGGGCGACCTGCGACCGGGGGCCGACGGGCGGGCGGAGGAGGGACGATGACCGGGCCGCGGGACAGACTGTTCGTGCTGGAGGCCAGCAGTGGCGGCCGGCTGTTCTCCGTGCACCCCGACGGCTCCGGCAAGCAGATCCTCGTCACCGGATGCAGGATCCCGGACGGGATCGCCGTCGATGCCGAGGCCGGGCACATCTACTGGACCAACATGGGGGTCCCGTCGGCGGACGACGGCTCGATCGAGCGCGTGGACCTGGACGGAGGCAACCGTACGACGATCGTCCCGACCGGCGTCACCCACACCCCCAAGCAACTCCAACTGGAGCCCACGAGCCGGAAGCTGTACTGGGGCGACCGGGAGGGGATGCGCGTCATGCGCTGCGACCTCGACGGCTCGCACGTCGAGACGCTGGTGCGGGCGGGCGAGGGCGAGGAGGACCGTCGTGACGAGACCAGATGGTGTGTGGGCGTGGCCGTGGACCCCGGCGCCGGACACCTCTACTGGACCCAGAAGGGCCCGAACGACGGGGGCCTCGGGAGGATCCTGCGCGCCGGGATCGACGTCCCGGCAGGCGAGACCGCGGCCGGCCGGAGCGACATCGAGGTGCTGTTCGAGGGGCTGCCGGAGCCGATCGACCTGGAACTCGACCTCACGGCACGCATGCTGTACTGGACGGACCGCGGAGCCCCACCACGCGGCAACAGCGTGAACCGCGCCCCGCTGGACCCGCCGTCCACAGGCCGCCGGGAGCCCGAGATCCTGTGGGCCCACCTGATGGAGGGCATCGGCCTCGCCCTGGACCGCAGGTCCGCCCGCCTCTACGTGACGGACCTGGGCGGCACCGTCTACGCGGCCGGCCTGGACGGCTCGTCCCTCACCGAACCACTGATCGTCCAGGGCAACCTGACGGGCATCGCCCACACCACGCTTCCCCCGGAACGATCGCACGCCTGACCGGTCGGGCCACGGGATGCCGTGACCGGATCGGCCGGTCGGCTTCTACCGCACCGGGCCAGGGGAGTACACCCGTGCCACCGGGACGCCTCCGGACGCCCGGCCGAGCAGGGTCAGTTCTGCTGTGGCGGGGCCGGAGGGTGTGGTGCCGTCGGACAGGACGGCGAGGGCGAGGGTGTTGTCGCCGCGTGTGTTCAGGATCCCGTTCGGCAGGACGAAGGTGTGCTGGGGGCCTACGTCGTTGATGTACTGGCCCATGTTCCAGCCGTTGAGGAAGATCTGTACCCGGTAGGCGCGGGACGGGTCGTCCCTGAGGGTCAGGCCGATCGACGCGTCCGTGGCGGGGTCGACCGAGAGCCGGAAGCCGGTGCGGTACCAGACCACGCCCTGTCGTCGCTCGGCGTTCGGGAGGTGCGCGGGCCGCCAGTCGTCGTCGTGCAAGCCGGGCAGATGCCAGCCCTTCCGCTCGCCGTACAGACCGCCGTTGTTGAGCGGGCCGCGTACGGGGTCGGGGGCGGCCGCCCCCTGGATCCGCCAACGTACGGACGGGGACGCGCCGTTGAAGCCGACCGAGGCCAGGCCCCGGCCCGCCTTGTGGCTGTCGTTCGCCCGGCCGTCCTGGTCGTGCTGCATCCGGCGGACGAGGACGGAGAGGACGTGCGGGCCGCTCTCGCGCAGGGACCGGCTGCCCGGCGCGAGCGGGAACGTCGCCGTGGCCTTCCAGGTCGCCTGCCGGACCGTGCCCGTGTCCGGCACGGGCATCCGGTGGGTGCCCAGCGGGCGGCCGTCCAGCCATGCCATCAACAGGCCCTGGGTGCCGGTGACATAGGAGAGGGACACCGACTCGGCCCCGGCCGCGCCCTCGAGGCGGCCCCGGTACCAGACGTCCCCGTAGTGGAAGCCGTAGTCGTCGGCGAAGAGGACCGGCCCGCCGACGGGCACGGGGGTCGTGCTGAAGGACGTGGTCAGGTCGGCGGTCCGCCACGCCGAGTCGTCGAAACCGGCGGCGGACTCGGGGTTCTCGTCCTTGCGGCGCCACCCCGTCAGTGCGGGCAGCCGCACGGCACCGGCGCCGGGCAGCCGCCGCTCGGCGCGCAGGCTGCCGGAGCGGGTCCCCCGTGTGCGCAGCCCGGCCCCGTTCCAGACGACCTCGCTCACCCCGCGCGGCGCCCACACCTCCAGGTCCGCCTCCTCGACCGTGTCGCCGGTCAGCTCGGCGGTCGCACCGCGCAGCACGGCGGTGCGCAGCAGGGCGGGCCCGTGCACCAGGACCGGCCCCGAGGGAGTGGTGCGCGGCCACAGCCGTACGGAGGCCGCGTCGTCGGCGAGCAGCAGAAGCAGGGGGGCCGCACCTCTCCTGTCCGTCACCGCGATCCGGGTGAGGCCGTCGAGCCGGGCGCGCACGCGCAGGACGCCGCCCTCGCAGGTCCAGTCGGCCGTGCCCTCCAGCACGGTGACGGCGGGCTCGCTCGTGCTCTCCAGGGCGGTCTCCGTCTCCTCGCCCGTGCGGCCCGTGAACACGGCGATGTCCTGGCGGCCGGCGGTCATGCGCAGCATGGGCTGCGCGGTGGAGTGGCGCAGTGTCCACCGGCCGAGGGAGATCCCGGCGGCCAGCAGCCGGGCGTCCCGGCCGGGGACCGGCACCTGGACGGTCGTCCCGGCGAGCGGCACGGCGGCGACGGCGTCGGTGGGGGAGTCGTTGCGCAGCACGTACACGTGCGCCCCGGTGTCGGGACTGACGAGATGGTAGGCCCTGATCTCCGGCGCGCCGACGGAGACGTCCGCCGCCCGGTCCAGCTTGGCCAGGTCGGGGAAGCTCTGCAGCAGATGCCCGATCTGGTGCATCGGGACGAGCTTGGCGGTGGGTTGCCTGGCCTCGTCGAGGGCGGCCCCGTAGTCGTACGACGTGTAGACGGCGGGCGCGGGCAGCCAGCCCCAGGAGGTGCCGCCGAAGGTCATATAGACGTTGTGGATCTTGATGCCGTTGGCGAGGTTGGTCAGATAGAAGCGCCGCTCGTACGCCGCGTCACGGGTGCGGCGCGACTCGGCGTACCCCTTCCCGCCGAACTCCGCGCCGCCCCAGGGATCGAACCAGCCGCCCCCGAACTCAGCGATGAGACCGGGGGTTTCGGGGCTCGCCGTGGAGCCGCCCTTGATCCCGCCCGGGCCGAAGTACCCCCAGTCCGGCGGGGTCTGGAACGGCGACGGATAGCCGTCGAAGCCGTACAGCCAGCGGCCGCGCTCACCGCCGGTGTCGAACGTGCCGGGCGCCCAGTCCCCGTTCCTGCCCTTGTCGTTGTGGAACAGCGGCACGTCGATGCCGTCGGCCCGCACCTTTCGGTACAGATGGGCCATGTAGTCCCGGCCGGTGGGCTCGGTGACGTGGTTCGCGTACTCGTTCTCCAGCTGGTACAGCACGATCGTGCCGGTGCCCCTGGTGTACAGGTGCCGTACCGCGATCCGGTTCACGGCGGTCAGCCACTCGTCGACGTGACGCAGATACGTCGGGTCGGCCGTGCGGGCCGTGCCCCGGGTGGCGGTCAGCCAGCCGGGGAAGCCGCCCGCGTCGACCTCGGCGTTGATGTACGGGCCCGGGCGCAGGGTCACATACAGCCCGGTCTCGGCGGCCGTGCGCAGAAAGAGGTCCAGATCCCGTACGCCCGTGAAGTCGTAGGACCCCGGGGCCGGGGAGTGGTAGTTCCAGGAGACGTAGACGCTGACCGTGTTGTAGCCGTACGCGCGGAGCTTGTGCAGCACGTCCCGCCACAGGGACGGGCTCGGCAGCCGGAAGGGATGCATCTCGCCGGACCACAGCACGACCCGCCGGCCGTCGACGATCATCGAGTACCGGTCGAAGTCCACCCGGTGCGTCCGGCCGTCCGCGCCCGGCGTGGCGGGCGGTGGGCCGGTCGGCACGCCGGCGGCCGCCACGCACAGGGCGCTGCTCCCGCCGAGTGAGAGCCCGAGCGCTGCCGTGCCGGCGATCGCGCTGAAGGTACGTCTGCTCAGCTCCAAGACAGTCTCCTCGACGGGCGCGGATGCGGCCATTGTGCATGGGGGCAGGCCCGACAATGGGTCCATGAGGATCTCGGCGCGGGCGGATTACGCGGTACGGGCGGCGCTGGAGCTGACCGTCCGGCAGGACAGCGGTCCGGTCAAGGCGGAGACGGTCGCCTCCGCGCAGGGCATTCCGCACAAGTTCCTGGAGGGCATTCTCGGTGATCTGCGCCGCGGCGGCCTGGTCGACAGCCGGCGCGGCGGCACCGGCGGTTACCGGCTGGCCCGTCCCGCCGACTCGATCACGGTCGCGGACATCATCCGCGCGGTGGACGGCCCGATCGTCTCCGTACGCGGGGAACGCCCGAGCCAACTCGCCTACACCGGTCCCGCCGAGCCGCTGCTGCCGCTGTGGGTGGCGGTCCGGGCGAACGTCCGCCGCATCCTGGAGGGCGTCACGCTCGCGGACATCGCGTCGGGCACCCTGCCGGCACCGGTACGGGAGCTCGCTGCGGAGCCGGCGGCCTGGGAGAACCCGTAGGCGGACGCCCGCGCACGACGGTCGGGTCGTGACCGCCGAGCTGAGCGCCGGAAAGGGGGCGCGGTGACCGCCGATCTGGCCGCCGAGACGGCACTGCGCGTGCCGGCGGTGGCCGCTCCCGGTGCCCGGACGCCCTGTGCCCTCCTGGGTGCCGGCCTGGTGGAGGCGAGACACCCCCTAGTCCGGCCGCCCGCTCATCATGGCCACCAGGTTCTCCGTAGCGTTCGGGCCGAAGAGGAGGTCCAGGCCCTGGGCCGACTCGACGGCGGTGTGTTCCGCGCGCGGGAAAAGGGCCTGTTCGTAGGCGAGGAGACCGGTGTCGAAGGAGTCCCGGTGGGCCGCCAGGGCCGTGGCGAGTTCCGCGCCGTCCTGCAACGCCGCGTTCGCCCCCTCGCCCGCGAACGGCGACATCAGGTGCGCCGCGTCGCCGAGGAGCGTCACGCCCGGCGTGTGCGCCCAGCGGTGGCCGACCGGCAGGGCGTGGATCGGGCGCGGGGTCGGTGCGCCGTCCGCGTCGGCTATCAAGGCGCGCAGCCGGTCGTCCCAGCCCTCGAAATGGGCGAGCAGCGCCTCCTTGACCGCGCCCGGGCGCGTGAAGTCGAGCCCCGGCAGCCAGTCCTCGGGCACCTTGAACGCGACGTACGCGTGGATCGAGCCGTCGGTCTCCAGATGCGTGAGGAATCCCTTGCCGTCGGCGAGCGCGAACATCATGCCGCCGCCCAGGAGCTCGGCCGTCGCGGGGTGCCGTACGGCCGCCTCGTGCAGGTCCGTCTCGACGAAGGACACCCCGGCGTAGGCGGGCACGGCCGGGGAGAGCAGGGGGCGGATCCGGGACCAGGCGCCGTCCGCGCCGATCAGCACGTCCGTGGTCAACGCGGTCCCGTCGGCGAGGGTCACCTCATGGCGTCCGTCGCCCAGGGGGCGCGCGCCGGTCACCTTCGTGCCCCAGCGGACCGTGCCCTCCGGCAGCGAGTCCAGCAGGATGCGCCGCAGGTCGTTGCGGTCGACCTCGGGCCGGCCGGTCTCCTCGGTGTCCTTGAAACGGACCGTGCCGTCCGGGTCGAGGACACGGAACTCCTCGCCGCCGGGGTGGACGATCGCCCGGAACTCCTCGAAGAGCCCGGCGGCGCGCAGCGCGGCCTGCCCCGATTCCTCGTGCAGGTCGAGCATGCCGCCCTGGGGGCGGGCGGTGGGCGAGGCGTCGCGTTCGTGGACGGCCGCCTCGATGCCGTGCACATGCAGGACCCGTGCGGCGACGAGACCGCCGAGGCCGGCGCCGACGACGGTGACGGGGTGGTGGGTGGGTGCGGACTTTCCCGTGGCCATGGCGGCCTCCTCAGGGAGTGGGCGTACGGGGTGTACGCGGAGTGGTGGGCGGCTCGGGTGCCGCCGTGATGCCGCTGATCAGCACCTGGAACCCCCAGGCCAGACGGGCCTCGCCGGGGCCGGACACCAAGGCCGTGCCCAGGGCGGCGATCTGCGGGTGCCGTTCGGGCCGGGCGTCCAGCAGGGCCCGGGCCAGCGCGTCCCAGTCCTCCTGGGCCTCGGGCTCCTGGCTCTGCGTGGAGTGCTCGGCCGCGCTCGCCGTCGCGTACTGCAACAGCAGGTCGAGGCCCCATGACGCCCGCCCGGGCGGCACCTCCCCCTCGGCGAGCAGGGCGAGGATCGCCTCCACCAGGTCGAGGTAGTGCTCGCCGTGGGGGCGGGCCACCAGGGCCGCGCGGGCCAGCGCCGGGTGGGCGAAGAGCACATCGATGTACGAGGTGAGCAGCCGGACGAGCCGGTCACGCCAGTCGCCCTTGGTGCCCACGGGGGACAGGTCCACCTCGCCGAGCAGCCGGTCGAGCACGGCCGCGTGCAGCTCCGCCGTGTTGCGGACGTAGACGTACAGCGACGCCGGACCCGTGTCCAGCTCCTGCGCCAGCCGCCGCATGGTGGCCCGTTCCAGGCCCTCGGCGCGCATCAGCGCGACAGCGGTGTCGATGATGCCGTCCCGGGTGAGGGCCGGCTTGGCGGGGCGGTCGCGGCGGCTGCGGGGGGCCGGGGGCTGTGCTGTCATGTCTTCACCGTAACGAACATGTTCGTCACGAACAAGTACGTCACGAACGTGTTCGTCAGCGGGCATAGGGGCGCGCGCCCTCCGAGGGTGTGGCATCCCGCCCGCTCCCCGCGCGCCGTCGACCACCGTTCGGCCGCCTTTCGCCGCACATGGTAACGGGCTGTCACGGGTACATTTCAGGATGCAAGCGCGTGCGCTGTCCTGACGCACGCGGCGTCGACCTGGTGAAACACCCTTCTAGGCCGTCAGATTGAGCGCATGACCGCACCTTCAAGCCCCCAACGCCCGGTTACCGTAAGTGTGTTCTCCCAGCGCTTCAGCGCCACCACGCGCGGCGCTCGCCTGGCCCGGCACCTCGCCCTGCACCAACTGCACACCTGGGGTATCCCGCACGGCACCGAGACCTCAGACGCCGCCGCCGTGATCGTGGCCGAACTCGCCGCCAACGCGGTGACCCACGGCCGGGTGCCCGGGCGGGACTTCGAGCTGCGGCTCTCCCTCGTCACGGGCAGCGTCCGCATCGAGGTCAGCGACACCCGCAGCGGACCGCCTCGCCCGCCGGGCCCCGGTGGCACGACGCCCCCGGCGCCACTGGCGGAAGCCGGCCGCGGGTTCCTCCTGGTCGACGCGCTCGCCGCCCGATGGGAGGTGCTGGACCGGGACCCGCCACCGGGCAAGACGGTGCGGGCCGAGGTGGATGTGCCGGGGTGGCTGTATCTGGTCAGGGACCGAACGACAGGAGCGCGCCCGGGGTCCGCGCTGTGACGGGTCTCGTCCGCAGCGGTCCTGGCGCGCTCTGCCTTTTCAGATGCAACGGGGTGGTGGGGGGGCGGGGGCGCCCCCCCCCCCCCCACCCCCCCACACCATTAAGGGCGGGGAGTTGGGGGCGGTGACCGTGTGGCTAGAACCCGTTGGGGGGGGGGGGGTGTTGTACCCGGCGGGGGTGGTTGGGTCC